>JAZSGU010000042.1:0-2692 GCA_045532895.1 Acutalibacteraceae bacterium | reverse complement strand
ACCCGTTCAGGCACAGACGCAGGTTAAACCCTCGGCGGGGCTTGACGGCTGCATTATAAGCGGGCTGAAAGAGCAGGCGGCAGCAGCGGCGGCAGAACTGATAAAAACAACCTCACCCATGGAGATAATCAACACAATGATAATCCCCGCCCTCAACACGGTCGGTAAGGGCTTTGAGGAAAAGCGCGTTTATCTGCCACAGCTTCTTATGAGCGCGCAAGCGGCAAAGGAAGCGTTTGACGCAATAAAATCCGCAATCCCTGCAGGTGAAAACAAAAAGGGCAAAATAGTTATCGCAACCGTCAAAGGCGATATACACGACATCGGCAAAAACATTGTTAAGGTGCTTCTTGAAAACTACGGCTATGAGGTCATTGACCTCGGCAAGGATGTTGAGCCCGAAGCTATTGTTGAAGCGGTCAAATCAAGCGACGCAAAGCTTGTCGGTTTGAGCGCGCTGATGACAACCACCGTGCCCGCAATGGAAGAAACAATAAAGCTTCTGCGCGAGGCGGCACCCGACTGCAAGGTTATGGTAGGCGGCGCAGTTATGACGGAGGAATACGCCGAAATGATTGGCGCAGACAGCTACGGGCCCGATGCAATGGCGGCAGTTCGTTTTGCGGAAAAAACAATATAAAAAATGAAGGTATCATGCAAAATGAAATAAGCATGATACCTTTTCTGTTAACTAAACAAATTTGCAAAAAGTCCGATAAACGTAACAAACATTGCGGAAAGTATTTTCTGCACCGACGGAAATTTCGGCATTTTCGGCACTCCAGCTGTTATAGAAATTTGCGAATTCATCGTTTTCGGTGTGCCACGGCAAAAAGCTGAAAATGTATGACGGAAGCATAAAAATCAGCGTAATATCGCAAGCACCTTGTTTATTCTGTTTCACCTCAAATAATTTCCGCAGTCCATGAGAACGCAAAGCTTTCGCCATCATTAAGATGCTGTATTCCCCTCTTTTCGGAAATATCGTTTTTAACCTCTCTGCCGTCATTCACGCCGTACCAAGGCTCAAGGCATACATAGGGTGCGCCGGGCTTTGCCCATATGCCGAGGAAGGGGCAGTCGCCGAAGGTGAACTCAATCTCATTTTCGCCTTTAATGCGAAGCTTCTTTGATTTGATGCCGGAAAGAATAAGGGCATCCTTTGAAAAAATGTCTTTTGTTATTTCAATCTCTCGTGAATTTTCGATTACGGGGAATTTTTCGGGGATAATCAGATTATCGCTGTCAATGCGCTCTGTTTCAAGCGTTTCAGGCAATTCAAATTCGATAACATCGCCGATATTGCAGTTAAAGCCGGGGTGAGCACCGATTGAAAAATACATTTCACCCTTGGTCTTGTTGATAACGGTCATTGTGTTAACAAGCGATTTGCCGCAAAGCTCAAACGCAACAAGAAGCTCAAACTCAAAAGGATAGCTTTTGAGGGTATTTTCGTCGCTTTCAAGGCTGAAAACGGCTTTTGCGCCCGCACATTCCTTAACGCTAAAAAGCAGCTTTCTTGCAAGCCCGTGCTTTGGCATTGTGTATTCAACGCCGTTATAGCGGAATTTATCGTCAATCACCTGACCGATAATCGGGAACAAAACGGGTGCCTGACCGTACCATATATCAGGGTTGCCCTGCCAGATATATTCCTTACCGTTTTCTTTCAGCTTAAGCGAATGAAGCTGCGCACCCATATCATCGATTTCACAGTTCAAAAATTCGTTTTCTATTTTATAATACATAAAAACCATTCCTTTCTTTTTATTGAATTATATCAAAGTTAATTTCTTATTGCAATTATCTTTTTAATGTTCTTAAATATACTTTTTGGTCGGGAGTTATACGATAACTTTCAACCGATTTTTGAATTGCTTTGTTGTGGGTATCTATATCCAATCGGTTTTGCTCCAAATACGGAATAGTATCATCATAACGCTTCGCAAGAGCGGTTGCAAAATACCACGCCTGCATCATTTTTACATAATATTCCTCGGAGCGGATTTCGGCAATCATCTTTGGAAATTCCGGGCTGAAATGCTCGTCAAGATAATAAAGCATAAGGCATTCCATGCCGAAACGAACGGTGTATGTTTTGTCGGAATCAATCCAGCTTTTGATTTGCGGGAGTAATTTATCAAGATTCTTTTTGAATATTTTCGGGCGCATCATATCACAGGTTGCCCAATTATCCACATGGGGAAGAAAACGGTTGAGTTCTTTAATGCAGGCATCGTAATCACCGATTTCTTCAATCAAAAAAGCGTGAAGATTGTTTTCTTCGTAATATTCATGAGCGGGATTTATGATAAATTGTTCGGCAAACGGTGTTTTAGAAATTTCTTTTGCAAATTTTCTTAATTCAGGGGTACGCACGCCGATAACCCTTGATTTTTCAACCGTCGGCATAAGCTTTGAATGAAATTCACGGTATTCTAAATCCTGCATTTCAAAAAGACGGCTGACAATATGATTTTCTTCCATGGAATCACCCGAATTAATTATAATATTGTTTTGAGTTATTTTCAATCTTTTGTTGTGTACGGGGCTCTTTTATGGTAAAATTAAATTATCGGAGGTTTGACAATGCAATATTTTATTTCGTTTTTGGAAGGTATAATCACTTTTATTTCTCCTTGCCTGCTCCCTATGCTGCCCATTTATGTTTCATATTTCGCAGGCGGCGAAA
>JAZSGU010000125.1:0-5724 GCA_045532895.1 Acutalibacteraceae bacterium | reverse complement strand
AGAATTGATTGCCTGCTGCTTTGTGCCGTAAAGCGTGCAACCTGCCGCGCCCATGTGACCGCCGCCGCCGAGCCTTTTGCAGATTGCAGAGGCGTTGATATCGCCGTGGGTTCTGACAGACGCTTTGAAATTGCCGTCTTTAAGCTCTCTGACGGTTGCACCGACCAGAACACCCTCAACCTGACGGGGCAGATTTGAAAGGCGGTCAACCTCACTCTCGTCCGAGCCGCTTTTTGCGTACATATCCTGCGTTACGCAGACAATCGCGCAGCGGTCCGAAAAATAAAAACGCATGCTGTCCAGCGCAAGGCGTTCAAGAGCCGCATATGTCTTGGTTTTTGTTTCAAAAAACACCTGAATGATGTTGTAGGTATCCGCGCCGAGCTTTGCAAGCTGTGCGGCAATCTCAAATGTCCTGACGGTTGTGTTGGAAAAGCGGAAGCAGCCCGTGTCGGTTGACACGCCCGTAAAAAGGCACGATGCCATGACGGGAGTAATCTCCGCGTTCATCTCTTTAAGGATAAAATACATCATTTCTGCCGTGGATGCCGAATCGGGTTCAAGAAAAACCTTGTCGGCATAGAGCATGTTTGAGCCGTGATGGTCAATGCAAAGCTCTATTCTGCCCTGATATTTGCCCTCCGCTTCCCTGCCGAGCAGCTTTATATCCGCAACGTCAATCGCGGCGATAAGCTCCGGCTCAAAATCGCTGGCTTCAATGCCCTCAAACATAAAGGAAAAATCCTTTGGAATGGGGTCGGAGCATTCGATTCTCACCCTCTTGCCCATAGCCTTAAGAGCGTGCGCAAGCGCGGTGGCGCTGCCGAGAGTGTCACCGTCCGGATGGCTGTGGCACAGCAGCAAAATATTATTTGATTTTTCAAGGAGCTGTACGGTTTCGTTCAGGTCAATCCTCATTGACTGACTCTCCTTTACTGTTCATTGAAGTCGCCGAGCATTCCCGCAATTTTCATGCCCTTTTCGATGGAATCATCGGCAACAAATTTAAGCTCGGGAGTTTTACGCAGATGAAGCCTTTTGCCGACCTCTCTGCGGATATATCCCGTTGCGCTTGTCAAGCCCTTAACCGCGGTTTTAGCGGTTTCGATGCCCTCCATTGCGCTGACATAGACCTTCGCAAAGGATGCATCGGAGCTGACCTCAACGTTAACGACGGTCAGCATCACATCCTGCACTCTGGGGTCCTTAAGCTCGCGGATAATCGCGGCTATTTCTCTTTTGATATCCTCGGAAACACGGTCTATTCTGTATCCAGCCATAATTAATCTCTGTACTCCTCGGTGATGAAGGCTTCAAATACGTCGCCCTCTTTGATGTCGTTGAACTTGTTGAGTCCGATACCGCAGTCAAAGCCCGAAGCAACCTCTTTAACGTCATCCTTGAAACGCTTGAGCGAAGCCATTTCATCCTCTGCGATAACAAAGCCGTCACGGACAACTCTGATTTTTGCGCCTCTGGTAATCTTGCCGCTTGTAACGTGGCATCCTGCAACATTGCCGACAGAAGAAATCTTAACAACCTGGCGTACCTCTGCCTTGCCGATGTCGACATCCCTGAACTTGGGTGCAAGCATACCCTTGATAGCCGCCTCAACCTCTTCGATGCAGTCATAAATAACTCTGTAGCATCTTATTTCAACGCCGTCGCGCTCTGCGCTTTCAGCGGCAACATTGTCGGGTCTTACGTTGAAGCCGACGATAATTGCGTTTGAAGCGTTTGCGAGCATAACGTCGCTTTCGGTAACTGCGCCAACCGCGCTGTGGATAATTTTAACGCGTACCTCATCGTTGGAAAGCTTGACAAGGCTCTGCTTAACTGCTTCTGCGGAGCCCTGAACGTCCGCCTTGATGATGATATTGAGGTCTTTAAGCTGACCTTCCTGAATTGAAGCAAAGAGGTTGTCAAGAGTAACCTTCTGATATTCCTTGAACTGCTCTTCCTTCGCCTTGTTCTTTCTCTGCCCAACAAGCTCTCTTGCAAGGCGTTCATCCTTAACGGCGTCAAAGCCGTCGCCCGCCTGCGGAACTTCCGCAAGACCCATAATCTCAACGGGAACTGAAGGACCTGCCTCCTTAACCTTTCTGCCCTTGTCGTCTGTCATAACTCTGACTCTGCCGACTGCGGTGCCAGCAACGATTATATCGCCTGATTTAAGCGTGCCGTTCTGAACAAGAAGGGTTGAAACGGGGCCTCTGCCCTTGTCAAGCCTTGCTTCGATAACAACACCCTTTGCGGAACGGTTGGGGTTAGCCTTAAGCTCCTGCATTTCCGCAACAAGAAGAACGGATTCAAGCAGGTTGTCGATACCCTGCCTTGTTTTCGCGGAAACGGGAACACAGATTGTTTCGCCGCCCCATTCTTCAGGCACAAGCTCATGCTCGGTGAGCTGCTGAAGCACCTTGTCGGGGTTAGCCGCGGGTTTATCCATCTTGTTGATTGCAACTATAATCTGAACGCCCGCCGCCTTTGCGTGGTTGATAGCTTCAATGGTCTGGGGCATGATACCGTCATCTGCCGCAACAACAAGGATTGCAATATCCGTTGCCATTGCACCTCTCAGACGCATTGATGTGAATGCGGCGTGGCCGGGAGTGTCAAGGAAAGTAATCTTCTGACCGTTAAGGTCAACTCTGTAAGCACCGATATGCTGGGTGATACCGCCCGCTTCGGTGGTGGTAACGGAAGTGTTCCTGATAGCATCAAGAAGCGATGTTTTACCGTGGTCAACGTGACCCATAACAACAACAACGGGGTCTCGGGCAATAAGCTCGCTTTCATCGTCAACATGGTCATCGATGATTCTGTCCTCAATAGTAACAACAACCTCTTTTTCAACCTTTGCGCCGAGCTCTTCGGCAACAATGGCGGCTGTTTCATAATCGAGCACCTCGTTAACGGTTGCCATCTGGCCGAGAACAAACAGCTTTTTGATAACCTCCGCCGCCGTCATCTTAAGCATTGCGGCAAGCTCGCCGACTGTGATTTCCTCGGGAAGCTTGAGAAGCATCTGGGGCTTCTTTGCTCTTTCAGCCGCAATTCTCTTGAGCCTTTCAGCCTCTGTTTCGCGTCTGGAGGAGCGCATGCCGCCCTGCTTTCTGTACTGCTGGCTCTTCTGCTTGAGCTTCTGCTTTTTAACGGCACCCTCATGCTGCTTTGTTTTGTTTTCGGGAGCGATGTTTTCGTATCTCTCGTTATATTTTTCGAGGTCAACATTATCTGCTCTGGTGTCGATTGTTCTCATTTCGCCCTTTGTGCGGGACTGCATGGGCTTGTTTTCCTTCTCTTTCTTTTCGGGAGCCGCCTTTTTCTGGGGCATGGGAGGCAGCTTGCCGGGCTTCTGCGCCTGCTGCGCGGGCTTCTTTTCAGGCTGTTTTTCTTCCTTCTGCTCTTCTTTCTTTTCGGGAGCCTTTTCAGCCTTCTTTTCGGGAGCCTTCTCCTCTTTCTTTTCGGGAGCAGCTTCCTTTTTCTCCTCAACAGAGGGAGCCTCCTGCTCTTGCGCGGGAGCTTCCTTTTCCTTCTTCTTGGCGGGAACAAGGTTGAAATATTCGTTAAGGTCAGCAACCTCATTTTCCTTTGTGAAGGTTTCAAATATAATGTCAAGCTCGTCTTCTTCGAGAGCTGTCATGTGTTTTTTCTGGCCGTCAAAATACTTTGCGAGCAAATCGACAACTATGTTGCTTTTTATATCAAAATCTTTAGCAACCTCATGTACTCTGTATTTATTAATCATAGGTGACCTCCTCTGTAACCTCTGTTGTAATCAGAAGCGAAAGCATTGTTTTTGCAAAGCCTTCGTCGTTTACCGTAACCACGGCGGATTTGAGCCCCGTGGCTCTGCCTATTTCTTCCATTCCGGAATATAACGCTCTTACGGGGATTTCTCGCCCCTCAAAGCCCGCTTCGCGCTCAATTTCTTTTATCAGCCTTGGCGATGCATCGCTGCTTAAAAGACAGAGCTTTGCGCTTTTGCTTCTGACCGAACCCACTGCTGCATCATGACCGCAGCTTAATTTGCCGGCTCTGCGGCACATGCCGAGAAGCGAAAGAAGCTTTGGATTATCATTCATTTTTCAGTTCTTCCTCCATCTTCTCAAAAATTCCGTCCGGAATCACACAGGAGAAAGCCTTTTCAAGCCTTTTTGTTTTTCTTGCCTTTTCAAGGCATTCCGCGCTGCGGCACACATAGGCGCCTCTGCCCGGCTTTTTGCCCGTTAAGTCAAGCGATATTTCGCCCTCGGGGCTTCTGACAACCCTGACAAGCTCTTTTTTTGGTTTCATTTCATTGCAGCCTGTGCATTTTCTCATCGGAATCCGGCGGGTTTGCATTGGTTCAGCTCCTTATTCGTCAAAATTTATAACTGCTTCCTCTGTTTCGGGATTAATGTCAATTTTCCAGCCTGTAAGCTTTGCGGCAAGGCGGGCATTCTGACCCTTGTTACCGATTGCAAGCGAAAGCTGGCTGTTGGGAACAACCACCTTGCAGGACTTCTCTTCCTCGCTCTCAACCGTTACGGAAATAACATCAGCGGGGGCAAGAGCGGCTGCGACAAAAGCGGCGGGGTCATCGCTGTAGCGAACGATGTCAAGCTTTTCACCGCCGAGAAGCTCAACAATCTTGTTAACTCTTGCGCCTCTCTGGCCGATGCATGCGCCGACGGGGTCAACATTTTCGTCTGCGCTGTAAACGGCAATCTTGCTTCTGGAGCCCGCTTCGCGTGAAACGGACTTGATTTCAACCGTACCGTCGAAAATTTCGGGAACTTCGCTTTCAAGCAGGCGGCGTACAAGGCCGGGATGCGTTCTTGAAATTGTTGCCTTGGGTCCCTTTGTTGCCTCTCTGACCTCTGCGATATAAACCTTTACAAGGTCGCCCTCTGTGAAGTTGTCGGTGGGAAGCTGCTCGGTGCGGAGAAGTCTTTCTGTAATCTTGCCAATCTCAACAAATGCGTCAAGGGTGACGGGGTCAATCTTTGAAATCTTTGCGGTAACGATTTCCTGATTTTTGCTCTGGAACTCTTCTCTTATCTGGCCGTGCTCTGCCTCGCGGATAGCCTGACGGAGAATGTGTTTGCCTTTTTCTGCGGCAATACGGCTGACCTCTTTTGTTTCAAGCTCAATTTCAATAATGTCGCCCGCAAGAGCGTTGGGCTTGAATCTTTTTGCCTGCTCAACTGTCATATCCTCATCGGGGTCAAGCACTTCGGTAACAACGTTTTTGCGAACAAAAACGCGCATATCCTTTTTATCCTCGTCAATTTCGCAGAAAACTATATCCTTATTATTATAGTCCCTTTTAACCGCTGTTACTATTGCTTTCTGGATGCCGTCCAAAAGAGCATCCTGTGCTATATTCTTCTCTTTGCCGAGAAGTCTGACTGCTTCAAAAAATTCCTTGTTGTTCATTTTTCTGACCATTCCTTTCAATGAATGTTGTGATTAAGGTGAATGGAATAATCCGAACCGTGATTTTCACGGGCGTATTTCCGTTCACTCATCGTTAAAATACTCGCAAATCCGAAAGGATTTGCTCCGTTTTGTGCCTTGATTGACCAAAAATCCGCTCCGTGAAAATTCTTCGACCCAAAAGCGAAGGATTTTCAGCCGATTTTTGGTTGTTGAGGTTGCAGGAAGGCTGGCGCCTTTCAATGCCGAAACTCCGAAAAGCGGCGAAAAGACTCGCTTTAGGGCAGGTTCGGATTACTC
>JAZSGU010000159.1:0-19381 GCA_045532895.1 Acutalibacteraceae bacterium | reverse complement strand
GACGAGGATTTTGCTTCGGCAACGGGCACAAATGCCAAGGCATATAACACCTTGATTGCGGTTGTTACCGCCGTTGTTATCGTGCTTGCGATGAATCTTGTGGGTGCGCTTCTGATTTCCGCATTGATTATCTTCCCCGCCCTCGCGGCAATGCGTGTTTTCAAAAACTTCCTTTCGGTTATAATCAGCTCGGCTGTGATTGCGGTAGTATGCGCAGTTATCGGAATTATTATTGCGATACTATACGGAACGCCCGTCGGCTCAACAATCGTTGCGGCAAACATCGCCGTGTTCATTCTGTTTATGCTTATCGGCAAAATCACAAAAAGGTCATAAAAACAACCCGCCTGCGGAATAATCCGTAAGCGGGTTAATTTTTATTCGTTTATTTCGCTTTCAACGGCCTGTGCAGGCGTTTCAGTCATGATTGCGGCAAATTCCTCACCGGTCATCTTTTCGTGCTCAAAGAGCTTCTGAGCGATTATATGAAGCTTATCCATATGCTCGGTAAGAATTTCTTCCGTTCTGCTGTATGCATTTCTGACAATGGTTTCGATTTCTTCGTCAATCTGCGCCGCAACGCTTTCAGAATAGTTGCGAACATTGCTGTAATCTTTTCCGAGGAAAACCTGATGGTTTTCGCCGCCGAAGGAAATGGGACCGAGTTTTTCGCTCATGCCGTATTTTGTAACCATGCTTCTGGCAATTTCGGTTGCCCTTTCGATATCATTTGATGCACCCGTTGAAATATCGCCGAGAACAAGAGCCTCCGCAACGCGTCCGCCAAGCAGGCTGACAAGGTTATCAAGCATCTCGTTCTTGGAGGTGTAATTCTTATCCTCAACGGGTCTGTAAAGCGTATAGCCGCCTGCCATGCCTCTGGGGATAATCGAAATCTGGTGAACGGGGTCTTTGTTTTCGAGATAAAAGCTTGAAACTGCGTGACCCGCTTCGTGATAGGCAGTCAGCTTTTTCGCCTTTTCATTCATCTTATGGGATTTCTTTTCGGAACCGACCTGAACTTTTAGGGCAGCTTCGTCAATCTCATCCATAGTGATTGCCTTTTTATCATTTCTTGCCGCAAGAAGCGCTGCTTCGTTGAGCAAGTTTTCAAGGTCAGCACCGGTGAAGCCGACTGTTGCGTGAGCAATGCTGTTAAGGTCAACATCGGGAGCAATGGGCTTGCCTTTTGCGTGAACCTTAAGAATTTCAACCCTGCCCTTTGTATCGGGATAATTAACGGTTACCTGGCGGTCAAATCTGCCTGGGCGCAGGAGCGCGGGGTCAAGGATATCGGGGCGGTTGGTTGCCGCGATAACGATAACACCCTCGTTTGCACCAAAGCCGTCCATTTCAACAAGAAGCTGGTTAAGAGTCTGTTCTCTTTCATCGTGACCGCCGCCCATGCCTGCGCCTCTGTGGCGACCTACAGCATCGATTTCATCAATGAAAATAATTGAGGGCGAGCTTTTCTTTGCCTGATCAAAAAGGTCACGCACTCTTGATGCACCGACACCAACATACATTTCAACAAAGTCGGAGCCCGATATCGAGAAAAACGGAACATCGGCTTCGCCTGCAACAGCTCTTGCAAGCAGGGTTTTACCCGTGCCCGGAGGGCCTACAAGCAAAACGCCCTTGGGAATGCGCGCGCCGAGAGTGTCAAACTTATGGGGGTCTTTGAGGAACTGAACAATTTCTTCAAGCTCTTCTTTTTCCTCATCCGCACCTGCAACATCCTTGAATGTTGCTTTTCTCTTTTCGTCCTTTGCGTGCTTGATTCTTGCTTTGCCGAAACTGAGAGTGCGGTTATTTTCGTTGGTCATTGTCTGGTTCATGCGTCTGAACATGAAGAATGTCAGAACACCCATAACCGCAAGCAGAAGCAGAGTGGGAACAATGTTATAAAGCCATTCGCCCGTTGAGCCCGCAATATAGTCCGCCTTTATCTTGTTTTGGGGATTCTCGCGGTTATATTTGATAACGCTGTCATGAATATCCTCAACAAAAAGGCTTACGCTGGGCACAGAGAACGAGCGTGCCTGCTCCTCGCCCTGAAGTGTATAAGTCAGAGCTCCACTGCTTAAATTAAGCTTGTATTCGGAAACCTTGCCCTCATCAAAAAGAGCAACAATTTCATAATACTCGGTTTTTTCTTTTGTCTGATTCTGAACATAGAAAAACATTCCGCCGATTATCATAACAGGAATCAGAATATATGAAAGTATTGTCGGCAGCTTCTTTTTGAAGTCGCCCGGTTTGTTATTTTTGGTATTCAACTGGAATAATCACTCCTTAATTTATCTTTCCCCGTGAAGGTTCAATTATTTTTCATATATCTCTCTTTTGAGAACTCCGATATACGGAAGATTTCTGTATTTTTCATTGTAGTCAAGACCGTAGCCGACAACAAATTCGTCAGGCACCTCCGCACCCGAATAATCGGCAAAAACATCGTCAACAGCTCTGCGCTCAGGCTTATCAAGAAGAGTGCAGATTCTGATGCTTTTCGGGTTTCTGCTTAACAGGAGCTTTTTGAGATAGCTCAAGGTTTTGCCCGAATCAAGAATATCCTCAACTATAAGAACATCCCAGCCCTGCAAATCAATGTCAAGGTCTTTAACAATCTTAACAACGCCTGATGAAACCGCTTTATCTTTATAGCTGGAAACGCACATAAAATCGATGGCGCAGGGAACGGTTATTGCCCTCATCAAATCCGCCATGAAAATAACGGAGCCTTTAAGCACACTGACAAGAAGCAGATTTTTGTCTTTATAATCTTCACTTATCTGTTTTCCGAGGCGTTCAACAATTTCACGAATGGTTTCTTCGCTGTAATATACCTTTTCAATATCTTTCAGCATATTTCATACCCCATATTTATCTTTTGATTTTAACAATCATAACTTTTTCGGTTGCCTTTGTCACCGCAACTCTTGCATCACAGCCGGCACCCTCAACAAGAACAACTCCGCCGTTATCGGCAAAAACCGCTATTCCGTTTCTTTTTTCGGGAGCAACCGCAAGCTCATTAAAAAGCTTTTTGAGCGATTTTGTCACTCCGCGCGATTTGAGCGTTATTTTATCGCCAGCCGCGCGGCTTCTGACAGTAACATCGCCGAGTATTTTATCACAATCAAGGAAATATTCCAAGCCCTGTTTTGAAATGTTTTGTAAATTATTTATTTCATTAATATTAATAATTTGTGTTTCAATGCATGCTCCTGCAAATTCAGCCACTCCGTTTACAATCTTAACGGACTCATGGGTTTCTTTTTCTGCAGGAAAATCAAGCACTCCCCTGCGCACCCTGACGGTTACGCCGCCGTTAATCTGCAGACTGCCCGTATCATTGAGCAAATCACAGATTTTTTCAACAAATTTTTGCTCGGGGGTAACATTTGCAAATGCTTCGCAGATTTTGATAACCGCGCGTTTTTTGAGCGGAGAGGGAGCTTCGGAAACAACGGAAGCATCAAAGCCGCCCTTTATCATTGCCTTGCCAACAATTTCATCGGCAAGCGCTGACAAAAAACGCTCGTCCTCGTTGACAGCGGAAATGCACCTTGCCGCGCAGCTTTCAAAAGACGGATTAATTTCGCGAAGCTCGGTTATTACATTGTGCCTTATTCTGTTTCGCGCATATTTAACATCCGCATTTGTGGCATCTGTTACATATTCGATTGAGTTTTTATTGCAGAAATCAAGAATTTCCGCCTTGGTGCAATCAATAAGAGGCCTTATTATGTTATCTCTTTTTGCGGGAATTGAGCAAAGTCCGCGAAGCGCACTGCCCCTTGCAAAGTTGAAAAGAAAGGTTTCAACCCTGTCATCAAGGTTATGCGCGGTGGCAATAAGCGCATTTTCTGCTATCGAAGCAAAAAACTCATATCTGACTCTGCGCCCGCACTCCTCAAAGCTTTCGCCGCTTTCCGCTGCTTTTTTTGCAACATCGACCCGAAGCACATGCACGGGGATACCCATTTCATTGCATTTTTGAACAACAAAGGCTTCATCTCTGTCAGCATCCTCACCGCGCAGGCAATGGTTAACATGCGCCGCACAAAGCTCAAATGTTAACTCTTTTTTGAGCATATTAAGCGCCGTGAGCATAGCCATTGAATCACTTCCGCCCGAAACCGCCGCAACAACCGTTGCACCGACGGGAATCATGGCATATTTCTCAGTTGCCGATTTAATCTTATTAATCATCGTGAATTTTTTCAAGCTGGAGGAATAAGGTGTGTTCGCCGTCAAACACAAATTCAACCGTGCCCGTTTCGCCGTGGCGGTTTTTAACAACAAGAACCTCGGCGATGTTGGCATCCTGCTTCTGCTCCTCCGGCTCGTCATCCTCTCTCTCGCCTTTGTAGTAATCGGGACGGTAGAGCATCATAACGATATCCGCATCCTGCTCGATTGAGCCCGATTCACGCAGGTCGGAAAGCTGGGGTCTGTGGGACTTGCCTCTGCCCTCCGTGCCTCTGGAAAGCTGCGCGCAGCAGATGACGGGGATATTCAAATCCTTTGCCATCATTTTAAGGTTACGGGTAATCTCAGAAACCTCCTGAACACGGTTTTCCGTTCTTGTGCTGCCTTTAATAAGACCGAGGTAGTCAATAATAACGCATTCAACGCCGCCTAGACGCCTTGTTTTGGCTTTCATTTCGGGCACGGTGATGCTTGAAGTATCGTCAAAATAAAGCTCACAGTCATTGAGAGCGCTTGTTGCCATGCCGAGCCTGATCCATTCGTCCTGCGAGATGTTGCCGTTTCTCATTTTCATGCTGGAAACGCGGGCTTCCGTGCCGAGAACTCTCATTGCAAGCTGTTCCTTAGTCATTTCGAGCGAGAAGAAAAGCACCTTGCGCTTGCCGAGCGCGGCAACGTTTCTGGCAAGGTTCAAAGCAAAGCTCGTTTTACCCATGGCAGGTCTTGCGCCGATAAGAATAAGGTCAGAGCGGTTAAGACCCGTGAGCACCTTGTCCAAATATGAATAACCGGTTGTGTAGCCCTTATAAAGCTCCTTATCCTCGCCCGTTATCTTTTTAAGAGTATCATAAACGTTGTTAACAATGATATCTTTAAGCCTTGAGGGTGCGTTGGAGGTTTTGCCCTGACGGATATTATAAATCTTCTGCTCCGCGTTATCAAGCAGTGCATCCGCGGTTTCTTCCTGCGCAACAGCGCTTTCGATAGTTTCGCTTGAAATGTTGATGAGAGTTCTCATGTAAAACTTTTCGCGCACTATCTTGGCATACATCTCAACATTTGCTGTTGAAGGAACACTCTCTGCAAGCTGGAAAAGATAGTTTCTGCCCGCGGCATTGTCATAAACATTCTGCTGAACAAGCAAATCAAGAATAACAAGCGGGTCAATGACCTTGCCCGTGCTGTCAATGGTTATCATTGCCTCAAAGATAGCCGAATGCTGCGGAAGGAAGAATGATTCGGGCGTTATGTAAACCGCCGCCTGCGAAAGGCACGAGGGGTCAACAAGAATGCTGCCCAAAACCGCCTGCTCCGCTTCGGCGCTGTAAGGCATTGTTATATTGTCAAAAGAAAGCAAACCGTTATCTGCCATTTTATTCGCCTACCATTACAAACATTGATGCGGAAATTCCGTTATAAAGCTTAACCTCAACGGGATAAGTGCCGAATGACTTTATATCATCAACAACAACCTTGCGCTTGTCAAGCTGAATGCCGAACTGATTTGAAATAAGAGCCGCAACATCCTTTGAGGTTACGGAGCCGAAAAGCTTGCCGTTTGTGCCTGCTTTTGCAGTCATCTTGACTGTTTTGCCTTCAAGCTTTGCTGCACTTGCTTTTGCGGCAGCAATCTCTGTTTCGATGCGGTGTTTTTCGGAAGCTTCTCTGTTTTTAAGCTCGCTCATCGCCTGGGAATTTGCTTCCATTGCAAGCTTTCTGGGGAAAAGAAAGTTTCTTGCATAGCCGTCAGATGTGCTGACAAGCTCGCCTTTTTTTCCGAGGCCCTTAACATCCTGAATTAATACAACTTTCATATCTTTAAATCTCCTTATGAGTTTTTTTCGAAAAATTCTTTAATTGCTCCGTTCAGCTTTTCTTTAGCCGTTATCATGGTGCAGCCCTTGAGCTGGCATGCCGCCATGTTTTGATGGCCACCTCCGCCGAGAGATTCCATTATAAGCTGAACATTAACCTCGCCGAGGCTTCGGGCAGAAATATTTATTGCTCCGCCGTTTTCAAACAGAACAAACGAAGCTTTAATTCCGCTGACTTTCAGCAGTTCATCAGCCGCCTGCGCAGAAATAATTCTGATATCGGAGGACTGAAAATCCGCCGCCGAAACAGCGCATCCCATAAAGCTCTCTGCCGCGGAAATAACCTTTGTGCGAAGCTTGTTGACCTCCATTGAGGTTGCAAAAAGCTTTTTGACGCTGACGGTATCGGCGTTTTTATCTTTTAAGTATGCCGCCGCCTCAAAGGTCCTGACACCCGCACCGACAACGAAATCCTTTGTGTCAAGCATAATGCCCGCAAGCAGCGCTTCGGCAACTGTTTTGGTTATGCTTATATCGGGATTGATATACTGCAAAAGCTCCGTTACCATTTCACACGCCGAGGAAGCTCCGGGGTCGTGATGGAAGATAACCGCGCTTTCGATATCAGTAACCGCTCTGCGGTGATGGTCGATAATAACTCTTGTTTCCGCTTTTTCATAGAGCTTTGGAAATTCCGCAAAGCCCTCTATGTGGGTATCCACGAGAACAAGCAAAGTTTTTTTGCCCAGCAGCTCATTTGCGGTTTCCTGACCGACGATAAGGCTGCCCATACCCTCTTTTTCAAGCTTGTCGATAAGGCTTAAAGCAAGGGTTTTCTTTTTATCGGTTGCAATGCATACGGGGATACCGAAGCTTTGCGCCGCGCACGCAACGCCGACCGCCGCACCCATCGCATCAAGGTCGGTATAAGCGTGACCCATAACGATAACATTACTTGCTGATTTAATAAGCTCTGCAAGCGCCGAGCCTATAACGCGGCTTTTAACCTTGTTGCGCTTTTCCGCGCTCTTTGAAACGCCGCCGATATAATCATAGCCGTCCTTGGTTTTGATTGCAACCTGGTCGCCGCCTCTGCCGAGAGCCATTTCAAGAGATTTCCTTGAATTCCTTTCGCTTTTCCTTATGTTGTCACCCGCTGCAACGCCGATTGAAAGGGTTGCTCCGATTTTTTTACCCTTGTATTCAAAATTGCGTACAGCCTCGAGCACGGAAAACCTGTCTTCAATCATACTGTTGATATTTTTCCTCTCTGTTACGGAAAGATATCTGTCATCGCCGATTTTTTTGATAACGCTGTCGTATTTTTCCGTCCAGTCATCAAGCATCGCTTCAATTTGACTCTTAATCTCCGTGCGCTCGCTGTCCCTGAGCTCTGACCTTGATTCATCAAGGTTGTCAAGCTCAATCAAAACCGCATAGGGGCGCGAATTGATATATTCAAGCTCGGTCTTTTTCAGAGAGGTGTTGTCGAAATAATAAACAGCGCAGTAGTTTTTGCCGCCCGAAATATACTTTATCGGATAGACGGTATAGTATCTGTCGTTGACCATAACGCTCGTTTCGTCATTCTCTGTAAGAACATTGAGCTTTATTCCGTTTGTAAATTTAACAATATTATCCGTCTGTGTTATATCACCGAGCGATATTTCGTTTAAAAAGCGGTTGCTGCACCATGTTATGTATCCCTTTTCGTCACAAACCGCAACGGGGAAAGGGAAAGTTGACAGCACCTTTTGGTCTGTAAAATCAAGTTTTTTTGATGTTTTGATAATAAAACGCTTGTATCTGTTTTTGGCTGACAAGGCTCTGTAAACCGCAATAACGCACACTATTAAAAACGCTATGCCTTCTGCAACCGCAAGCCTCGGCTCGATAAAAGCAGTCATGGCAACAAAGACCGCGGCTATTCCCGCAGTCAGACAAATCATCAGACTGTCATACCAAAAACCTTTGAATTTCATTTAAACCTCCATAATAACGGGGAGAATCATCGGGCTTCTCTTTGTCTGTTCATAAACGAAATGAGAAACCGCATCGCGAAGCTTGCCCTTGATTGCTCCTATATCGCTGATATTGTTATAATAACATCCCTCAAGCGATTTTTCGGCGATTTTTCTTGCATTGGCTATAAGCTCCTCAGCCTCCTTAACATAAACAAAGCCTCTGGAAATAACCTCAGGACCTGCGATAAGCTGACCCGTTTCGTAATCAATCGAAGCGGCAACAATAATAATACCGTCCTGCGCAAGATGCTTTCTGTCGCGAAGCACAACACTGCCGACATCGCCAACGCCATAACCGTCAACAAAGACTTTGCCTGCGGGAACGGGAGCACCGCTTTTGATGGCTTTGCTTGTTATTTCCGCAACATAGCCGTTATCGGCAATAAAGATGTTTTCTTTTCCGATACCCATACCCTCGGCAAGAGCGGCGTGCTTGCGAAGATGCTTCTGCTCACCGTGAACGGGTATAAAATACTTGGGCTTAACAAGACCCATTATAAGCTTCAGCTCTTCCTGACATGCGTGACCCGAAACGTGAACGTCATACATCTTTTCATAGATAACGTGAGCGCCGAGCTTCAACAGCTCATTGACAACCTTGCCGACTGTCTTTTCGTTACCCGGAATGGGAGTTGCAGAAATGATAACATAGTCGTTGGGGCAAATCTCAACCTTTTTGTGGTCAGAGAACGCCATTCTTGAAAGAGCTGACATCGGCTCGCCCTGACTGCCCGTGGTGATTATAACCATGTTCTCGGCAGGATAGCGGCTAATCAAATCCGCGTTGATAAGAACATTGTCGGGAATATTGAGATAGCCGAGCTGCGCGCTGATATTAACAACATTTTCAAGGCTTCTGCCGATAATGGCAACCTTGCGCCCGAGTGAGCTTGCAACATTGATTATCTGCTGAACGCGGTGAATGTTGGATGCAAAGGTTGCAACGATTATTCTGCCCTTGCCTGCTTTTCTGAAAAGCACCTCAAAGGATTCGCCAACCTTACGCTCGCTTTCGGTGTAGCCCGGTCTTTCAGCGTTGGTTGAGTCAGAAAGAAGCGCGAGCACTCCCTCGTCACCAAGCTGGGCAAAGCGCGAAAGGTCAATCATGCCGCCGTCAATGGGCGTGCTGTCAATTTTAAAGTCACCCGTCTGCACGATTGTGCCGCATTCGCATTTTACAGCAAGGGCAATGGCATCGGGGATTGAGTGATTAACATGAATTGCCTCAACAGAGAATCCGCCGAGCTGAACAACATCACCCGGAGCAATTTCATGAAGCTTTACGCTGTTTAAAAGCCCGTGTTCTTTGAGCTTGCCCTGAACAAGACCGATTGTGAGCTTTGTGCCGTAAACGGGAACATTGGCTACTTTGAGAAGATAAGCCAATCCGCCGATATGGTCCTCATGTCCGTGGGTTATAACAATACCCTTGATTTTATCCTTGTTGCGTTCAACATAGGAAAAATCGGGAATTACAAGGTCAACACCGAGCATTTCGGGGTCAGGGAAAGCAAGACCGCAATCAACAAGAAACATGTCATCGTTATATTCATAAAGGGTCATGTTTTTGCCAACCTCGTTAAGACCGCCGAGAAACGCAATCTTAACGGGAAGCTCGTTTGTCTTTTTGCTGTATTTCTTTGCAGAGCCGTTTCTGGGCTTTGAATATGACGGCTTTGTATTATGCTTCTGCTGGTTATTGAAAACCTTGCGGCTCTTTTGCTGTGTTTTATTTTTCTGTGCATTGTCTTTATTTATACTGTTGTTATTCTTTTTTTGCATAATTTCTCCTTTCGGTTTTTAGTTTCAAAGCGATATATCTTCAGCGTTATCAAGTTTATGTTCACGGGGGCAGTCTGCTCCTGCCCCATTGTATATAATATCTTTTTATTGTTACAATGTCAAGTTTATTAAAATAATTTAATTATAAGGTTTTAGCTATACGGTCTGTTTTTCGGAAGCGGTGTTAAGAATATCCTCAACGCTCCTGCAAAGCTCGTCAGCCGCCTCCATTGTGTCTGCCTCGGCGAATATGCGCACGGCATCGCCGCTCCTTTCGGGAACAACCAAAAGCCTTCCTTCTTTTTTTACAAGCTTTATGCCTTCGGAATTATTTTTTGCTCCCATATCCGCTTCGCCGATAAGCGATACAAGATAAGTCGGCGAAAAGTTTATGGAAACCGTTCGGCGCACTATATATTTTTCGGGAATTTCCGCAAGCAGAGCTTCAAGTGTACAACCGCGCTCCTTTATGACAGAAAGAAGCCTGACCGCAAGAAAAAGACCGTCCCTTACAAAAACCTGCTTTGCCGCAAGCTGCCTTGCCGTGAAATCCGCTTCATCGGCGGGAGTGTGCAGATATCTGTATACCTTTCTTCCGCAGCCGTATGCAAGCGCATCAAAAAATTCGGGCGAATCGTAAGGCACGGAAATATCCCTGCCCTTTTTCATTTCATTGAGGCAGCAAACCGCCAACAGTTTTTCATATTCCGCCGTGCCCGACTGCGTTTGCGCTTCAATCCGCATTCCCGAAGGTTCAATCCGGAGCAAAAGCTCCCCTCCCTCTCGCCCGCCCAGGCGCGAAATACTGTTTGTTAAAAGGCTTCTAATGCTCTCGTTATCACACTCGATTTTCGCTTCAATTCCCTCAAGTCCTTCAGGTGCCTGCTTTAAAAGCTCCTGATTATAGAGCAGCTTGACACTTGCCATATCCGATATTTCCTTAATTTCATTTTCAGCGGTTTCGTGAAACTCACATTTTGTCATACCGCTTTCTATGGCCCTTTCGAAACGGCGCGGAATTGGCAGACCGCCCTCACCGCAAATCTTAACCTCTCTGCCGTTCTTGCCCTTGATAAAAAGGCCCGCACCCAAGCCGCAAAAATTGACCAAAAAATTCAACTGGGCTTCAAAACATTCGCCAAAATCCCATACCGCAGAGCCGGCGCCCGCAAGCCCCGAGGTTATTGCAAGCTTCATCACCCGAGCGGTCTTTGAGCCGTCAAAGGCAACCCCCGTTTTTCTGCCGTTTTCCGTGCACGCAACGGCGGCGCCGAGGCGCACACAGGTTTCTGCATTCAGGCGGTTTCCGCCTTTTTCATCAAAGCCGTTTTCTCCTAAATACTCCGCCTTTATGCTACCGTATTTAACATTTGCCACAACACTTGCACCTGCTCCCACAAGCTTGCCGGGCCACACAAAAATGTTGGGCTTTATGCATGCGCCCTCTCCCACAATACAGCCCGCACCCGCAACGCTGTTTTCAAACATTGCCGCGCCGTTTTTCAGCGCTGCGCCGGAGCATACAAGCGCACCCGTAACAGCGGAATCCGCCGCAATGCAACTGTTTTCAAGCACCGTGCAGTAACGAAGCTTTGCATTTGTGCCGATACTGCAATTATCGTCAATCACGGCATACGGGCCTATAATCGCACCGTCACTTATCTCAACACCCGAGCCGATATAAACGGGCGGCACAACGGAATAATCGCCCGCAGGCAGCTTTTCTTTAACAAAAACACCGCTTGCCGCGCAGCCGACAGGGGGCTTTATTTCGCCGTCAATAACATCGCGCTGGCATTTAAGATATGCTTCGATGCTGCCCACATCGCACCAATAATCGCCCGTGTGATAGCAATAAATCGGCATATCTCTTTCAAGCATAAGCGGAAACAAATCCGCCGCAAAATCATATTTTTTACCTTTGGGAATAAGCTTGAGGCATTCGGGATTTATCACATAAACACCCGTGTTCGCAAGGTTGCTGACCGCCTGATTCCATGACGGCTTTTCAACAAAACCGACAACCCTGTTTTCCTTGTCAACCTTAACAATTCCGTATTCGCGCGGGTCTTTTGCATCAACGGCAACCACTGTTATCATGGCTCCGCTTGCCTTGTGATATGCCATTATTTTTTCATAGTCAAAGTTGCAAAGAGCATCACCGCTGACCACCAAAAACGGCTCGTTAAAATCAGCCGCGGCATTTTTTACTCCGCCCGCCGTGCCCAGAGGCTCATACTCGCGGATAAAATTGAGCTTCATGCCTTTATATCCGTTTTCAAAGTATTTTTCAATTATATGCGGCAGATATCCGAGAGTTACCGCGGCGGTGTCTGCTCCGCTTGAAACAAGCGAATCGAGTATATACTCTATTATCGGCTTACCGAGAATTTTTGCCATCGGCTTTGGCAGAGTGCATGTCAGCGGGCGCAGTCTGCTGCCCTCACCGCCCGCCATAATAACAGCTTTCATAAAATCATCCTTTTTCGCTTTCTCTGCTATATTATTGGCGAAAAATAAACAAATATAACCGATTTTTCTATTGTTAAAACCCTGAATGAATGCTATAATTAATCAAAACCATATTTATGATGGAGAAATATTATGTCCGAACTCAAAAAAGTTGATATTTTTACAGACGGTGCATGCTCCGGCAACCCCGGTCCGGGAGGATGGGGAGCAATATTACGCTACGGCAACAAGGAATTGGAGCTTTGCGGCGGCGAGCCATTAACCACCAACAACAGAATGGAACTGACTGCAGTTATTGAAGCGCTCAAAAAGCTCAACCAAAAATGCGATGTTACGCTTTACACCGATTCAAAATATGTTGCAGATGCATTTTTGCAGGGCTGGATTTGGAACTGGATGAAAAACGGCTGGAAAAAAGCCGATAAAAAACCCGTTCTCAACCCAGAGCTTTGGCAAAGCCTGCTCACGGAAATACGCAAGCACGAATATAAAATTGTTTGGGTCAAGGGTCACGCGGGGCACCCTGAAAACGAACGCTGTGACGCCCTGGCAACCGCAAAAGCCGCAGAATATTCAAATTGAGAGGGTTTGATAAAATGAAAAGAATTGTAAGCCTTATTATCGCAGCTATCCTTGTTTTTTCGTTTACCGCACCTGCCATTGCCGCTTCAAAACACTGCAACTGCGGCACGGCACCCGTTGTTTTTGTTCCGGGCTTCGGAGAAGCAATTTATCTTAACCCCGGCGAGGATAACGAGGTTTCGGTTTTTCCGCCGTCCTCAGATGCAATCATGGCAGCCATACCCGACATTGTAAAAGCTCTCGCGGGAGTTGTTATTGCGGGTGACTATGATGCATTCGGCACATATGTTATGGAAGGTGCGGAGAAAATGCTCGGTCAAATGGCGTGCGACGAAAACGGAAATTCCCTTGAAAATGTTGGTATTGACGCAGACGAGCTTCCCGTGATTGACTCACACAAAAACACTCTCTATGATTATTGCTCTCACCTTGTTGACGAGCCCACGGGTGACTATAACTTTATATATGACTGGCGTTTGGACCCCATGGAAAACGCCAAGGGTCTGAAAAAATTTATTGACAGAGTAAAAGAAATCACGGGCCATAAAAAGGTTGTTCTTGCCTGCCACAGCCAGGGCAACACGGTTGTTGCGTCATATCTTTATCTTTACGGCAGCAACAGCATTGAAAAGCTTCTTTTCCTCTCCCCCGCTTTTCAGGGGCTTTCGCTCATCGGAGCAATCATGACAAGGGATGTTTCTCTTTCGGGCAAGGATGAAGCGCTCAACGAATTCTTACGCGGCGTTCTCGGCTACGAAACCCTTGAAAGTCAGCTTGTCGGTGCAATCGTTTCCATTCTCAACGACTACGGCATCACGGGTTATCTTCTTAATCACATTCAAAACATTCTGACTGAACAGTTTGACAGAATCATGGATGAGTTTTTGATTGACACGATGGGAACAATGCCCGGCGTATGGTCTTTCGTGCCCGACGAATGCTATGAAGAAGCTAAGGAACTCAACTTTAAGGGCAACGAAAAATATGATGCGCTTGTCAAAAAGCTTGACAGATACCACTATAATGTTCAAAACAACATTGTGAAAATTATAAACAAAGCAAAGGCAAGCGGCACGGCTGTTGTTATCGTTGCAGGCTACGACATTTCGTCAATCCCGGTTGCTTGCGGCGAAGCCAACCACTCTGATTACCTTATTGACACCAAATATATGTCAATCGGCGCAACATGCGCACCCATAGGCAAAACCCTCGGCGATAATTACCGGCAGGCAAAGCGTTCCTGCGGCCACAACCACGTTTCGCCTGACAATACCATAGATGCTTCCACCTGCGCATTCCCGGAATACACATGGTTTGTTCGCGGCAATCCTCACAACGGTTTTGACTCGGCATACCGCGATTTCCTTACATGGGCCATTCTTTATGACGGCCAGCCCACCGTGCGCTCAAGCAAGCTTTATCCGCAGTTTCTGCAGCTTTCGGACGGTGAGCTTTCTCCCGTAACAAGCCCCAGAACAGAGGACACCCGCATGGATGAGGTTATCGCATTCGAAGCGATTTATTATATGATTAAAAACGCCATTATCGGCTGATACTGTAACAACCCCCGAGAAATTCTCGAGGGTTGTTTTTTCTCCGTCATACATTGTCCCGCTTTTGCATAAAGTTTACGGAAGAATAAATATTTCGGAGGAATTAAAATGGCTAACAGTAACATTTACCGCGATATTGCCGCAAGAACGGGCGGCGACATCTACATTGGCGTTGTGGGACCCGTCAGAACGGGCAAATCCACATTCATCAAAAAATTTATGGAAACCATGGTTTTGCCCAACATCGGGGATTCACTTCGCAGGGAGCGCGCCAACGACGAGCTGCCGCAATCCTCCGGCGGTAAAACAATCATGACAACGGAGCCCAAATTCATTCCGGAGGATGCGGTTGAAATCACCCTGCCCTCAAAATCAAAAATGAAAGTGCGCATGATTGACTGCGTGGGATATATCGTTCCCTCAGCACTCGGATATATCGAGGGAGAAAACCCCAGAATGGTTAAAACTCCGTGGTTTGACGAAGAAATACCGTTCAACATGGCAGCCGAAATCGGCACTCAAAAGGTTATTTCGGAGCATTCGACAATCGGACTTGTTGTTACGACAGACGGTTCAATCAGCGACATACCCCGCTCGGAATATGCCGAAGCTGAGGCGAGGGTGATAAATGAGCTTCGCGCTCTGAATAAGCCATTTGTTGTTCTTCTTAATTGCAAGGAACCGCATTCCGCTGCCGCATCTTCCCTTGCAACAAAGCTGACTGACAGCTACGGCGTGCCCGTTATGCCCGTAAACTGCCTTGAGCTTAACCAAAACGATATTTCGGGGATTCTGTCACAGATACTTGCAGAATTTCCGATAAAAGAGGTCAGAGTTGACCTGCCGGGCTGGATAACAATGCTCGACAAAACACATTGGCTTCGCTCCGATGTTTTCGGAAAAATCAGCAGCCTTGCGCAGAATCTTAAAAGAGTACGCGATGTCAAAGATTTTTCCTCAAGCGTTTCAGAATGCGAGCATGTCGGCTCTTCGGCAGTTGAAAGCATGGACCTTGCAACGGGCAGCGCAAAAATAACGGTTACTCTGCATCCGAAGCTCTTTTTCAAAATTCTTGAAGAAGAAACCGGAATTGCCGTTGAAAACGAGCAGGAGCTTATGCGCCGCATGAAAGAGCTTTCAGCCGCACAAAGCGGATACAAACGCATTCAGGATGCGCTTGACGAGGTTGAAGCAACGGGCTACGGCATTGTTTTGCCGGGCATAGACGATTTGACCCTTGAAGAGCCCGAAATCATGAAGCAAGGCGGCAGATACGGTGTGCGTCTGCGTGCAAGCGCCCCGTCGCTCCACATTATGAAGGCGGATATCCAGACCGAGGTTGCCCCTATAGTAGGCTCGGAATCGCAGTCCGAAGAGCTGATTAAATATCTGCTTAAAGAATTTGAAGAAAACCCCGCAATGATTTGGGAATCCAACATTTTCGGCACATCGCTCCACCGCCTTGTTAATGAAGGTCTGCACAACAAGCTTTACAGAATGCCCGGTGATGCGAGACTGAAGCTGCGCGAAACGCTTGAAAGAGTTATAAACGAGGGCTGCAGCGGGCTGATTTGCATAATTCTTTAAAAAGCATACCTTTTTCCGCTTGACACGCATTTATTGCGGGGGTAAAATGGAAAAAAGGAGATGTTTTAATGAAAAAGTTTGCTGCTGTAATCATTGCCTTCTCGATTATAATATGTTCACTCTGCCTCGGCACATATGCGCAGGGAGAATATCCATACAAAACCCAAGACGGGCTTGTGCGTGACCCGTTTGTGCTGGTGCATAACGGCAAATATTATCTTTACGGCACATGCCTTAGCAACGGACCTGGCTACGGTTGCGTTGTGAGCGAAGATTTAGAGAATTGGTCACACCCCGTTCAGGTTTTTTCTCCGCCCGAGGGCTTTGACGGCTGCGGCGATTATTGGGCACCCGAATGCCACTTTTATAAAGGAAGCTTTTATCTTTTTGCAACATACAGATCAGCTCAAAGCGGCAAAAGAGGTACGGCGATTTTTAAAGCCGACTCCCCTCTCGGCCCGTTTGAGCTTTGGAGCAACGGGCATGCAACCCCGACAGAGCGTGACTGCATTGACGGCACTCTTTATGTTGACAGAAGCGGTCAGCCGTGGATGGTTTATGTTAACGAATGGACATCAAATCCCGACGGAATAGGTGAAATGGCGGTTGCAAAGCTTTCTGCCGATTTGCGTGAATTTATCAGCGAGCCCGTGACGATTTTCCGTTCAAACAAACATATCTGGACCAACGGCGGCATAACAGACGGACCGTTTTTATATAAGACCAAGAGCGGAAGGCTTGTTATGCTCTGGTCTAACTCCGCGAAAAGCGGAGGATATGCGGTGGGCATGGCTGTTTCGGATAACGGAGAGGTTGACGGCAACTGGATTCACCACCCCGAAGCCGTTTATTGCCAAGGTGACGAATATCAATATAACGGCGGTCATCCGATGCTTTTCACTTCGCTTGACGGCAAGCTTATCATGGCTATCCACTCCCCCAACGAGTCGACCGACACGGTGCATGAAACGGCAACGTTCTTTCCGATTGAGGATAAGGGCGAATACCTTGAAATCAGCGGAAATGACGGCATTATCGATAAGCTTGAAGCTGTAATTTATAAGATATATTATGCTGTTATGAGGATGTATTTTAAATTTTAAGGAGCATATCGTGAAAAATATTGTATTAATAGGAATGCCAGGCGCGGGCAAAAGCACAATCGGAGTTTTGCTTGCAAAAACTCTGCTCATGGATTTCTGCGACACGGATTTGATAATTCAGAAACAAACGGGAATGAGCCTTTGCAATATTATCAACGATAAAGGCACAGATGAATTTATAAAGCTCGAAAACAAAGTAATCGCATCTCAAAGTTTTGAAAACTGCGTTGTTGCAACCGGCGGAAGCGCCGTTTACGGCAATGAAGCCATGCAAAAGCTTTGCAGCAACGGTGCGGCGGTTTATCTTAAAGTTGACGTGAACGAGCTTGAAAAACGCATTTGCGACATACACACAAGAGGCATTGCCATGAAGGAAGGCACAAGCATCGCAGAGCTTTATTCCGAACGTGCTCCGCTCTATGAAAAATATGCCGATGTAACCGTTGAATGCACTCAACTCACCCCCGAGCAGTGCGTTGACAGAATAACGGAGCAAATTAAATAAATTTCTTATGCATAACAGCCGGATAACCTTTATTATCAAGGTTTTCGGGCTGTTTTTTTATCGGATAAAAACCCTTGTTATTTGAGATTTTTAAATATATCTCTATTGACGAAAAAGTAAAAAATTGTTATACTTTAGTGGAATTAAATATTAAAAGGAGTGTTTCCATGGCAAAAACAATTCAGGATATCCTTGCTCTTATTAAGGAGCGCGGTATCAAAATGGTCGATTTCAAAATGGTCGATATTAACGGTCAATACCGTCATGTTACAATCCCCGCAGAAAACTTTTCCGAGGACACAATGAAAAGCGGTATCGGATTTGACGCTTCGAACTACGGCTATGCTGTTGTTGAAAAGAGCGATATGGTGTTTATTCCTGACCCCGATACAGCGGTTATTGACCCCTTCTGTGATATCCCCACCCTTTCCATGACGGGCAACGCCATGATTATTGACTCACCCGAAAACCGACCCCTTGCACAGTATCCCAGGAACATTATCAAGGCGGCTGTTGAATATATGAAAAACAGCGGTGTTGCAGATGAGATGAAAATTCTGCCCGAATTTGAGTTTTATCTTTTCGACGATGTAAGATGGAATGTTGACGGAAAATATATCGGTGCTTCAGTTGACGCCAGCCAGTCCTATTGGAATTCCAATAATGACGGTCTCGGCGTTATAGTTCCGAAGCAGAAAAACTATCACATTGCAAAGCCGTTTGACACATCTTACGAATGCCGCAGCGAAATGTGCCTTCTTATGAAAGAGGCCGGCATTGAAATCAACTATCATCACCCCGAAGTTGCTGCTTCAGGTCAGTACGAAATCGAGCCTCAGCTTGGTGAAGTGGTTCACATGGCAGACGCTTCAATGATGATTAAATATATCATTCACAACACAGCTCTTAAATACGGCAAAACCGCAACCTTCATGCCCAAACCCATTTACGGCGAAGCAGGCAGCGGCATGCACGTTCATATGCTTCTTTTCAAGGACGGAGAGCCCGTATTCTCTGACGACAACGGCTATTCACATCTGAGCGAAACCGCGCACTATTTCATGGGCGGTCTTCTCAAGCACATCGGCGCACTCTGCGCTATCACAAACCCCAGCACTAACTCATTCAAGCGCCTTATCCCCGGCTTTGAGGCTCCCGTAACAGTCGGATATGCAACATCCAACAGAAGCGCTGTTATCCGCATCCCCGCATACGCAAAGAGCCCCGACAAGCGCAGATTTGAGCTTCGTAATCCCGACGCAACCTGCAACCCCTATTTCTGCTATGCTGCAATCCTTATGGCAGGTCTTGACGGCGTTAAAAACAAGATTGACCCACATGCAAACGGTTGGGGTCCCTACGATGTTAACCTTTATCACCTGAGTGATGAAGAAAAAGCAAAGCTTCAGCATCTTCCCGTTTCTCTTGAAGAGGCTCTTGATGCTCTTGAAGCTGATAACGCATTCCTTACCGAAGGCGGAGTGTTCCCCGCAGAGCTTATCGCAAACTTCATCAAATCAAAGCGTGAAGAATGCCGTCAGCTTTCCGCTATTCCTCACCCTGCAGAGTTTGATAAGTATTACAATCTTTAATTAATACGGCTTTAAGGTGAATGGAGTAATCCGAACCTGCCCAAAAGCGAGTCTTTTCGCCGCTTTTCGGAGTTTCGGCATTGAAAGGCGTCAGCCTTCCTGCAACCTCAACAACCAAAAATCGGCTGAAAATCCTTCGCTTTTGGGTCGAA
>JAZSGU010000199.1:0-4710 GCA_045532895.1 Acutalibacteraceae bacterium | reverse complement strand
TCCTCCGCCAATGCTTTAACAAGGCGCAGGCTTTCATCCGCATCGCTGAGTTTGATAACACAGCCCGGTGAATGCAGATATCTGCAGGGCACAGAAACCGTCAGCACCTTAACGCCGCCGCGGCTTTTGTGGATTGCACCGGCATCATTACCGCCCGCAACCATTGTTTTGGGCTGGCACTTGATATTATCTCTTTCGGCAATTTCAAATGCCTTGTCAAAAAGCTCTCTGCTGTAAAGCGTGCTTCTGTCCATAAACGAAACCGCGCCGCCCTCGCCGCAGATGCATACTCTTTTTTCGTCTTTAACGCCCGCAATATCCGCAGCTGTGGTTGTTTCAACAACTATTGCGTAGTCGGGAGCAATAGCAAAAGCGGCGGTCTGTGCGCCTCTTGTTCCTATCTCCTCCTGAACGCTGAAAGAAAACCACGCATCATATTCAAGCTCACTTTTAATCATTTCAATCATTATCGCGCAACCGACTCTGTCATCAAGCGCTTTTGATTTAACAAATCCGTTGCCAAATTCAACAAAATCGCCTGCAAACCATGCGGCATCGCCGAGGCGTACATATTCAGCCGCTTCCTCTTTGCTTTTTGCGCCGATATCTATATAAAGGTCGTCAAGCTTCGGAATATTGGCTTCCTCGCCCTTTTCAACAAGGTGAACGGGCTTTACGCCGATAACGCCGTTAACAGCTTTTTCGCCAACCTTGACCGTTCTGCCGAGCATAACGCGGTTGTCGATGCCGCCTACATTGAGGAATTTCAAAAATCCCTCGGGGGTTATTGCGGTTATAATCAAGCCGACCTCGTCCATGTGCGCATCAAGCAAAACCTTGTTTTTGGCGGGATTTTTACCCTTTTTGAAAACAATAAGATTGCCGAGCGGGTCAACGCTGTATTCGGCGTAATCCTTGATTTGATTTATAATATATTCGCGAACGGCGCATTCCCTGCCCGATATGCCCGAAAGAGAGCTTATTTCTTTAATAAGTTCAAGCATTTGCACCGCCCCTTTCGATTATATATTCAGCCATAAGCTTCGCCGTATTCTCAATATCCGCAAGGTCACATACCTCAACGGCTGTATGCATATTTCTTAAAGGAATTGACAAAAGCGCGGTTTTAACGCCCTTGCCCGCAACCTGAATCTGGTCGCAGTTGGTGCCCGTGCTTCTGCCCATTACTTCGGGCTGATTGAGTATATTTTTATTTTCCGCAATTTCTGAAAGCTTTCTGCTCATGGCATAGTCAAGCGACGGACCGTATCCAATCATCGTACCGCCGCCGAGCGAAGCATATTTTTCCGCGCTCACACCGGGAGCCGAAGCGAAGCTGACATCGACGGCAATCGCCTCATCGGCATCTGCCGCAAATGCGCCCGTCTGCGCGCCGCTGCCGCCTGTTTCCTCCTGCACGGAGAACAGAACGCTTATTTTACAGTTCAATTTTTTATCTTTTATAAGCTCAAGGCATCTCAAAACAGCGGCAACACCCGCTCTGTCATCAATCGAGGGCGAACAAACCCTATTGCCGAGAAGCTCGGAATATGCTCCGTTAAAGGTTATTCTGTCACCCGGCGAAACAAGCTTTTTGGCTTCCTCACACGTCAAGCCGATGTCAACGGCAATATCATCAAAACCCTTTGCCTTGTTTGAATCCTCGGGCTTTGAGAGGTGCGGCGGAGTAGATGTTATAACGCCGAAAAGCTTTTCCTTGCCGTGAACGGTAACCTCTGCCGCGGCAAGCACGCGGATATCCGCACCGCCGCACTTGGTCACCTTGAGAAAACCCGTTTCATCAATCGCCGTTACAACAAGACCAATCTGGTCAAGGTGGGCATCAAGAAGAATGCTGAGCTCTCCGTCACCCATGCTGCCCGTTACGCTGCCGAGGGCATCGATTTTTGCGGGCATATATTTTTCAAGAAGCTTTGCCGCAACCGCCGCCGCTTCATTTTCCGCGCCCGAAACGCCCTTGGCGGAGCAAAGCTCTTTGAGCAATGCGGAAACTTCGCAATAATCTGCCATAATAAACACTTCCAATAATCAATCAGATAACTTTAATGCCGCCATCGGGACGGATGTTGAGCACATAGCACGCCTTTTCGCCGAATACGGCGCAGATTTTTGACTTGAATTCCTCAAGAAGCTCTGCGGGAACAAACGCCTGAATGGTGCCTGCAAATCCGCCGCCATGGACTCTCCATGCGCCCTTACCGTTCAATACCTGCTGACAGATTGCAAGTGCAACGCTGACGGGCTGATTTTCGGGGGCACGGCATGTGTAAACATTCTGGTTATACATATATGAAGAAAAACCGCTTTCTATAATGAGCTTTTTGAAAGCTTCAAAATCACCGCTCTTGAGCGCATCCGCCTGCTTTGCAACCCTGTCATTTTCGTTATAGAAATGCATTGCGCGAAGCACGGCTCTGTCTCCCGCAACATCGCGGATAACCGAAATATTCTTTTCAAACTCTGCTCTGTCAACATCACGGAGCACACCTTTGCCGAATTTAGCGGCAACGGCTTCCATTTCACCGCGTACAGCGGCATATTCGTCTGTAAGGTCGGAATGGTCTCCACCCGTGTCAACAATGCAGAGAGCATGGTTCGAAGAAGCAAAATCAAATTCAAGCTTTTCAATAACGGGGAGCGAGGGGTCTTTGAAATCAATCTTAACAAAGCCGCCGACCGAGCATGCCATTTGGTCCATAAGTCCGCAGGGCTTGCCGAAATATTCGTTCTCTGCAAATTGAGCTATCTGCGCAATTTCAACCGCACTGATTTTGCCGTCATTATAAAGATGGTTAAGAATTGTGCCGAGAAGCACTTCAAATGCTGCTGAGGATGACAGACCCGAGCCCGAAAGAACATCGGATGCCGTTGCAGCATCAAAGCCACCGATATTGTAGCCTCTGTTTTTGAATGCTGCGCAAACGCCTCTGATAAGAGCCTCTGACTTGCCCCTTTCGGAGGGCATAACGCCGAGCTCTTTCAAATCAACCGCATCAATCTTGTAGCCCTCTGACTTAACTCTGACAATGTTTTCGCTGTTTGTGCTGACAGCCGCAACCGCATCAAGGTTAACGCTTGCTGCAAGAACACAGCCGTGGTTATGGTCGGTATGATTGCCGCCGACCTCAGTTCTGCCGGGCGCGCTGAACATTTCAACCTCTCTGTCAAGCCCGAAAAATTCTTCAAATTTGCTTACGATGTTTATATATCTCTGCTTTTGAGCTTCAATATCCTCTTTTTTATAGTTTCTTGCAAAAACACCTTCGTATTCTGCGCCCGCAAGCTTTTGCTTAAGTTCGGATGTTTTAATCATTTTCGGCAAGTCCTTTCGTTTCTGATTTTATATTTTTCCTTTTCTTTGAATACTCTATTATTTTTTCAACCGTTGTCCAAACGCCGTTAACGGACAAAGCTGAAATTCCCGTGAAGAACAACAGAAGCATTATCGGCAGCAGGAAGCCCGATGAAAGCGGGTCATAAACATTGCGACCGACAAATGTGAATGATATGAGCTTTGGCATAAACCCGATTGTTGACAGCAAAATGAATTTTCCGTAGCCGAAATCAAACGAGCCGTAGATGCCCGAAATGCTGTTGATTGGCATGCCCGGTATCAGCCGCAGGGCAATAAGCAGGGCGGGGTTGCCCTTGCCGTCCTGCTGAATAAGCTTTCGCAGTATATCTGTTTTTGATATTATCTTCCATGCATTTCCCGCGCCGAAGCGTTTGCCCCAAAAATACCGCACAGTCAGCAAAACCGCAAAACCGATGATGTTGACAGGCACCGCAAGATGCATCGGCAGCACAACGCCCGTTAAAAAGCACACGGTTGATGTGGGATATATGGGGAAAAAGCTTTTTATTGCAAAAAGCAAAAGTATCGCTCCGATAAACTGCCACGCCTTGTCGATGTGGGTAATAAACTGTTCAAGGTCGGCAAGCTGTCTTTTTGCATGGGCGTACCAGCGCCAAAGCTCCTCAAACTGGAGCGAAAACAAAAGAATTCCGACAGCCAATGACATGGCGAGCAGTATTAATCCGCTGAAAAGCAGAAGCTTTTTAGGTTTCTTTTTATTTTCCAAAGCCTCACCGCTATTCCAACATAATTTTCCAATTATATTCTATCTTATTATCTCTCTCGGGTCAATAACATAAAGAAAATATTTCATATTTTCGGTATTTTATTTTTTACAAGTTATGCTATAATATTAATATAAATGATTTGTTTTTCGGAGGAAGCATTATGAAAATATGCGTTCTTGACGGATTTACGACAAACCCCGGCGACCTTTCGTGGGATTGGCTCATGCGCCTTGGCAACTGCACGGTTTATGACCGCACTCCCCTCGAGCTTGTTGCCGAGCGCACAAAGGACTGCGAAATTGTTATAACCAACAAAACTCCGCTGCGCAGGGATTTGCTTGAAACTCTGCCCAAGCTTCGGTATGTCGGTCTTTTGAGCACGGGCTACAACATAGTTGACTGGGATTACTGCCAAGAAAAAGGTATACCCGTTTGCAACATTCCGTCTTACAGTACCTCTGCTGTTGCTCAGCTTGTTTTCGCGCTTATCCTTGAACACACCAATGCAGTTTCAATCCACAGCAATTCCGTTCATGCGGGCGAATGGAGCGCATGCGCGGATTTCTGTTATTGGAAAACTCCCCTTGCGGAGCTTTCGGGCAAAAC
>JAZSGU010000047.1:0-6923 GCA_045532895.1 Acutalibacteraceae bacterium | reverse complement strand
ATATAATCATCAAGCATTCAAAAAACGCCGTTGCGTTTTTTAGTCGGTGTTGATGACGTTGAGGGTCCACCCGTTCCCATCCCGAACACGGTAGTTAAGCTCAACAGTGCCGAAAATACTTGGCTGGAAGCGGCCCGGGAAGATAGGTCGACGCCGACACTTTTAATTTAGCTGCCCAAAAGGGCGGCTATTTTTTTATTTAAAATTCGGAGGGATTGTCTCACGAAGATGAAGAAGACGTTTTCTTCCGACGACAGGCGTATATATATACGTCGAGTCGGAAAAAACGGCTAAAAAGAAACAAATAAACATTCTCTTAATTTTATATCAAATAAAAAGCGGTTTGCAAAGGCGAAAATCCTATGCAAATCGCTTAATTTATTATTAGTTTCTTTTGTTCTTCGCTTCGAGAGGCAATCCCTTTATTTGAACATTTCGCTGCTGTTGAGAATAAGTGTGCTGTAAATAAAAAGCACATCGCAGCGGCTGAAATCTATCCATTTGCCGAGAATCTGCGGCTGGATATATCTTGTGTCCGCAAGCGTGATTTTTGCATATCCCTCGGCAAGAAGCGGCGCAAGGCTGCTGCCGAATGAATCGCGGAAAATAACAAGCTCTCTGTCCGTTGAAGCGTTGGGGTTTTCAATCGTCACAAGCGAAATCGGACCCGAAAGGAACATTTCATAAGGGTCCTTGCCGCCTGCCTTTTCCATGTCGTAAACGGCGGTTTCTTTGTTATTCTGGTAGTCAAAAACCCTGCAGTTTTCGAGAACGTCGTTTGTGAGATAGTGTATCTCCTCCGCATCAAGCGGAAGTGCAGACTGACCGCTGTAAACGCCGTAAAACGGGATATCGAGCGTTTTCTGCTCATATTCCGCAGTAAGGGTTATGCCGAAGCTTTCGGCAATTCTGCCCGCGACGTCGGTTATTTTTTCTTGGCGCCAATGCGTGTCCGTAAAATAAAAATCGGTTTCATCAAGCAAATCGGAAATATCGATATAGCCGATTTCTGGGTTTGCCTGCGCTATTTTATCGGCAAAAAATTCGGGATTAACTGTTAAATGCCCCGATTTTTCGGCAAGGTAGCAGTTTTTATCGGGGATAACGGAAAACATGACCCTGCCCGTGTTATCCTTTAAATAAAGGTCGCGTATCTGCTTTATCTTTTGAGCCGCATTTTCTGCGCTTTCTTCGTTTTCAGCGGCTTCCATCTTTGCCGCATAGCCGTTATAAACATAAATATCGTTGTTGTCCGTCTGTGCAAAAAGGTATTTTGCCGCGTATGCTTTCAGGGTACGCAATGTATCGCGCAAGGGAAGCTGGTCGGTGGAGAATTTGTCGAAATCCGTCATAAACTTGCCCGATTTGAACGAGCTCAACGAAAATTCGGGCATCTGCACCAGCTCGCGCCTTTCGCTGAATGAAAACTCCGCGGGAGTGCCGAAAAACAGCCAAGCCGAAACGGCAAGAATCATAACCGATGATGCGGCAACAACTATGAAGTTTTTAAATTTCATATCATCACCTCAAAATCTGAAATAAAGGAAAGGATTGAACGAGCCGTCAGCAAGGTAGGCGGTGACGAGCAGAAGCAGGGCGATAACCGCAAAGGGTCTTGCCGCATAAACAATCTTTTCGCCAATCTTGCTTTCTTTAACCTTGAGAATAAGCGATTTAACTGCGGGGGTGCTGCCGATAATGCCCAAAACGAACAATACCGCATAGCTTCGCAGGTAATAAAGGCTTTCGGGTGAAACGGCGGGAATGCCGCCCGCGCCGAAAAGACCCGCAATGTCGCTTGCCGCCTGTGAAAGGTCGGAGGCGTTGAAGATAATGAAGCTTATCAATATAACAAAAATCACATAAACGTGATTCAGAATTTTCATCTTTTTAAGCAGGGGAGCCGCAATTTTTTCGGCAACAAGAAGCGCCGCAAACAGCAAGCCCCAAACAACAAACGTCCATGCCGCGCCGTGCCACAGACCCGTGAGCATCCACACGACAAGAATGTTGAAAATCCAGCGCGGCTTTGAAACGCGGTTGCCGCCGAGCGGGATATAAACATAATCTCTGAACCATGAGCCGAGCGAAATGTGCCAACGTCGCCAGAATTCCGCAACGCTCTTTGAAATGAACGGATAATTAAAGTTTTCGCAGAAATCAAAGCCCAGCATTTTGCCGAGACCTATCGCCATGTCGCTGTAGCCCGAAAAGTCAAAATAAACGTGCAGGGCGTATGCCACGCCGTACATCCAATAGAAAAGAACAGCCTTGTCGCTGCTTTGGCGGAAAATGTCGCAAAGCTCACCAAGCTGGTTTGCAAGCAGAATTTTTTTGCCCAGACCTATCGCGAAGCGCGTTACGCCGTCCGCAATGCCCTCAAAGGATATTTTTCTGTTTGAAAGCTGGTCGTTGATATGGGAATAGCGCACAATGGGGCCCGCAATAAGCTGGGGAAACATTGAAATATATGCGCCGAGGCTGACGGGGTTTTTCTGCGAGGGTACGTCGCCTCTGTAAACATCGATAAGATAGCTGATAAGCTGGAATGTATAGAAGCTGATGCCGATGGGCAGGGCAATGTTCAGCAGGGGAACGGAAAGCCCCGTTGCGGCATTGAAATTTTCGATAAAGAAATCGGAATATTTGAAATATCCGAGAAGCCCGATATTGATTGCCAGCGAAACGGCAAGCACGGGCTTTGCGGCTTTGGTGCCCCGTGTTTTTTCGATAAGAATGCCGGAAACATAGCCTATCAGAATGGAGGCGACCATTAAAATAACGTATAAAGGCTCACCCCAGGCATAGAAAAACAAGCTTGAGATAAGCAAAACGGCGTTTTTCATTATGCCCGGGGCGATATAATACATTATCAGCACAACGGGCAAAAAGCAATATAAAAAAGTAACACTTGAAAACAGCATAATTTCACCCTTGTGCAAAAAATTTAATTAAGCAGCGAGATTTTCGGAGGCTGCAAGAACTGCTTCGGGGAACTGAGCGGTGAGCTTTGCTTCAAAGTTGGAAATGAGGTCTGCTGCGCCGAAAGCGGAAACGATGTAGTCGCCGTCAACTGTGAAGATAACAAGCTTTTCGGGGAAGCCGCACATCCAGTGGTTGTTAAGAACGGTTGTTTTGATGCTCTCTGTAAGAGCTGCAACGTCTGTGCCCTCAACAGCGTGGAATGCGCCTGCGGTGAAGGTGTTTGCGTTCATCATGTGGATGAGAGAAGCTGCATCGTCAATCTGTGCGATTGCGTCAGCGGGGAAAACGAGAGAGGTTGCAAGGCCTTCGTCAGCGATGTTGTATTTGCCGGGAGCGTTGTCAACGGGAGCGCCGAAGTCACCGCCGATTGCGGCAAACTTTTCTTCCTCTGCGTAAGCTGACCAAACCTTGGTGAGAAGCTCTGTTGCATCTGCAACTGCAGGAACCTTTGCATCATCGTTTGCATTTTCGTTTCCGCAAGCGGCGAAAGCAAAGATTGATGCAACAGCGAGAAGTGAAAGAACGATTGCGATAATTTTTTTCATTGTGTTTTCTCCTTTGTTTTATTATAGACACAAAATTATCTGCGCACACAGCACAGACACATTTATAATAGCATACATTCGGAATTATTGCAACATGATTTATATGGAATACAGACTGTAGACAAAAAAGCTTTTTTATGATAATATAAACAATGTATATTTATATTCGGCGAAAGGATGATAAAAATGACCGAGCTGAAATATTGGGAAAATCCGTATATTATTAAAGAGAACAAAGAGGACGGCCACAACACCGCTTTGCCCCGCCTGACTGTCAGGGATGCGGTTGACGGCAACGATGCGCCCAACAAAATTCTGCTTAACGGCACTTGGAAATTCTGGTGGCAGCAGGGCGTTGATAATTTAAGAACGGATTATTATGCCGAGGGCTTTGATGATTCGGATTGGGACGATATGGAAGTGCCCTCGCTGTGGCAGCTTAAGGGCTACGGCAAGCCCATCTATCTTTGCAGCAGCTACCCCGCCGCAATTTCAACCGTAAAGGGCGAAATCCCCAAGATTAACCATAATCTTAACGAGATTGGTGTATACCGCCGCACCTTTGAAATACCCGAAAGCTTTGACGGCAAAGAGGTTTTCATCCATTTCGGCGCGGTTAAAGCGGGCTTTTTCCTTTATATCAACGGCAGGCAGGTCGGATATTCACAGGGCTCAATGACCCCCGCGGAGTTCAGAATCACAGACTATGTTACCGTCGGCGAAAACCGCATAACCGTTGAGGTTTACCGCTATACGGACGGCACATATCTTGAGGACCAGGACATGTGGTTCCTTTGCGGTATTTACAGAGATGTTTATATCTACGCCGAGGAAAAGCTCTGCATCCGCGATTTCTTTGCAAACGCTTCGCTTGACGAAACATATAAAAACGGCGTGCTTGACCTTGAGGTAACGCTCAACAACTATGATGCGGCGCAGGCTTGCACCCTTGAAGCCGCGCTTATCGTTGGCGGCAAGCCCGAAAAGATTGCGGTTGAAAAGGTTAACGCCGAAAACGGTAAAACAGTTCTCAATTTCAATTACATAAAAGAAAATGTTAAAGCATGGTCGGCAGAGGAGCCCAATCTTTATAAGCTTGTGCTTGCTCTGAGAATCGGCAGAAAGGTGCTCTCCGTCAAGTGCATCAGAATCGGCTTCAAGAAGGTCGAAATAAAGGACGGCGTGCTTTACATGAACGGCAAAAGGGTTATCATCAAGGGTGTTAACCGCCATGATTTTGACCCCGACAACGGCTGGGCAGTTCCCACCGAAAGATATTATCAGGATTTGTACCTGATGAAGCAGGCAAACATCAACGCAATAAGAACAAGCCACTATCCCGATGCCGAAATTTTCTATGACCTTTGCGACGAGCTCGGTTTTTATGTTATGGACGAGGCGGATGTTGAAACCCACGGCGTGCGCCGCAAAAACTGCCCCGGCGACAACCTTGAATTCAAAGAGGCTGTTGAGGACAGGGCGGAGAGAATGGTGCTCCGCGACAGAAGCCATGCATGCGTCTGCTTCTGGTCGCTCGGCAACGAAGCGGGCGACGGCGAAAACTTTATGCATGAAAGAAACGCCATTCTTGCGCTTGACAAAACAAGACCCATTCACTATGAGGGCGATTTTGATTTCACAAAGAGCGATTTCATCAGCAGAATGTATCCCGTTGAATATGTTGTTGAAAGCTTCCGCAAGAAAGAGGCTGTTGTGATAAGCCCCTATGAAAACGTTGCAAACCAGCTTGCGGCGGATAATAAACCCGTGCCCGCAGAGGTGTATAAGACCCACCCCGTAATTTATTGCGAATATGCCCATGCAATGGAAAACAGCCTCGGCAACTTCAAAGAGTATGTTGACGACTTTGAAAACTATGAGCATATGTGCGGCGGCTTTATCTGGGACTATGTTGACCAGTCGCTCCGCAAGGTTGAGGACGGCGTTGAAAAATGGCTCTACGGCGGTGACTTCCGCGAGGGCGCAACAAGCTTCTATTTCTGCGCAAACGGAATTATTTCCGCAGACAGAAAGCCGCATCCCTCATATTATGAGGTTAAAAAGGTTTATTCAAACCTTGAAGCCAAGGACTGCGACTGCCGCAGCGGCAAAATCATAATCAAAAACAAAAACCTCTTTATTTCCACAGAGGATTATAAAATTTGCTGGAGCCTTGCCGTTAACGGCGTTGAGGCAAAGAGCGGAGTGATTGACGAGGTTATCGCACCGCTGACCGAAAAGGAAATTCAGCTCCCCGTGAGCCTTGCGGATTATCCCGAGGGCGAGGTTATTCTGACCGTTTCGTTTGTGCTCAATGTTGACAAGGCATGGGCAAAGGCGGGCTTTGAGCATAACTTCTGCCAGATAATCCTGCGCGAAGAGCCTGCCGCAAAGCGTAACCCCGCCGTCGGCGAGCTTAAATTCGCAAAATACGGCGCAAACGTAAATATCGTGGGTGAGGACTTCACCGCCAAGATAACAAACGGCGCACTTGCTTCGCTCAAATACGGCGAGGAAGAAGTCATTGAAGAAAACGCGCCTCTGCGACCCGATTTCTTCAGAGCTTTGACCGATAACGACAGAGAATATCTCAATTTTGTTAAGCCCATTGCGGGCATTCATCCGCTTTATCAATGGAAGCGCACAACCGCAATGACGGTTGCAAGCTCCGTTAAAGCGCAGTCAACCCCCTCGGGCGTAGAGGTAACGGTTAAATGGAAAGCTCCGTTTGTTGCGGGCGTTTCAACAACCTATCTTTTCTCCCCCGCAGGCGAGGTTACCGTTAAACACAGCGCAATGGGTCTGCTCCTGCCGATGCTTAAAATAGGCATGAGAATGGGCATAAAGAGCACTCTTGAAAATGTTGAATGGTACGGCAGAGGTCCGCATGAAACCTATCTTGACAGAAAGACGGGCGGCAGGATTGCCCGCCACGCAATGACCGTTGCCGAATTGGAGCACAGATATATGCGTCCGCAGGAAAACGGCCACAGAACCGACGTCAGAAGCCTTTGTGTCAGCGACGAATCGGGCTTCGGCATCAAGATTGATGCAATGGATATCCCCTTCGGCTTCAATTTGAGCTATTATACCCCCGAAAAGCTTGACAAGGCGGAGCATCTTTATGAGTTGACAAAGGATAACAGCATCACCCTTTCCATTGACGGCGCAATGCGCGGCGTCGGCGGCGATATGCCCGGCTGCGCACATCTCCATAAGGAATACAGACTCAACAGCCACAAGAAGATTGAGTTTGAGTTCAGAATTTCGAAGAAGTGATTATGAGTGAAGAGTGAAGAATGAAAAGTGAAGAGTTAAGGGTGGGCAGAGCCCACACCCAATTATATCGGGTACGGGTGAAACCCGTCCGAAACTTTTCACTGTTCACTTTTA
>JAZSGU010000022.1:0-16623 GCA_045532895.1 Acutalibacteraceae bacterium | reverse complement strand
TAAATAATAACAAAAGCATTCGTTTTTGTCAATGAAGGTGACATTATTGTAACCTTTATCGTCAAATTGCAAAATAATAGGCGGAATAATTTGGTACTAATTCTTTAATGATATACTTGAAAATAAAACACATAATTGTTATAATAATTTATAATAAAATGACGGAGGACTGCGCTTATGCCTAAAAAAGATAATACAATTCCTCTTTATCTGTTTCATGAGGGCACCAACGCCAAGACCTATGAATTTCTCGGAGCTCATCCCTGCGGCGAAAATAAAGCTGTTTTCAGAGTATGGGCACCCAATGCGCAATGGGTAGGCGTTGCGGGCGATTTTAACGGCTGGCAGGCGGAGAGTGCACCCATGCACAAAATCAGCGACGGTGTCTGGGAATGCACGGTTGAAGGCGTTAAAGAATATGATGCATACAAATATTCGATAACAACCCCCGACGGACGCTCGATTTATAAAAGCGACCCCTATGCGTTTCATTGCGAAACAAGACCTGACACAGCCTCCAAATACTACAGCTCTCTCGATTTTGAATGGAGCGACAAGGCATGGCTCAAAAAGAGAAAGAAAAAAGATATCTATGCTTCTCCTGTTAATATATATGAGGTGCATGCAGGCTCATGGCAGGCTTATGACGACGGCAATCCGTTGCCCTATCGTGAGCTTGCGGACAGGCTGATTCCCTATGTTAAAGAAATGGGTTATACCCATATAGAGCTGCTTCCGATAACAGAGTATCCGTTCGACGGCTCATGGGGTTATCAGGTAACAGGTTATTTTGCACCCACCTCGCGCTACGGCACCCCCGCCGATTTTGCCTATTTTGTTGACAAGGCTCACAGCATGGATATCGGCGTTATCCTCGACTGGGTGCCCGCTCACTTCCCCAAGGATGCTTTCGGGCTTTATGAGTTTGACGGCACACCCTGCTACGAATATTCAGACCCGCGCAAGGGCGAGCACTACGAATGGGGAACAAGAGTTTTCGACTACGGCAGAACAGAGGTTCAAAGCTTCCTGATTTCCAGCGCAATGTTTTGGATTGATAAATACCATATCGACGGGCTGCGCGTTGACGCTGTTGCTTCCATGCTTTATCTTGACTATGCAAGAACGGATTGGATGCCCAATGTCAACGGCGGCAGAGAAAACCTTGAAGCGGTTGCATTTCTTAAAAAACTAAACGAATCCGTTTTCAAAGAGCACGGCGATGTTATGATGATTGCCGAGGAAAGCACGGCATGGCCCATGGTTTCAAAGCCGACCTATATGGGCGGTCTCGGCTTCAACTTCAAGTGGAACATGGGCTGGATGAATGACTGCCTGCGTTATTTTGCGCTTGACGGTATTTACAGAAAATATAATCACGACTGCCTCACATTCTCGTTTTTCTATGCGTTTTCGGAGAATTTTGTTCTTCCCATTTCTCACGACGAGGTTGTTCACGGCAAATGCTCTCTGATAAACAAAATGCCAGGCAGCTACGAAGAAAAGTTCGCGGGTGTGCGCTCATTCCTCGGCTATATGATGTCGCACCCCGGCAAAAAGCTTTTGTTCATGGGCAGCGAGTTCGGTCAGTTTATTGAGTGGAATTACAAACAGCCGCTTGACTGGATGCTTCTTGATTATGATGCACACAGACAGCTTAAAAAATATGTTGCGGAGCTTAACGCTTTTTACAACAAAACTCCCGCACTTTGGGAGGTTGACTACAGTTGGGACGGTTTCAACTGGATAGTCAGCGACGACAGCGCAAACTCCGTTGTTGCATATATCAGGCGTGACAAGGAGGCAAACGAAATTATTTCTGTTTGCAACTTCACCAATGTTACCAGAAAAAAATATTGCTTCGGTGTTCCAAAGGCGGGCACCTACAGAGTTGTTTTCAGCTCCGCTTTGCCCGAATACGGCGGCAAGGGCGAGAGCACTGTCGGCTCTGTTAAAGCAAAAAAGAAACCGATGCACGGCTATGACTACAGCATTGAAGTCGATATCGAAGGCCTCAGCTGTATGTATATAAAAAATACTTCCCGCAAAAAAAACGCTCCTGACTTGCAATAAATGCGCCGCAGCATAAACATCTTTTTGTAAGGGCGATTCACGAATCGCCCGCAATAATATGATGTTTATTTGCCGTTTTTCTTGCAAGCCATTCAGCGCTTTTTAATAAATAATCAAAAATTCGGAATGTGTTCCCATGTTCCATTAACCTACAAGGAGGACTCATTATGGCAGTTAAACCCGAATGCATAGCAATGCTCCTCGCAGGCGGTCAGGGCAGCCGTCTGGGCATTCTGACAAAAAACATCGCAAAGCCTGCCGTGCCCTACGGCGGCAAATACCGCATCATCGACTTTCCTCTTTCCAACTGTGTAAACTCCGGCATATACACTGTCGGTGTTCTTACTCAGTATCAGCCGCTTGAGCTTAACGATTATATCGGCAACGGCCAGCCTTGGGATTTGGACAGAGCCAACGGCGGCGTACATATCCTTTCGCCCTATCAGCAGATTAAGGGCACGGAGTGGTATAAGGGCACAGCCAACGCAATTTATCAGAACATAAATTTCATTGAAAGATATGATCCCGAATATGTTCTTATCCTTTCGGGCGACCACATCTATAAAATGGATTATTCCAAGATGCTTGATTATCACAAGGAAAAGAACGCAGACTGCACAATCGCCATGCTCGAAGTTCCTTGGGATGAGGCAAGCCGTTTCGGCCTGATGCTTGTCAATGATGACGGCTCAATCAGCGAATTTGAAGAAAAGCCGAAGAATCCCAGAAGCAACAAGGCTTCAATGGGTGTTTATATCTTCAACTGGCAGAAGCTCAAAAAATATCTCATCGATGACGAGGCAAAAGAAGGCTCCGGCAATGACTTCGGTCACGATGTTATTCCCGCAATGCACTCCGCAGGCGAGAGAATGTTTGCCTATCAGTTTGACGGCTATTGGAAAGATGTCGGAACAATCAACAGCCTCTGGGATGCAAACCTTGACCTTCTCAATCCCAAGGTTGACCTTGATTTGAACGATGACAGCTGGAAAATCTATTCAAGGTCTCCTGCTGCACCGCCTCACTACATCGGCGACGCCGCAAAGGTTGAGAATTCAATGATAACAGAGGGCTGTGAAATCAGCGGCAACATTGATTTTTCTGTTCTTTTTGCAAATGTAACCGTTGAAGAGGGCGCAGATGTTAAATATTCAATCGTTATGCCCGGCACGGTTATCAAAAAGGGCGCGGTTGTTCAGTATTCGATAGTTGCAGAGAATGCGGTTATTGAAGAGGGCGCAGTAGTCGGCGAAAGCCCCGAAAATATGGCAGATGTCAATGACTGGGGCGTTGCAGTAGTCGGCAACGGCGTTAAAATAGGCAAGGGTGCAAAGGTTGAGCCCTGTGCTATGATTGACAGCGATATCGGAGGTGCGGAATAATGGCAGCAAACAATGTTCTCGGCATTATTTTTTCAAATGCCAATGATGAAGTTATACCCGAGCTTACAGCGCTCCGTACAATGGGATCAATCCCGTTTGCGGGCCGCTATCGCCTGATAGATTTTCAGCTTTCAAACATGGTTAACGCAGGCATTGCCAAGGTCGGCGTTATCACAAAGAGCAACTACCGCTCACTTATGGACCATATCGGCTCCGGCAAGGCATGGGACCTTTCAAGAAAAAGAGAGGGTATGACCATTCTTCCGCCCTATAATCTCCCCGGCACAAGCATGATAAAGGGCAAGGCGGATGCGCTTTATAACAGCATCAGCTACATAGAAAACTCAAACAAAGACCATGTTCTGCTTACTGACTGCAATGTTGTGTGCAACATGGATTATGAAAGCCTTGTCAAGGCTCACATTGCAAAGGATGCCGATGTAACAATCGCCTATGCAAAGGGTATTCCTCCCAAAATGGAGGCTAACACGGAGCTTGTTCTTGATGAAAACGGCCGAATAAACGGCACAAGAGTTATGGATTGCTACAGCTCCGAGGTTAACTATTCTCTTAAAATTATGGTTATCAGAAGAACTCTGCTTGAGCGTTTGCTTCATGAAGCACACAGCGCACAGGTTGATGATTTTGAAACCATTATTGCAAAAAATGTTCAGCATTTGAGAGCTTACAGCTATGAAGAAACAGGTTTTGTACGCGTTCTCGGTTCGCTCCAGAGCTATTACGACATAAGCCTTGAGCTTCTTAAGCTTGAAAACAGAAAGCAGCTCTTCACTCCCGAAAGACCCGTTTATACCAAGGTCAGGGATGAAGTGCCCGCAACCTACGGTATCGGAGCGAATGTTAAAAATTCTCTCATTGCCGACGGCTGCCGAATTGAAGGCGAGGTTGAGAATTCAATTCTCTTCAGAGGCGTTACCGTTGCCAAGGGAGCGAAAATTAAAAATTCAATAGTAATGCAGGGCTCGTTTATCGGCGAAAATTCAACTCTTGACTGTGTTATTATCGATAAAGAGGCTGTTCTTAAGCCTAACAAGATGCTGTGCGGAGCATCAAACTACCCCGTTTATATCGGAAAGGGAATTGTCATTTAAGAAAGTGTGAATGCAAATGTCTACTAAAAATATCTTAACCGGTGTTGTTGCCGCGCTTGCGCTTGTTCTCGTGCTTGTTGTTATACTTGTTAAAACAGGTGTTTTCAACGGCGAAGATAGAACTACCGAGCAGGAAATGGTTGTTGAAACCTCGATGATGGTTGTTACAGGTACCGACGCATACGGCAACGATTTTCAGTATACCGTGCCCGTGTCATACACCCGCCCGAAGTATTCTACCTTCCACACATACCCCAAAAAGCCTACAACAACCAAAGAAACAACCGAGGCAAGCACTACGCAGGGCTTTGTTGTTGAAACGAGTGCGGTTCAGGTGACTGACCCGAACGGTGTGCCCGTTACGGGTGAGGACGGTCAGCCAGTTACAGAGCTTGTTACCTACACCGTGCCCGTAACAGAGCCGACCACCGCGCCGCCCACAACAAAGTATGTTCAGTCCACATCGTCTGTTGTTGTTACTGACAGATGGGGTCACACAAGCCTTGACGAAAACGGCAACCCCGTTACCGAGATTGTCGGAATCGGTCCTCCCGTGCCCACAGAGGGCGATATATGGAGCGAAAGTGCCCAGTCGGGAACAACCTCAAGGTTTGAAATTCCCAGTGCGGGGCCGGAAAGAAATCAGGCTCTTGCACAGGCGATTGTTGACCAGATTAATGTTAACAGATATAATGGTGGTCTTGTTCCGCTGGAGGTTTCAAACGAGCTTAAAACCGATGCGGAAATGAACTGTATGTCGCTTGCGTTACCCAATGTTTACGGCGAATCAACGGTCAGCGGTGCTTATACATTCAAAACGGAATACGGCGGCAATTCGCTTTACAACAACGCCGTTGCTCCCGCTGTTGCCGAAAAGGCAATGAGCGAGGGTGTTACCAAGATAGGCGTAGGCGTGGTTGAGTATAACGATATGTATTACACAACGGTTATATTCGGAAAGGAATGATAATATGAAAGTTCTTTATGTTGCAAGTGAAGCTCTGCCCTTTGCCGCAAGCGGCGGCCTTGCCGATGTTGCAGGCTCGCTTCCCCAGGCTCTTAAAAGGCGCAAGGTGGACTGCAGAGTGGTAATGCCTCTTTATACCAACAAAATCAGTGAAGCTATGCGTGCAAAGATGAAGTTTATAACCAACATTATGGTGCCCGTTTCATGGCGCAGGCAGTATTGCGGAATTTTTGAAGCGAAAGCAGGCGGAGTTACATATTATCTGCTCGACAATGAGTATTATTTCAAGAGAGATACTCTTTACGGTCATTACGATGACGGCGAGCGATTTGCGTTCTTTTCAAGAGCTGTGCTTGAAATTCTGCCCTATATCGATTTCAAGCCCGACATAATAAACTGCAATGATTGGCAGAGTGCTCTTGTTCCTGTTTATTATTCAACAATTTACGGCGGAAAAGAAGGCTATACGGGCATTAAAACCGTGTTTACAATCCATAACATTCAGTATCAGGGCAAATACGGCAACGAAATCCTCGGCGACCTTTTCGGCCTTGGCGAGGAGTGCGCATCTCTGCTTCAGTTCGGTGACTGCCTTAACCTCATGAAGGGCGGAATCGAATGCGCAAACAAGGTCACAACCGTCAGCAACACCTATGCGGGCGAAATTCTTGACCCGTGGTTCAGCCACGGTCTTGACCCCATTCTCAAAGAAAGAAACTATAAGCTCAGCGGTATTCTTAACGGTATTGACACAAAGAACTATGACCCCGAAAAGGATGCCGACATATTCTATAACTATTCCGCAAAAGAGCCTGCCGACAAAGCAAAAAACAAGGCTGCGCTTCAGGAGCTTTTCGGTTTGCCCGTGAATGCGGATACTCCCGTTATGGGCATTGTAACAAGGCTTGTTGCTCACAAGGGACTTGACCTTATCAAGCGCGTTATGTGGGAATTTTTGAGTTCCACAGACATGCAACTTGTAGTGCTCGGCTCGGGCGACTGGGAATATGAGGCATTCTTCAAGGAGCTTGCCGCCGCATTCCCCGAAAAGGTCGGTCTGCGCATCGGATTTATCCCCGACATGGCAAGAAAGATTTATGCCGGCAGCGATTTGTTCCTTATGCCCTCAAAAAGCGAGCCCTGCGGACTTTCGCAGATGGTTGCTTTGCGCTACGGCTCAATCCCCATTGTTCGCGAAACAGGCGGACTTAAAGACACAATCACCGACAGCGGCGACGGAAAGGGCAACGGCTTCACGTTTAAGAGCTACGATGCCTATGATATGCTTGATGCGATAAGACGAGCTTTGGCGGCTTATGCCGACAAGGAGTATTGGAACAAGCTCGTTGTCAGAGCTCTTAAATGCGACAACAGCTGGGGCAAATCCGCAAAAGAATATATCAAGCTCTATGAAGAATTAGTTTGAATATAAAAAAGCAACGCATTGTTTTATCAATGCGTTGCATTATACTTTTTGGAACAACAATCCCACATGGAGTTGTTGTTTCGAAAAATATTATCTGAAGAATTCGGGCGGCATGGGCGGGGTTGACTCCGCGAGGCTCTTGAGTATGAAGCTTTCGGCAAAATCGACAAGGGTTTTTACCGCAACGGGAATCGGCGCGTTGCGTTCATGATTCTTTTGAATGTTGGGATAAAGCTTCTCATAAGCAATAAGCTCAATGTTGCCCAGATAAACGGGATTACAGCAGATTTCCCCGTCAACATAAGCTCTGCCTGCCCAGTTTTTTGGCAGGTTACCTGCCTGCGCATGCAGTAAAATCGTTTTATAAACCGCCATGGCAAAAAGCATTTCAAGGTTTTCGCTTTGCTGCTTTTCCATGTTGGCAAGCGTGCTGTTTATTATTGCGGAAGCCTTTACAAGCGTTTGAGCAGTTGGCTTTGCGTCCTCTGCTGACGGCTCCAAAACGGAGTTTTCAACATCTTGTATTGTGCCCTTTTTCTTGGTTCTTCCCAACAGATAGTCGCATGTGACATCATAAAAGTCTGCAACCTTTATCAAAAAGCTTTGGCCGCATTCGCGTATGCCTTTTTCGTAATGAGATAAAAGTGCCTGCGAAATGCCGAGCTTTGCGGCGGCATCCTTCTGGCTCAAGCCTTTTTCTTTTCTTAATTCGCAAAGGATTACGGGAAAGTTTCTTTCCATAGAGCATTCTCCTTTTTGTATAATTGCAAATGAATTATACAATATTTTATACAGTTTGTATATTGTTATAATGAACGAAATTTAAGTCCGATTTTTGGAGGAAAAATGAAATCCTATACCGTTCACCTTATCAGAAATGCGCTCACGGATGAAAATCTGGAGGGACGCTATATCGGTCATACCGATGTTGAAATCAGTGAGGAGGGCAAGGCGCAGCTTTTTCAGATGAAAGAGGAGCTGATTTATCCGCCCGTTGAAGCTCTTTTTACGAGCCCGCTTAAAAGATGCACTCAAACAGCGCAAATACTTTATCCCGAAAACAAACCGATTGTAATTGACGGCCTTATCGAATATAATTTCGGCGAATTTGAAAATAAAACCGCCGAGGAGCTTGAAAAAAGCCCCGTTTTCCCAAAATGGCTTGCGGGTGAGCCGGGCGTTCAGCCTCCGTTTGGTGAGAGTAACGAGGATTTTGAAAACCGTGTCCGCGATACCTTTGAAAAAATCACCGACGGTCTTTTGAAAACGGGAATAACCTCTGCCGCAATCGTTACCCACGGCGGCGTAATCATGGCAATTCTTTCCGCATACGGTATTCCCGAGCTTCCCATGCATGAGTGGATGGCGCCCTCGGGATGCGGCTTCACCATCAAAATCAACCCCTCTCTCTGGATGCGCATGAGAAAATTCGAGGTTTTCAGCGAATATCCCTATGAAAGAGAAGAATTACCCGATTAAGGAGAGCATAAAATGAGCAATTTTACCATTGAAAAAGACGGCTTTAAGCTGGATGGCGAGCCGTTCAGAATAATTGCGGGTGCAATTCATTATTTCCGCGTTCCCGCTGAATATTGGCGCGACAGACTCACAAAACTCAAGGCTTGCGGCTTCAACACGGTTGAAACCTATGTTGCGTGGAATATGCATGAGCCGAATGAGGGTGAGTTTGATTACTCGGGCATGCTCGATATCGAAAAATTCCTTGATATTGCCGCAGAGCTCGGGCTTTATGCGATAGTGCGACCCGGTCCGTATATCTGCTCCGAATGGGATTTCGGAGGTTTGCCCTGGTGGCTTCTCAAAAACGACTCAATGGCTCTTCGCTGCATGGACAAGGATTATCTTGCCGCGGTTGACAGATTTTTTGACGACTTCATTCCCCGCATCACTTCACACCAGATAACCGAGGGCGGCAATGTTATCCTTGTTCAGGTCGAAAACGAATACGGCAGCTATGGTGATGACAGCGAGTATATCCGCTATCTTGCCGACGGCATGAAGAGAAGGGGAATCACCGTTCCGTTCTTTACATCCGACGGCGCGGAATATCAGATGCTCACGGGCGGCACTGTGCCCGAAATCCACAAAACAGCCAACTTCGGTTCGAGGGCAAAGGAGCAGTTTGCGCGTTTGAGGGAGTATCAGCCCGACGGACCGCTTATGTGCACCGAATTTTGGAACGGTTGGTTTGACCATTGGACAGAGGAGCATCACAGCCGTGACCCGCAGGATGCCGCAAATGCAATGGATGAAATTCTTTCAATGGGTGCAAGCCTTTCGGCATATATGTTCCACGGCGGCACCAACTTCGGCTACATGAACGGCGCAAACGATTACGATTTCTATGAGCCTACAGTTTCCAGCTATGATGACGATGCTCCGCTCAACGAAAACGGCGAGCCCACCGAAAAATATTATAAATTTAAAGAGGTTATATCAAAGTATGCCCCGATTCCCGATGTTGAGATGCCCGCACCTATAAAAAAGAAAAAATACGGTAAATTCAGTTTTACCCATTCCGCAAAGCTTTTTGACAACCTCGATGCGCTTTCTGCCTCCGTTGATTCTGTTATGCCTTTAACAATGGAAAAGCTCAATCAGGGCTACGGCTTTGTGCTCTATAAAGCATTCGTCAGAGGTCCGAGGGACAGTCAGAATATTAGGCTTCAGAATGTTCATGACAGAGGATATATTTATCTTGACGGCAAGTTTGTCGGCATTCAGTACAGAAACGACAGCGAGCCAAAAAACTCTGTTGAAATTCCCGCAGAGGGTGCAGAGCTTTCCGTGCTTGTAGAAAACATGGGCAGGGTAAACTACGGCGCAAAGCTCAAGGACGCAAAGGGCATTACCCAAGGCATCGGCTTTGGCAACAACTTTGTTTATCATTGGAAAAACTATCCTTTGCCGTTGACTGACATTTCCGCCGTTGAATTCAAAGAGGGCGTTGAAGCATTTGACGGCACTCCCGTGCTGCTCAAAGCGGAAATTGAAATTGATGAATGCTGTGACACCTTCATTAAACTGCCCGGATTTAAAAAAGGTATTATTATAGTAAATAACAAGGTGCTTTCAAGGCATTGGGAGGTTGGTCCGCAAAGGTCGGCATACATTCCCGCACCCTTCCTCAAAAACGGCAAAAACGAAATTGTTGTTTTGGAGCTTGAAGGCTTTGAAATCCCCGATATGCTTCTTGACGATGAACCCGATTTGGGCTAAAGGAGAATGAATATGTTTAAAAAAATATTGGCGGTTTTGTGTGCATCAGCAATGCTATTGTCTTTTGCCGCCTGCAATAACAATAAAGCTCCCGAAGAAACAACAACCGCAAACGAGGCTGTAACAACCGCTGCACCTGAAACAACAATGGCGCTGACACAGCCCGAAACGCAGGATGAAACAGAGTTGCAAACAACCGAAACGGAAGCTCCTGCAACCACCGAAGCACCCACAACAACCGAGGCACCCACAACAACCGAGGCACCCATAACAACCGAGGCACCCACAACAACCAAAAAGGTAACAACCACAAAAAAGCCGACCACTACGAAGAAAGCAACAACAACGAAAAAGCCGACAACAACAAAGAAAAAGCCCGTTGTGCCGTCAAGCAAGGCAGACATAGTTGCGCTTTATAACAAGGCGGCGGCAACCGCATCAAGCTTGAAGCCCGGTTATAAAAAGACAACAAACACCGTTTTGAGTAATCTCAACATGGGTGCTCTTGCAAAAATCAGCGCGGTGCGTGAAACTGTCGGCGATTTCCTCGGCGAGGGAAGCACAACAGCAACAGTCAGCAAGGGCAAGTTTGACGGCAAGGCACTTGTTAAGAGCAGCCTTAAAACATCCGATGTAACAGCCGCCACATGCAAGCTTTCCGCTGACGGCAAGTATTATGAGCTGAAAATAACCGTTAAAAACGAAACAAATCCCCTCAAGGGAAGCAGCGCACTCGGCAGATTCACAAAGGACTATAAAGATGTTGATGAAATCAGGCAGGGTCTGACCGAAGCGGGTGCGGGTGTAGGTGCGATAACTGTTAACACAACGAGTGTTACCATAAATGCAAAAATCAACGCTTCAAATAACCGTTTTGTTTCTGTTACCCATAACATAAAAATGAACGCAGAACTTAACGATGTCAAATATTCAATCGCAAAGGTCAAAAAGGCAACGGCAAGCCTTGAAACAACTGTAAAGTATTCGGATTTTAAGTATTGAGTTTATGGTTTAAGAACAAACCGCATTTGCCTAAAAAACAAATGCGGTTTGTTCAAAAAAAGTATTGACATTTTAAATATCTTATGTTAAAATAACTGTCGTTCCATTCGCGGGTGTAGTTCAATGGTAGAATCCCAGCCTTCCAAGCTGGTTGTGTGGGTTCGATTCCCATCACCCGCTCCATTATGCGCTTGTAGCTCAGCTGGATAGAGCAACTGCCTTCTAAGCAGTGGGTCAGGGGTTCGAGTCCCTTCAAGCGCGCCAAAACTGCGGCTTTAAGCCGCAGTTTCCAAATGGTGGCTGTAGCTCAGTTGGTTAGAGTGCCAGGTTGTGGCCCTGGAGGTCGTGGGTTCGAATCCCATCAGCCACCCCATTTAGTCATCATTACGCAAAGCTTTTCGCTTTGCGTATTTTAATATCATATTGGGGCGTCGCCAAGCGGTAAGGCACGGGACTTTGACTCCCGCACTCGCTGGTTCAAATCCAGCCGTCCCAGCCAAACAGCGCCTCTTGCGAGGCTAAGATAAGAGATAATATTGAATAAATAATAGATGATAGTGAACTCGGAGTGCCGGGTGCTGTTTGTTCTATTATCTATTCTTTATTATCTCTTATCTATTATTTGAAAAGAGATGAAGCTGGTATGTCTGCTAACAGTATCCTACTCGATAAATCCTTGAAATTTGCCGCACGGATTGTAAAACTTCATAAATATCTTGTTAAAGAGAAAAAAGAATCAATTATTTCAAAACAGATAATTCGTTCAGGAACGAGCATCGGTGCAAATGCAAACGAAGCAGTTTATGGTATATCAAAAGCAGATTTTATTGCAAAATTGCAGATATCGTTAAAAGAAACTGCAGAAACCGAATATTGGCTTCGTCTTCTTATGTTATCGGATTACATAACAGAACAAGAGGGTGAATCGTTGCTTAACGATTGTCTGGAAATAAAAAGAATCCTTGTTTCAACATTGAACACAGCAAAAAAGCAAAAGGATAATCTGCAATGATAAATTTAACCGCTAAAATTAAACAGATGACTTTAGAACAAGGAAAACGAATTCTTGTTACCAGTGATATTCACGGTTATCTGTCCTATTTTAAAAAAATATTGGAAAAAGCTTGTTTTTCTGATAATGATATTCTGTTTATCGTTGGGGATATGATTGAAAAAGGTCCTGAAAATCTTAAAACTCTGAGATATATTATGGAACTTTCATCGCAAAACGGCAATGTTATTCCTCTTATTGGTAATGTGGATGCATACAGATTAAAACTAATATATGGACTTTCCGAAGAAAATGTGTGCGGTTTTTATGATTATATTTTAAATTTAAGAAAATGGGTAGGAACATCTTTTTATGAAGAACTTGCAGCCGAATGCGGATATAAGATAAACACACCCGAAGATATTCTGATATCCAAGCAGGCTGTTCTGACTCATTTTGAAAAAGAATTTAATTTTCTTGCCGGATTGCCGACTATAATAGAAACACAAAATTATATTTTTGTTCACGGAGGATTGCGAGAAAAACAAGTTTTGAACAACTCTGACAAAGGCGTTTTGGAGTTGACAAAATTCGATGCATTTGCCGAAAAAACTCCCTATAGGTTTGACAAATACGTAATTACAGGTCATTGGCCTGTAGTTCTGTATGGTTCCAAAATTCCGCAAATGAATCCTATAATTAACTGTGACAAGAAAATAATCTCAATAGACGGTGGATGCGGAGTAAAAAAAGACGGGCAGTTAAACTTGCTGATAATTCCCGATATAAATTGTTCTATTGAAGAAATTTCTTATGTCAGTTACGATGAAATTCCCACAGCATATGCTCTTGAAAATCAAAGCCCGAGCACCGATTCTGTATATATTTCATGGCTTAACAGAGAAATCAGAATTTTGGAAAAAGACAAAGAATTTTCACATATTGAGCATATAAAAAGTGGTCGCAAACTGCATATTCCTAATTCTTATCTTCGAAATGACACAGAAGCTTTTGACTATACCGATTATATTCTTCCCGTAAATAAGGGCGACTGCTTGTCAGTTTTATCACAAAATTCTAAAGGGTACATCGTGAAAAAAAGCGGTGTTATTGGATGGTATTACGGAGAATTATCATAATAAATCCGTTATCCACATTCTTACCAGAAAAAGCATCGACTTTGTCGGTGCTTTTACTTTTGCCTATCAGAATGGGTTGAAAAACTCGCCTTGCAGTTGAATGTGTTTCAATAAATCGGTTATTGTGTTTACCGCTTGTTTCGGTTATTATGAAATCGGACCGGTCATCAATTCTTTTTGAGGTGATAAAACAATGATTTATATCGGCGAAAACATTAAAAGATTGAGGCGTGATAGGGAATTAACTCAGGAAGCCCTTGCGGAGTTTTTGGGCGTAACATTTCAAAGCGTCAGCAAATGGGAGAGGGGAGAAAGCTATCCTGATATAACCCTTCTGCCATCCATTGCTTCTTTTTTTAAGGTTACAACAGACGAGCTTCTCGGCGTTGATGAGAAAGAAAAGGAAGATAAGATAAAAAGCTACATTGATGAATACAATGACCTGCGAATGAAAAACTCGCCTTATGTTTTCGAGCAGATGAGCAAGGCGGTCAAGGAGTTTCCGGGCGAATACAGCTTGCTGGTGCGATATCTTGAAATGCTTATTGCAATAAAATCAAATATAAACAGCGACAGCGAGCTTATCCTTGATGAAGTTGAAAAAATTTACACAAGCATAATACGTTACTGCACAAACGACACCATAAGAATGTGGGCAAAGAGGCTTGTGTGCATGTATTACAATACACTTTGCTACAAAACGAAGAAAGAAAGATATACGGAAAAGACCCGTGAAATGGCAAAGGAAATGCCTAAGATGACGGACAGCGGTGATTATATAATGACGATAATCAATCTTCCTGATGATGAGCATTATGAAGCCTGCAACAACGCGCTTGAAAATGAATTGCTGCTTCTCATGGGTACAGTCAACAATAAAATTCACTATAAAAAGAAATTTTCAACGGAATATGAAATCGAAGCCAAAGAAAAGGTTATAAAAATGGTTGAGATGTTTTATGATGACGGAAATTACGGAAATTGCTACCGTTCGATGATTTATGCTTGGGGTGATTTAGGCAGGCTTTATTTTGAAATCGGCGATGAAGCCAATTCACATAAATATCTCGAAAAATGCGCGGAAGAAGCAAAAAAACACGATGATTTGCCCGTAGAGAATGAGCACCGTTCGCTTCTTATGGAAGGTCATATCTATAGGAAAAGAAAATACGGAAAAACCATGTGCGAAAGAATGAAAACACGTTTTCTCAATGACTACGGGTTTTCCGATGAATTTAAATCGAGCAGCGAATTCAAAAGAATAATTGAAATTTTTGAATGATTGGAGTTAAGCTGTGAAAATTCAGAAGAACGCAAAATATTCTTACGAAGCTGCAGAATAACCGAAGAAAACGGCTATAAAAAATCCTGATTTATGTTTGAAAAAAGTATGGGAATGTGATACATTATTAAACGCAGGCGTTGCGCTTGAAATAATGTGAATGGAGTCTTTCTTTTGACTGAAAAACAGAAAAACGTGATTTTGAAAATTTCTGTGATAATTTGCAGAATACTGCTCGGTGCCGTTGTGGGTGCGCTCTGCGGTGTTATCGGCGCATTGTTTTCAAAATCAATAGAATTTGTAACTGCTTTCCGCGGCGTGCATGAATGGATTTTATATCTTCTGCCTATAGGCGGCGCAGTTTCCGTTTTAATATATAAGCTTTGCAAAACAGAGAATGTCGGAACGGGCGATGCACTTGCAAGCGCGGCAGAAGAAACCGAGCCGCCGGCTACGCTTTTTGCTGCGATTTTTTCGGGCTCGGTTATCAGCCATCTTTGCGGCGCTTCTGCCGGCAGAGAGGGCGCTGCGCTTCAGCTCGGAAGCGTTGTTTCATCTGTTTTTTCAAAAATCATTTCGGTTGATGAGCATACCCGAAGAGTTCTTGCGGTTTGCGGAATGGGCGGAATGTTCTCCGCAGTTTTCGGCACTCCTGTGGGTGCATGCGTGTTTGCGCTTGAAATTATCGGAAATCCAAAGTTCGGAATATCCGCGTTTATTCCCGCGCTTGTTTCAAGCGTTGCGGCGTTTTTTACAGCCGAAGCGCTCGGTGCGCATGCCGAGAGATTTGAGCTTGTTTCTCTGCCGCAAATGAGCTTTGATTCCTTTTGGAAAACGGCGGTTACAGCCGTTGTTGTCGGTGTTGCGGGTCTTGTTTTTTGCAATGCAATACATTGGAGCGAAAAATTTTTACATAAGGCTGTTAAAAATCCGTTTGTAAGAGTGATTGCGGGCGGTATAGCGATAATTTTGCTTACCATGTTTGTCGGCAATGGTGACTACAACGGTGGCGGAGTTTTTGTTATCGAGCGTATTTTCCACAGCGGCAAGGTTTATCCCGCGGCATTTCTGCTCAAAATTATTTTTACCGTGATAACGGTTGCTTCGGGCTATAAGGGCGGAGAAATTGTGCCGTCGCTTTTCATCGGCGCAACCTGCGGCGGAGCTTTGGCAAATGTTATGGATTTTTCCGCGCCGTTTGGTGCAGCAGCGGGAATGGCGGCGATATTCAGCGCCGTTACAAACTGCCCGATTGCAAGCGTTGTTCTTTGCGCGGAGATGATGGGCATTGAGGGCACGGCATTTTTTGTGTTATCTTCGGTTTTGGGCTATTTTGTTGCGAGAAAGGTCAGCCTTTTTTCGGCAAAGAGAGTGGTAATATGATTTTTTATTTTTCCGCGACGGGCAACAGCCGCCATGCCGCGCAAAAAATTGCGGACAGCATGGGGGATAGGGTGGTTTCAATTACGGATTGCCTTAAAAACAACAAATTCTCTTTCGCAATAAAAGAGAACGAAAAAATCGGCTTCGTCTGCCCCGTTTACAATGTCGGGCTTCCGATAACCGTTATTGATTTTATTGAAAAGCTGAAGCTTGAAGCGCAAAACCGCTATGTTTTCACGGTTGTTACCTTCGGCAGCTTTTCGGGCGGTGCAAGCAAAATGTTGAAAAATAAACTGCAAGAAATCGGCATTTGCATAAGCGCTCAATTTTCGGTCAGAATGCCCGATACATGGACACCCGTGTTTGATGTTTCCGACAAAGAAAAAATGAAGAAAATCAACGAAAAAGCGGATAGGGGCATTGATAAAATTATCAGAAAAATCAAGAAAAACAAAAACGGGAATTTTGATTTCAGGCGGCCTCCGTTTTGCGAAGCTTTCTATAAAGACTATGAAAACATGAGGAAAACCGCGAGTCTATCCGTAAGCGTAAACTGCATCGGCTGCGGCAAATGCGCAGAGCAATGCCCCGTTGATGCAATCGAAATCCGCGGCGGCAAGCCCGCG
>JAZSGU010000133.1:0-17622 GCA_045532895.1 Acutalibacteraceae bacterium | reverse complement strand
CTCGGGTTTCATCCGAATTGGCGAGGTGTGCTTTACGGCACGATTGTTATGGTAATCATGATAACTCTGCCGAGAAAATTCAAAAAATTCACAAGGATCGTTTCTGCTTCTTTTGTTGCGCTTGTTACAACGCTTTTGTTGAACCTTGTCCTTAACCCGCCAGACATGTCAACATCAATAACTGAAATTTCAAACAGCATAAAGAGCGATACACTTCCACTTTTGTTTGGCGGATTTGAAGCATTTGAAGCGACAAACATAATCCACGCAATTTCGGCAGGCATTGCGCTGTTTCTTGTGTGCTTTTATGCAATTTCTCAAAACGAAAAAGCGCAAAAAAACGATTATATTATTGCAGGCGCAGCTAATGCGGCAGTTGGCGCATTGACTTGTTTTCCGCTTCCTTACGGAACAAAGAAAAAAAGCTTTCTGCCCGGTATAACTGCGGCGGCAATAACGCTTTTAATGATGTATTTCGGCGAAGATTTCATTTTAAGAATCCCCCTGCACTCCTGCGCGGTTGTGCTGATAGTCGGCGCATGGCAGAGCATGAAATGGGGCGAGCTGAAAAAAGCTTTCAGCGGAATCCTGCCCATTGCATGCTTCACGGCTTGTTTGCTTTCCTGCCTTGTCGTTGATTTCGTTCACGGAATACTGATATCCTTTGTCATTTCTCTTATATTCACCGCTTTTTCGGGCAGCTCAAAGGTTCTTAAAAAAAGCTGAATTTGCCGTTTTTATAAAATCCGTAAGAGCTTTGTTAAGGCTCACGGCGTTTAAATTACAATGCTTCCCGCTCTCTATATTCATATCAATAAACCTGCGGATATCATCGCCGCAGGTTTTCTTTTTGCCTAAAAGACCTTTGATTATTACCGGAAGAAAATCCGTCTGTTTTTTAATATTGGTATTCGGCGCAGCGCCTCTTAAGCTGTCTGAATATTCCATTGCTTTCATATTGATTTCTAAAAGGCCATAGGAAACCGCGGCAATATCCTCTCTGTCAATCGGCGGCAAAAAATCCTTTGTCAGTCTTTTTGATATTTCCGAAAACAGCTTTACCGCTACGTCTGATTTTTCTCCGTACAAAGCTTTTGAGATTAATTCACATTGACGGCAAAGAATATCCACATAATCATAAACCAACATTAAAGCATCACCTTTTCAAAAATCAAAGTAATTATTCCGCCGAGCAAAGCGCAGCCGGGGAAGGTCAGAATCCATGCCGCTGACATTTCGCCCGCTACGCTCCAATCAACGGATTTGAGGCTTTTTGATGCTCCGACGCCAAGCACAGCGCAGGTTTTTGTGTGGGTTGTGCTCACGGGCAAGCCGAAAACCGTTGAAACAAGCAGACAGATTGCCCCCGCCATATCTGCCGAAAAGCCCTGGTCGCGACGAAGCTTTATCATATCCATTCCGACAGATTTTATAATCCGTGTGCCTCCCGTTGCCGTGCCGAGAGCAATGGCAAGGGAACACAGAACAACGGGCCACACTCTGCTTGAAACATCACCTGCGCCATTGGCTGAAAGGGCAACAACAAGTGAAAGAATGCCCGCAAATTTCTGGGAATCCTGCGCGCCGTGCATGAATGCCATAAACGCGCTTGCGGCAATTTGCGAACGCTTAAAAACGGAATCTGCACGGCTCTTTTCCGTGTTTTTAAAGCACATAACTGTTATTTTCGAAAAAGCAAATCCGGCTGAAAATCCCAAAAATGTTGAAATCACAAGACCGAAGCCAACCTTCAGCCATTGCGTAAAATCAATCTCGGCAAAGCTTCTGTTTATTGCAACGGACGCCCCCATAATACCTGCAAGAAGAGCATGGCTTTCACTTGTCGGAATACCGAACGCCCATGCCGCCGTTGCCCATATTACAACCGCACACATTGCCGCACAAAGAGCAACAGCAGCGGCTTTGTTATCCGCGCCGAAATCGGCAATACCAATCACGGTTTCTGAAACCTTGCCGCTAATCAAGCCCATTGCAAGCGCACCTGACAAATCAAAAAACGCTGCAAAAAGAACTGCCTTGCGCATCGGAATGCAGCGGGTTGCAACGCTTGATGCGATGGCATTCGGGGCATCCGTCCAGCCGTTAACAAATGCAACGGCAAGCGTTATTAAAACGGTTAAACAAAACTGAAAATTCGAAAATGTCAAATTCAAAAAATCGCTTATTGCCATAAAATCACCAAAAAATAAAACGCCTTCCGAAGAAAGCGTTTTAAAATTCATTGTTTTTTAAATAAGTTTCCGCCGCTTGCATCAATGGCAACAATTACGGGAAAATCCTCAAGCTCAAGGCGTTTTACGCTCTCACAGCCGAGGTCTTTGAATGCAATCTCTTCACATACTTTAATCTGACGGGCATAAAGCGCACCTGCACCGCCTATGGCACAAAAATAAACCGCCCCGTTTCTGACAATCGCATCGCAAACAGCCTTGTTGCGCTCCCCCTTGCCTATCATTGCCGCAAGACCGAGGTCAAGAAGCCTCGGTGAATAAACATCCATTCTGCCTGAAGTTGTGGGACCGCAGCTTCCGATAACCATACCGTCGGGGGTCGGTGTGGGCCCCGCAAAGTAAATACAAGCTCCGTTTAAATCAAAAGGCAATTCTCCGTTGCTGTCGAGAAGCTCAAAAATGCGTTTATGTGCGGCATCTCTGGAGGTGTAAACCGTTCCGCTTAAAAGCACTCTGTCCCCCGCTTTCAGCATGGGCGAATATTCTTTGATTTCACTAATGTTTATGTTATACTCTGCCATTTTATGCTTCCTCACCGTCGGAAGTTACAAGGCTTTCGGAAACGGAATCGAGAACATCAATAAGATTTTCCGAGCTTGCTTTAAGAGATGCAACAGAGCTTTCAAAATTGACACAAGCGGTCTTTATGCGCTCGTTTGCACCCGCAATATCCGCTTTAGCCGCCTTTACGGCATCATTCGCCTTTGCGCATGCAGAAGCGGCAAATGCCTTAACCTCGCCGTATTTGATATAGTTGCTTTCAATCTGGTCAAACTTTGCCTCGATTGAAGAAATTTTTTCAACAAAAAGCTGCTGTCTGCTCTCATAATCCGCAATGCTGACATTTGCTTCTTCAAGCTTCAAGGCATAAGCGGCATTCTGCTCGATAAGCCTTGCATTTTCGGATTTGAGAGCTTCTATTTCCGCTTTAAGCGCGGAGAGCTCTCTGTCGGCAGAATCCTTTTTATCCTTAAGCTCATCAAGCTCGGTTTGGCATTTTGAGCCGTTGCTCACCTCTTTTTTGAGGCTGACGATTTCATTTTGAAGCTGTTCAACATAGTTGAGCACACCCTCTTTTTTGAAGCCGCCAAGCATGCTTTTTTTCAATATCTGTTCAGAACTCATAATCCGTTCCTCCTGTTATTCAAAAAGTATTATTTCGGAAACTCCGTCAGTTACGAGTTCGGATTTTCCGCCGCTGTATATCCAAAGACTGCCCGCATTACCCGCATCGGTGATAAAAGCAGCCTTTCCGTTTTTTGTAAAATTAAAGCTTGAAACAAACGCATCATCAGCAATAAGATTTTCTTTATTATCGCCGTAAATATAATAATCTGCCGTGGGGTGGGAATTGTTATCGGCATGCTGTTTGAGAATTATAACATCATGCGCATTTTCAACCGTGAAGGCATCAGCCGCGTTTGAAAGCTTTGTGTTTTCGGAGCCGTTATATGAGAATATATCGCCCGAATTTTTACCGACATCAGCTTTTAAATAGAGCACGCTGTCGCCGACAAAGCGGTAGCTTGCAATTCGCGTGTCAACATTAACCTGCTCGGAGGGCTTGAGTGCATCATCAAAGCTGTTAGTATAAAGATTGAGCCTTGAGCCCTGACTGTCACGCACAAAGGCAAAAATTCTTTCTCCGTCATCAGAAAACGAAAACAAGGTTTTGCTTGCATCATAACCCGTGAGCGGATAGCTGACTGCGCCCTCTTTTCCGCACGCGGCAAACTGCATACCACTCGCCGTTACACTTTCACTCACAACGGAGCGTGCATAGTCAATAACCTCTGCCATAGTGCTTCTGCGCGCAATATCCGCAAGAGAACCCAAATCCGTTGCCGCGGACACAACCTGACTGCTCTCAAAAATAATTTTCGGCTCACCGTGAGAAGCAACGCAGCAAACCCTATTCGGGTCAATATTTTCGGCAATTTTAAAACTGCCGTTCTTATTATAGGCAAACGCGGTAAAAATAGGAGCCGAAAATTCGCCCTTTTCAACCGTTTCATTAAGCGCTGCTCTTATTTCGTCGCGTATAAGCTTGTCCTCATAATTACGGCGCGCCTCATTATATTCGGCAGAAACACCGAAAACGGAAACATAGTCCTCTCTGTTTGGCTTTATAACAGCCTTGTCGCTTTCCTCATACTCATCCGAAATAACATAGCTCCATGAAATATTATCGCTTGAAGAAGAGAAATAGTAAAGATTGCCGTCCGGAGCATATTCGTCATACATTACTTTGTTAACGCTGTCGCAAATCAGCTCAGGCGCACCCTCTGCATAAGCAACATAAAGCTCATTGCCCGATTTACCCGATTCGGACACTTTTTCATAAAGAATGTGGGATTTTTCTGCGTCATTATAGCGGTAAATATTCAAAACACCTCTGCAAACCTCAACGGGCGAACCGCTTGAATATTTATAAAGAACTTTGTTTTCGCCGTGAAGCTTTGTAAAAAAGACGGAATCCGAGCCGTCCATAGCCATAACCGACTCAACATTGCTTGCAAAGGTTTCAATTTTCTTTTTATCGATATCACAAACGCACCCGTCGTTTGCGCGGACATTCTCATTTTCTTTCAAATAATAAACCTTGCCCGAAACAACCTCGAAAATGCTTTCCACGCCGTAATCAATTATTTTAGGCTCAGTAATTTCGCTTCTGTGAAGCTCAATATAATACAAATCGCACAAGCCGTCGGCATATGCGGAGTCAACGGTATAGAAAACGCGGTTTTCTTCAATATCGCATTTAAAGCCCGCCGCGCTTGTGTTGGCAAAAACAGCTTCTTTGCCGTTTATTCTGACAACATTTGCACCGTCTTTTTTATAGACAACAATGGCATTGTTTGCCGCACCGAAGCTGTCGGCAAGCTGAACAACAACCACAACAGCGCATACCAGCACAACCAAAGCCGCAGCTGATGCAAGAATAACCTTGATTCTCTTTGTCAATCCATTTACACCCTATTCTGTCATTCAAACAGGCGGTTGCCCCAAAAGGAGCAGCCGCCTGAAATAATTATTTCATTGAAATGGCCTGCTTTGCCTTTTCAACTATATTCTGTGCATCAAGTCCGTAAATATGAAGAAGTTCAACCGCGGGACCGGATTTTCCGAATTTATCGTTAACACCGAGCCTTACAACGGGAACGGGCTTGCCGCTTTCGCAAATCGCTTCTGCAACCGCGCTTCCGAGGCCGCCGATGATGCTGTGCTCCTCCGCAGTAACAACCGCGCCGGTTTTCGCGGCGGATTTGATGATTGTTTGAGCATCGAGAGGCTTGATTGTGTGAACATTAATGATTTCCGCGCTGATGCCTTCTGCCGCAAGGAGCTTTTGTGCTTCGATTGCTTCGTTAACCATAAGACCGGTTGCGCAGATTGTTACATCGCAGCCTTCGTTGAGAACAACAGCCTTGCCCCACTCGAATTTATAATCCTCGTCAAAAATTCTGGGTACTGCAAGGCGACCGAATCTCATATAAACGGGACCTTCATATTCGGCAGCAGCCAAAACAGCCGCACGGGCTTCAACGTCGTCAGCGGGGTTGATGATTACCATGCCGGGAATTGCTCTCATAAGAGCGATATCCTCACAGCACTGGTGGCTTGCGCCGTCCTCACCAACGGAAATACCCGCATGAGTTGCGCCGATTTTAACATTGAGATGAGGGTATGCGATTGAGTTTCTGACCTGCTCATATGCTCTGCCTGCGGCAAACATTGCAAAGGTGCTTGCAAAAACGGTGTAGCCCGTTGAGGCAAGGCCTGCCGCAACACCCATCATATTGCCCTCTGCGATACCGCAGTCAAAGAACTTTTCGGGATATGCCTTTTTGAACATGCCTGTCTTGGTTGCCGCCGCAAGGTCAGCATCAAGAACAACAACTTTATCGTTTATGCCGCCAAGCTCAACAAGAGCCTTGCCGTAAGCATCACGGGTAGCGGTTTTAATAATATCAGCCATTATATTCACCCATCCTTTCTTACACTTCAAGCTCTGCGAGAGCCTGCGTGAGTTCGCTCATAGCCTGTTCATACTGCTCAGCATTGGGAGCGGTGCCGTGCCATGAAACCTGGTCTTCCATAAATGAAACGCCCTTGCCCTTTACGCTGTTTGCGATGATAGCGGTGGGCTTGCCTTTGAATTCTGCAGCAGCCTTAAAAGCAGCATCAATTTCGTCAAAGCTGTGAGCGCATATTTCGATAACGTTCCAGCCGAAGGACTTGAATTTTTCAGCGATGGGATACGGAGAGTTAACCTCAGAAATCTTGCCGTCAATCTGCAAGCCATTGTTATCAACAACCGCTACAAGATTGTCAAGACCCTTTGCAGAAGCAAACATTGCTGCCTCCCAAACCTGACCTTCCTGAATTTCGCCGTCGCCAAGAACGGTATAAACTCTGTAGCCTTTGCCGCCGAGCTTTGCGCCGAGAGCCATGCCGCATGCAGTTGAAATGCCCTGACCGAGAGAGCCGGTGCACATATCAACACCCGGTGTGTACTGAATGCTGGGGTGACCCTGAAGCATTGAGTCGCTCTTACGGAGAGTTTTCATGTTTTCAACGGGGAAAAAGCCTTTAAGCGCGAGAACGGAATACAGAGCGGGAGCCGCATGACCCTTTGAAAGAACAAATCTGTCTCTATCCTCTGCTTTGGGATTTTTGGGGTCAACATTCATGTGATTGAAATACAAATAGGTAACAATGTCAACGCAGGAAAGAGAGCCGCCGGGGTGGCCGGACTTTGCATTGAAAACGCCTTCAATGATACCCATTCTTGCCTTGCAGGCCTTGATTTTTAACTGTTTTCTGATAACCGCATCCATTGCAGTCGCCTCCTGTTTATTTTTCTTTGGACTCTATGTATTCAAGAAAATCCGCCACAGCGCCATTGTTACAATGGCATGCAACAAACTCCGAAATTTCTTTGAGTGCCTTCGGAGCCTGACCGCAGCAGGCGGGAACACCAACGGTTTTTAGCATATCGTAATCATTGAAATAATCGCCTATTGCGCCCGTATGCGACGGGTCAATGCCGAGAATTTCCGCAAGCTTGAGCACCGCCGTGCCTTTATGAGTATCCCTTGCGAGGATTTCAAAGCTTGCGATTGATGAAGACATGAGTGTTAAATCGGGGTCGGTAAGTGATTCGAAATGCTTTTTTACCTTTGAAATATGCGTCGGAAGACCCGAAAAAATTACCTTTCCCCAGTTTTCTTTGGGAACATCCTCAATATTCTTTATATGCTTGTGTTTGAGCTTGTCGGCGGCAACAAAAAGCTTGCCGAACCAACCGATGCCCGTGATATAAATTATATCTTTTGCAACAACTATAACATCAACTGCGGGGAATTTTTTTGCCGCCTCGATTGCATGGCGCATCCCTTCGCTGCTCATTGCACTGAAATAAATCATTTCATGCTTTTGAAAATCGTATAAGCCCGCGCCGTTAATTACAACTGCGGGAGTGCCTGCAATGGGCAGGCGTGTAAAATGTTTTTCCATTGACTGCGGATTTCTGCCCGAAGCGAGGGTAAACCTTCCGCCCATGGAAACAAACTTTTTGATGGCTTCTTCATTGCGCTTGGGCAGACGCCTCATTTTGTTGTTGAGCGTGCCGTCAATATCAGAGGCAACGAGCCAGTTTGAAAGTGATTTTTTGTTTTCCATTATTTTCTTATTCTCCCCAGAAAATCGGTGAAATATTCGGGAATTTCAGCTTCGATTTTTATATGCTCCCCCGTTGACGGATGAACAAAACCGAGCAGACCTGCATGCAGGCATTGACCGCCGAGCGAGGTCACTCCGTTTTTTGGTCCGTAAACAGGGTCGCCCGCAACGGGATGGCCGAGATAAGCCATATGAACTCTAATCTGATGCGTTCTGCCCGTTTCAAGCTTGAGCTTAATAAAAGAAAAATCTTTATATTCTTCAAGCACGGTGTAATGTGTTACGGCGTTTTTGGAGTTTTGATTTGTTACGCACATTTTTTTGCGGTCATTGGGGCTTCTGCCTATAGGGGCATCCACCGTGCCCTCAAGCTCTTTGAGATGCCCGTGAATAACCGCTCTGTATTCTCTGTCAAGCGAATGAACGCTTATCTGGCTTGATAAAGACACATGCGCCGCATCGTTTTTGGCTACAAGAAGCAGGCCGCTTGTATCCTTATCTATTCTGTGAACGATGCCAGGGCGCACAATGCCGTTAATGCCCGAAAGATTGCCCTTGCAATGATGCAAAAGCGCATTGACAAGCGTGCCGCTGTAGTTGCCCGGCGCGGGATGAACAACCATTCCGCGGGGCTTGTTGACAACAAGCAGGTCGCTGTCCTCATATCTTATGTCAAGCGGGATTTCCTCGGGCTCCAGCGACAGCTCACGAGGCTCGGGAACGGAAAATCCGATAACATCGCCGCACTTGGGCTTGAAGCTTTTTGAAACCTCTTTTCCGTTGCAGTTAACAAGACCGCCCGTAAAAAGATTTTGAACAAAGGAGCGGGAGTATTCGCTCAAAACGCTTGAAAGTATTTTGTCGAGCCGTTCGCCGCCGCATTCTTCATCAACGGCAAATGAAATGGGCTCATTGTATTCAATAGTATTAATAGGTTCAATCATTGTTTTCAGTTTTTTTCTTTCGCTGCGCAAAAAGCTCATATATCTCATATCCGATGAGCATAAACGCACCCACGGTTATGCAGCAATCGGCAAAGTTGAAAACCGCAAAGTCAATAAACATCGGCTCAATAAAATCAACAACATAGCCGTAAGCAATTCTGTCAATAACATTGCCTATTCCGCCTGCCGTAACAAGCAGCAGACAAACATTAACAAACATGGGTTTGAGCTTTTTGCTTAGCAACAAGGCCAAGCAAACGGCAAGAATTATCAAGGTTGCAACGGTCAAAAGCTTTGTATTATCCGAAAAAGAGCTGAACGCCGCTCCGGTGTTTTCAACATAGCGGAACTGAAAAAGCCCGAAAAGGAACTCTTTTGCGCCGCTGACCTTAACCGTTGCCACAGCCGCATATTTTGTTAAGCGGTCAATGCCGACAAGAACGGCGATAACCGCCAACGAAACTGCTTGAAACATAAAAACCTCTCAAAATTTATTCGTCAAAAAGGGAATCAAACAGCGAGGTGATATCGTCGTCATCATCGTCATCGCTGCCCAATCCGTCAATAGAGTCAAGGTCAATCTTGAAGCCGTCAAACTCATCGTCTTCGTCATCCTCTGCTTCTTCCTCGGCTTCATCCTCTGCGGGCTCGTCAATAATAACGGGTGCTGCAGGGATAAGGTCATCAAGGCTTGCAGGGATTGCGTCATCGTGAACTTCTTCAAGCTCGATATTATCAATAAAGCTGAACAAATCATCATCTTCATCAACTTCGGGGATATCTTCAAGAGCGATTTCTTCAAACTCTTCAAATTCTTCAATCACTTCTTCAAGTTCTTCTTCGGCTTCCTCGATTTCTTCAAGTTCATCTTCAATAGCTGCTTCGAGTTCTTCGATTTCAGCCTCAATTTCTTCTGCTTCAGCTTCCTCAGGCTGATAAATAACGGGAACTTCTTCTGCCGCTTCTTCTGCCGCTTCTTCTGCAGCCTCAACCTCTGCAGGTTCCTCGGCAACGGGCTCGGGAATTATTTCCTCTGCAATTTCCGCTTCCTCAACTGCGAATTCGGGAATGGTGTCAAGAAGGTTAAGCTGACCGTCGCAAAGAGCCTTAACGGTTGCCTTGAACTTTTCTGTTTCTTCCTTAACCTTTGCAAGCTGTGCTGAATAAAATTCATAAGACTGCTTGCTGGTGCCGATTATGCTCTCACCCTCTGCTTTGGCGGCTGTAATAATCTCTTCCGCCTTGCTTTGAGCAGAAACAATGGCTTTTTCTGTTTCAGACTGCGCTCTTTCAGTTAAAGAAGCAACGGCATTCCTTGCGTTATCAACAATTTCCTTTGCCTTTTCTCTTGCTTCCTCAATCAGCTGAGAGGACTGCCTGTTTGCGCCGTCAAGAATAATTCTGGACTTGTTTTCAGCTTCGCTTATTTTTGCGTTTGCCTTTTCCTCTGCGTTTTTACTTACGGTTTCTGCCATGCGGTGAGCATCAAGAAGTGAAAGCTTGATTGCTTCCTCATCGTTGCGATAGCTCTCAATCTTATCGGCAAGAATGCTGATTTTTTTCATCAGCTCTCTGTTCTGGTTGAGTGATTCATCATAGGATTCGGCAACGCCTTTAAGAAAAGCATCAACCTCCTCTGCGCTGTAGGTGCCCTTGCTGACAGGGGTAAACTTTGCGTTCAAAATCTGTTCTGTTTTGAGCATAATATATACCTTCCTCTCACACGTAAATTATTGATAGCTGTCTGCGTTTGCACCGAGCTCATCGAGAAGCTCGCCCGAAACGGGAACATTATAGGGCGTGATTATGTATGCTCTGCCCGCAACCTTTTTGAAATCGCCGTGGTTTGCATATGCAACGCCGTAAAGGAAATCGATGATTCTCTGTGAAACATCGTTGGGGCATGTTTCAAGATTAAGAATAACAATTCTCTTTTCGTTGAGGATATCAGCAACCTCGCCAACCTCTTCGAAGCGGTCAATCTTCTGGAAAACAACATGGGGCTTAGGCTGTGATGCCTTTGAAGAATTGATGTTCACAACATTGCCGGCGTTTGCTTTTTCACTTCTGGAATGCGAAGAAGCGCGGGGGCTCTCCTGCACGGGAGCCTGCGCAGGTTCAAAATCAAAATCGTCCGAATAATCGGATTCGGCGCTGTCGATATAATCATCGTCCGTTACATTGATATACTTCATAATTTTGTCTTTGAGTTTCATTTTGATAGTCCTCCTTAATTATCTGTAAATTCTCGCGCCGAAAATTGCCGAGCCTACGCGGACAAGATTCGCACCTTCGAGAATTGCCTGTTTATAATCACCCGACATTCCCATCGAGAGAGTATTCATATTTATATTATCTATTTTTTTCGCTCCGATGTCAATAAACAGACGGCGCATATTTGAAAAAACAGCGCGAATTTCGGCATCTTTTTCGCAAATCGGCGCAACACACATCAGTCCGTCAATCAAAACGCCGTCAATTTCGGCAATTTCGCAGGCTTTTTCAAAAACCTCACTCGGCATAAAGCCAAACTTGCTTTCTTCATTGCCGACATTCACTTCGAGCAGGATTTTTGTTAAAACACCCGCTTCGACGGAGCGTTTGCCGATTTCCTTGGCTATTGATACAGTATCGACAGACTGGATTGTTTCAACCCTGCCGACTATCTTTTTGACCTTGTTGGATTGCAGATGACCGATTAAATGCGCCTTGCAGGTGTTAAGGTCAAGTTCCGGCTCCTTAAGCAGAAATTCCTGCACCTTGTTTTCGCCGATAAGGCTGATGCCATTTTTAATTGCATGATTTATAAATCTGCTTTCAACGGTTTTGGTGACTGCCATGAGTGAAACTTCTTCAGGCTTTCTGCCGGAAGCAAGAGCGGCGCTTGCAATATCTTCCCTAATGTATTTTAAATTTTCTTCAATCGCCGCAAAGCGCTCGTTATCTGATAACCATTCCATCTTTTAACTCCTTTCCCGAGATAATAACCTCGTCATACAGTTTAAGATGAGCATGCGCAAGTTCAATACCGCTGTCTGCAGCGGGGCTTGAAGCAATAACAAACGCATCTTCGGAATATATGATATTAAGGCTTCGGAAATTAACGATATTTCCGCGGCGCACATAAACACCCTCGTTGCCCTCATCATCAAGACGAACGGCATCTCTGTTAACCTTTAAGCCCGTATATTCGCTGACAACTATCTTTCCGTCAACCTTGCGAAGAGAGGCAAGCTGCTCATTCATAAGATTGCATTTAAAAACAATAAGCGACTCGGAGCCGTCAATATTTTGAATTGAATGAAGATAAGCGGGCACGGCATCTTCATCGGAGTCGCCGAAAATCAGATTAACTGTTTTTCTGTCGGCAAAATCAACCGCAAGCGTTGAATCAATCATCGCGGCAACATACCAGTTATAGCCGTCAATTATCTTGCCTATTGAGCCGCTTGCAGGCTCCCTTTTTTCGCTTTTCAGCGCATCCTTAAGCATTTCGGGAGTTAAAGAATCAATATCGGCAACGGTTATGATGTTTTCAAAGCCGTCCTCTTTGCTTACATAATATCCCGCCGCCTCTGCGGTTATGATTTCTGTAGGAGTGCCTGCGGACTGCAAAGCAGAAATTTCATTTTGAAGCTCGGCAATTTTATCGGAGCAATCAACAATTTGATTCAAAGAAATCTGTTTTCTTGAAAGCTTTTCACTGAAAGCGAGCTTACGGTCGCTTATATCCGAAAAATCGTTATTGTATGCACCGTCGAGCATAGCGTTAAACTCGGCATCAATTTCATCGGTAAGCTTGTCCAAATCAACATTTGCCAAACGAAGCTGGGAATCAATCTTACGATATGTTTCGAGCTTGCTTTGAAGTGCTTCAGCTTCAACATAGTTTTCAGCCGCCGCTTCGCTTGAAAATATCGCTGCTATCGAACTGCCCTTGCTGACCCTTTCGCCGCTGTCCGCAAGAGGCACGGTAACTCCCGAAGAAGAAACGGTCAGAACAGTTTCATCACGAATAACGAACATTTCGGCATCAACCGTTTCAAGCACGGTTTGCTCATACGCCGTTTGAGTTGTGTAGGTTCGCGCAGTGAGGTTATAGATTTCCGCGGCAAAATACACAACGATTATTACCGCCGCCAAAGCCGAAAGCACTTTCAGCAGCCTGTCTTTACTTTTCACCAATCGCTCCCCTTTCTATGATTTCACACGCGGCATTCAGAAGCTCTTCGCCGCTTGAATAATCATCAATATAAAGAAAATTAATTTTTTCATCGCGTCTGAACCAAGTAAGCTGGCGCTTTGCATAACGCCTTGTCTGCATTTTGAGATTTTCTATGCATTCATCAAGCGTTCTTTCATTTTTAAAATAAGGATACAGCTCCTTGTAGCCGATTGCCTGCCTTGCGGTTCTGCCGAGAGGCGACTCAAAAAAAGCCTTTGCTTCTTCCAAAAGACCTGCTTCCAACATAAGGTCAACTCTTTTATTTATGCGGTCATAAAGAAACTGTCTGTCCCTTGCATCAAGGCAGATTGCCGTTGTTTTGAACGGCGTGGGGTTTTGAACCGACTGCTCATTTTGCATTGTTTTCGTTTTGCCCGTTGTATGATAAATTTCAAGTGCTCTGATAATTCTGCCAAGGTTGTTGACATGAAGAGCTGAAGCCGCTTCGGGGTCAACTGCCGAAAGCTCATCGAGAAGCACCTGCGCACCCTCGGTTTCGGCGCGTTTTTTTAGCATTTCACGATATTCAAAATCTGTTTCTTCGGGTAAAAATTCGATGTTATCAACAAGCGAGCTGTAATAAAGCCCCGTACCGCCGACAAGCACGGCTTTTTTGCCTCGTGAAGTTATATCCGATATTGCATCCCTTGCCATTTCGCAATATTTTGCAACGCTGAAAGGCTCATCGGGATTTAAAAATCCTATCAAATGGTGAGGAACGCCTTGCATTTCCTCGGGCATGGGCTTTGCGGTTGCGATATCCATGCCTTTATAAATCTGCATCGAATCGCAGGAAACAGCTTCTGCGCCGATATGCTTGCATATTTCAACCGCAAGCGAGGTTTTGCCCGATGCCGTGGGACCGACAACGGCAATAAGCGGTGTTTTAGACTCTGCCAAAATTCTTCTCCAGCTCTCTTTGTGTCATTTCAATAAGCACGGGTCTGCCGTGCGGACAGTAGCGGATGTCGGGCATTGAAAGAAGCTGCTTTGCAAAACGCTCCATTTCAAGCCTTGATGTGAAATTGCCTGCTTTTATTGCACTTCTGCACGCAACAGAATGGAAAATCCAATCCATTTTTTCAAATGAAACATCCTGCTTTTTGTCAACAAATCTGCCTGCGATTTCACTTATGACATCCTGAATGTCATCGACGGAAAGCTCCATGGGGCATTCCCTGACAATCACACAGCCGCCGCCGAAATCCTCGGCATCAAAGCCCGCTTTGTTGACAAGCTCCAGATTTTCGAGAAAAGCGGAGTATTCCTCTTTTGAAAGAGTGACGGTTACGGGCAGCAGAAGAAGCTGCGGGGTGCGTTCGCCATTCTCTCTTTTGAGCTTTTCGTAAATTATACGTTCATGCGCCGCGTGCTTGTCGATTATAACCATTTTGCCGCGGTATTCACAGATAATGTATGTTTTGAACGCCTCGCCGACAAGGTGGAATTCCTCTTCGCAGAATTCATTTTTAGGCTCTGCGGGAACAATTTCGGGCACGATAGGCTCGGAAACTTCAGCCTTGGGGGATGAATTCAAAAGAATATCTTCAATTTTTTCTTCTTTTGCAGGAGTTACAATCGGAGCGCTGACCATCGCAAATTTTTGAGGCTCTTTTTTCACCTCAGCCGCTTTAGGTTCAACGATGTTGATTTTTACTGCAGGCGGCTCGGTCTTTGACTCTGATTTTACGGGTATATGCTGCCAAAAATCCTTTTTGGGGGCGGCAACGGGTGTTATCTTTAACTGCTCCGCGGGTTTTTCAGGAGCTTTGTAATAATCTGTTTTGGGAATTTCTTTTTTTATCTGTTTGGGGGTGTCACCTGCCGCAAGCGCATTTTTGCATGCACAGAATACGGCATTGAAAATCACGCGTTCATCAGAAAATCTGACCTCTGTTTTGGCAGGATGAACATTAACATCCACCAAAGACGGGTCAATATTGATATTCAAAACGCATGACGGAAATTTGCCGACCATAATTGAATTCTTATAGCTTTCGCTTAAAGCCGCGCTTCCCGTGCCCGTTTTAATAAGTCTGTTATTCAAAAAGAAAAACTGCATATTTCGGTTGGGTCTTGCCGCATTCGGCTTGGAAACATATCCGCGCACCTTTATACCTTGACCCTCAAACTCCGCGGGAATAAGGTCGGCTGAAAACTCCTTGCCGAAAATTTCGCGGATGCATGTCAGCAAATCACCGTTGCCGCTGGTTACAAGCACCTGCTTGCCCTCTCTTATAAAACGGAAAGATACCTCCGGGTGAGAGAGCGCAATGCGGTCAACAACACTTGCAACAGCATTTGCTTCTGTCACGTCTTTTTTTAAAAATTTCATTCTTGCGGGAGTTTTATAGAACAAATCCCTGACAATCATCGTTGTGCCGTTGGGACAGCCCGCATCATCCAGCAAAACTTCTTCTCCGCTTTCGATAACATAGCGAAGACCCGTTTCATCCTCGGCGGTTTTGGTCATAACCTCAACCCTTGCAACCGCACTAACGCTTGCAAGCGCTTCGCCGCGGAAACCGAGAGTAAAAATGCTGTTCAAATCCTCTGCGGTTGCGATTTTGCTTGTTGCATGGCTTACAAAGGCGTTGCGAATATCGTCCTTTGAAATTCCGCAACCGTTGTCAGTAATTCTTATGTAAGAAATACCGCCGTTTTTTATCTCAACCGTTATTGCGGTTGCTCCCGCGTCTATTGAATTTTCAAGAAGCTCCTTAACAACCGAAGCGGGGCGTTCAACAACCTCGCCCGCGGCAATAAGCTCCGCAAGCTGTTTTGAAAGAACATTAATTTTCGGCATATAAGAAACCTCCTTTTATCAGTTTTTTGCTTGTTTGGTTAAGTCATAGAGAACACTCATTGCTTCAATCGGAGTGAGCGTATTTACATCAAGATTTTTAAGCTTTTCGACGATGTCGTTCGCGTTAGTGCTGCCGAAAGACATCTGCATTTCGGGCTCTTCGTAATCGGCACGGTGAACGGGGGCTTTCAAGCCCTCGCCCTCAAGCTCTTTGAGGACAACCTTTGCTCTTTCAACAACGCTGTTGGGCACTCCCGCAAGCTTTGCAACCTCAATGCCGTAGCTGCCGTCCGCACAGCCCGAAACAATGCGGCGCAGGAACGTTATATCGTCCCCTCTTTTCTTGACCGCTATGTTGTAGTTTTTTACACCCGCAACGCTGTTTTCAAGCTCCGTAAGCTCATGATAGTGGGTTGCGAAAAGCGTTTTTGCGCCGAGTTTGCGTTTATCAGCGGAATATTCAAGCACCGATCTTGCAATGCTCATACCGTCAAAGGTGGAAGTGCCTCTGCCGATTTCGTCAAATATAATAAGACTCTTTGATGTTGCGTTTTTGAGTATGTCGGCAACCTCATTCATTTCAACCATAAAGGTTGAGGAGCCCGATGCGAGGTCGTCCGATGCGCCGATACGGGTAAAAATGCCGTCAACAACGCAAAGTTCCGCAGAAAGTGCGGGAACAAAGCTGCCAGCCTGCGCCATAAGGCATATAAGCGCAACCTGACGCATGTATGTTGATTTACCCGCCATGTTGGGACCCGTGATGATTGCACAGCGGTTATCGCCGCAGTCCAACACAGTATCGTTGGGAACAAAGGGGAAATCTATCATTTTTTCAACTACGGGGTGCCTGCCGTCGGTAACCGCTATCCTGTCGCCCGCATTCATTGCGGGGCAGCAATAGTTGTTTTCAGCGGCAACGCGTGCATAAGAACACAAAACATCGGTTGCGGCAACAGCCGCCGCGGTTTTTTGGATTTCATAAAGATGCTCCGCCGCTTTTTTGCGCACGGAATCGAAAATCTCATATTCAAGGCGTACAATGCGCTCCTGCGCGCCGAGCACCTTGGATTCAAGCTCTTTAAGCTCTTGCGTAATGTATCTTTCGCAGTTTGTAAGGGTCTGTTTGCGGATATAATCCTCGGGAACAAGCTCTTTATATGAGTTGAGAACTTCAATATAGTAGCCGAAAACTCGGTTATATCCGATTTTTAATTTCTTGATGCCCGTTCTTTCCTGCTCGCGGAGCTGGATATCGGCAATATATCCCTTGCCGTTGTTAACGATATCGCGAAGCTCATCAAGCTCGGCATTGAAGCCGTCCTTTATCATGCCGCCCTCACGAACGGAAAACGGCGGCTCGTCAACGATTGCATTATCAATAGTTTCGGCAAGCTCATTGAGAGGCAGGATATCACCGCAGGTTTCGCAAAGCAGGGTGCTTTGGCACAAGGAAAGATATTCCTTAATTGCGGGAAGCCTTGAAAGAGTTGACGAAAGACCTTTAAGCTCTCTTGCGTTTGCTGTTGAATAGGCAATTCTGGTTATCAGCCTTTCCATATCCTGACAGCCGGTTAACGCTTCAATTATATCGTCACGCACCGAGGGCTTTTCAACAAGCTCCGAAACGGCGTTATGGCGTTTTGTAATTTTAGCTATGTTAAGCAGAGGCTGTTCAAGCCAGCTTCGGAGCATACGCTTGCCCATCGA
>JAZSGU010000006.1:0-6773 GCA_045532895.1 Acutalibacteraceae bacterium | reverse complement strand
TGACTGGCTTTTGCTCATTTTTATTTCCTTAACCGGCTCCCCTTGCCTATGCTGACTGGGGCAGGGGAGCACCCCCACAATTCAATTAAAGAAAGGTGTAATGAAAAATGGTAATGAAATGTGTAGGTTATCGCCCCCCGTTTGATTATCCTGGAAGAGACGGAACAACGAAGCAGGGCGCGGAGTTCCATGGTGTGAGGTCTCCCAATTCGCGCGAAAAAGACAATGAAGGTCTTATTGCCAAAAATATTTGGCTCGGCAAAAACGATATACCGCTTATTCCTCGCGGCGGCTTCCAGCTCGGAAAGATGTATGATTTCAGATACGAAAACGACGGGAAATTTAATTTCCTTGAGAGTATCGCAGAGGTAAAAGAAGATGAACAGAGCAAGTAAAATTATCGCCGTTACATTAGTAACGGCTTTTCTTTTTATCCTGGCATGTTTCCCGGCTTCGGCTGCTTCATATGTAACGGGTCCTTATCTTGATGACCCGGCAATGGTTCCCCCGTTGTCGCAAGATAATTTTGATGATTATATTTGCATTTTCTTTCCTGAAGGTGTTGCCGATTCCGTTTATATGGGTAAGTATTATATATTTTCTTATGTTGATTATTTGCGTGTTGGCTATTATATCGAAAATAATACAGTGCATTATTATTTTGAATTTAACAGTGGTGTTAATGATAACATTGTTTTTCTTTCCAGTACGTTGGTTTCATGGGCTTCTGATTCCAAATTAAATACATCAATGAAGACTTTGTCATGTTCACTTGATACAACGCTAATGGCTTACGGCGGTTATTATGAATTTTATACATGTCCCGTTGATGAAATGATTGTCGGTAAGTCTTTGGCTGTTTATGATACTTACGTTATTAATGACACATTCTGGGTTGATGATTTTGCAGACAATGTTAATTATAACTGGCGTCCTACAGCTTCCGGACGTCTTCATAATTATCCGGTACCGTTAATCACAGATAATAAGACGTTTTTCGGTTATGAGGATGAAATTAACGATAACAAGCTTATGAATATCCTTGAAAACAATAACAAAATCATGGTTGAAGGCTTTTCCCGCGTTGATGCTGCCATTGGAGAAGCTGCAGACCGTGTAGAGGGAGCTATCACAAATGCTGCCAATCAGATACAGCAAGCAATTACCAACGCTGCAGGAGAGATAATTAATGCCGGCTCTGATATGCCTACACTCGATACTAATAACGACTGGATGAACGACAGCTTAACTAAAGTTAATGAATGGGTATCACAACTTGAGGCTTTTGAACAACAGATGAATGCTGCACAAGAAGAAAATTCTTCAAATATGGCACAAGCTAAAACATTTCTCAATGGTTTTTTTGAAGTTGTTCCCGGTGGAGTTATTGCAGCTCTGACTTTATTTCTTGTTATGATTGTTGTTGTTAAGGTGGTCGGCAGATAATGACTAAAATCCTTGAATATATACAAAGCTTTTTTCAATGGTTTATAGATATTTTTAAAACTATCGGCGATGTTCTTTCTTCTGTTATTCGTATTCTTGGGATATGTGTTGATTACCTTCGAAACGTTCTTTCGATTCTTCCCGGTTGGGCTTATGCGGTTGTTGTTGTTCTGATAATCGTTTGTGTCCTTTATAAAGTTCTTGGCAGAGAGGGGAATGCATAATGGAATCGCTTCTTAATTCTTTCGGTTCTGTTTTTGATTTTTTTAATTCTGTAACGGTTGCCGGCATGAGCCTAACAACATGGATTGTAATCGCTCTGGTGCTTTCAGCCATTGCATTATTTATAAGGGGTAACAAATGAATGAAATTAAACGTACACGCATTATATCGGTTATATTCCTTTTTATCTTCACCGTTTCGATTTTTACATCGTCAGCTGCGGCGGTTTACTATGAAGACACATTTCCGTATAACGAAACTGGTCTTACCGGTGGCGCTTATATTGAATGTGATTCAAGCCTTGGTGATATTGTCATTGTGCTCCCGATGCAATATATCAATGACTGCCTTACTTTCACCACTGGCGGAAATCTTTACAACGCCACAGCTTCCACTATAACGGTAGCACTCTTTTTGAACGGCACACAGTATTCAGCGCGCTTTTCTTCATTCGGTACACTTGAATACCGTGCCGGCTCCTCAACCGGGTATTATGATTACACGGCAGTTACAACAGGGGAGATATATGACACAAATGTAGTTTTTGTAACTTCGTCTGAACGTATTAACGACAATTATTATTTTTCAAAGTATGAAATAGCAAGTCTTTCTGTTCAGATTGCTATTTTATTCTTTGTATTCTTGGAGTGGTTTTTATTACACAAACGATAATTGATATTTTAATATCTATCCTGGGCGAACCGCCGCCCGGACTTGCTTTCATATATGTGTTAATAGCCGGCTTGCTCCTGGTCTTTCTCTTTCATCTGATTGAACACATATTTGAAATACTGTTCTCTCGATTTTTTAAAAGTTAGGTGGTGAAATTATGGAACAAGGTATAACTGCAATAACTTCTGTTATGGAGTTTCTTGAAGGTAGTTCAACCTTCGGTATTCTTATCGGCGTAGCTGTCGCAGGTGTCGTCATCAGCGTTGTCATGGGCATTTTCTTCAGAAGGTGATTGAATGGCTGAATTTTTACAGAGGTTTATTTCTGAAGGTTATTTTACTGAATTATGGTCAGTAACCTTCGACTATTGGATTTCTGATAATCCTTTGAATTTTATGTTTTTTCTTTTCCTTTGCGGTTTTGTTTTGTTTTTGATTCGCCGTATTCTTTTCGGGGGTTAATATGGATAATTTTTTTGATTATGCCTTATGGGATTTATACGAGGTCGGTTATTGGTTAAGTGAATTAATTTCCGATTTTATGCGTGAAGTTTATGAATCTGAATGGGGTTGGATGTTTTATCTTGCATTAATGCCTTTTGTTTTAACTTTCTGTTTCGATTTGATAATGTCTTTTATCTTATCAGTCCGACTGCGTGAGCTGAAGTTATTTAATGCATTTTCTCCCAAATCCTGGCGCATGATAAACGAAACAAAAAACCGCAGCATAAACAATTATTCAATGTCAGACTTGAAGAATCACCCGCGCGACACATTTTTGAAATATACCCGGTTATCTTCTTTGGCTGTTCGCCTTAATCAGTATAAGCATGCTAAAGCCGGCGATATTATCCGTTCTAAGGATGGTTTTAAATCCATCTATCAAGGTGTAAAGCTCAATAAGGATGGTTCTGTGCTTTACAAGTATCATACTAATAACGGTATTTTATTCAGTACTCTGAAGCCCTCACAATGGTCTAAAAGTACAGGTTCACAACGAATGAATTCCGTTAAATTTACTTTAAAAAAGAATAAATAGGAGGTGTCTGAATGGCTGATTTGACCAGTCTCGCTACCGATATCGGTAGTGTGTCTTCATGGTTTTGGGGTCTTTTCACTGATTTCATTGAAATGATTTCCTCAAATAACCTTTTGCTTTGGTCGGTTGCCTTTGCAATCGTTGCAGGCTCTGTTGGCCTTGCAATCAAGGTTGTGCGTAAATTCGGTCTCAAGGGTAGACGTCGTTAACCGCTGCTGCGGCGCTTTATGCGCCGCGCTGCGGTAAATAAATAATAAGGTGGTGAAAATAAATGGAAGGTGCAAGTTTTTCAGTTGCAACTGTGCTGACAGCTCTCGGAACTGTGTATGAAGTGCTTATTGGTCTTTTCCAGCATGTTATCACAACGATTACCGGTAATCCTCTGCTTTATGTTCCTGTGCTCATTGCACTTCTCGGCGGTCTTGTCATGTTTGCCGTCAAGGTTATTCGCAAGCTCGGCGTTCGCGGTGTTTCTTCGCGAAGATAACATATTATGCGAAATAGGGGCTTAAATGCCCCTATTTTGCTTTTAAGGTGATTTAATGATAAATAACGTTGTTACTCTGTTTGATTCTCTTTTAACCTCATGTTTGCAGTTTACTGACATAATTTTGTTTATGGCTGCTGTCTGTATGGCTGTAGTTTTTGTAACTGTTGTTGTCTATATCGTGAAAGGTAAATATTAATTATGGGATTTAATAAAAAATTAGGTCAATTATTTCTTGAATCGTCTTGCTCGCTCCTCATCGGTGACCGTGGTTCCGGTAAATCTACACTTGCAGCTCTTGCTATTGATGAATTTAAATTACGTGAAAAACGTATTTTCAGTAATTATCCGTATAAGGGTGCCTATCGTATACCCATGGTTGAACGAACCCATGGTAAGGTTAAGCAGCTCTATACCGACAAAGAATGGCTGTATAGTCATGATACTTCTGATTCTCTCGTATTCCTCGATGAAGTAAAAACAATATGGAATGCACGTGATTACAAGAATTGGAATGAAAGAGACGAAGAATTCTTCAATTTTATAAGAAAGAACAAAACCACCGTAATAATGGCTTCACAGGTTTATGACGGTGTTGATTTAAACTGTCGCAGAGCATGTGACTACACCTTTTTCATCCAGCAAAGCAAATTCTTTAGAAACTGGTCAACAGTTGATGTAAGCCGTACCGTGCAGGTAAAAGTAGCAGACAAGCAAACGCAAATAGTCAGCCGCGGTTACTCAAAGAATGCAATGAAGGTTAACTGGGAGCTGGCAGAACTGCCGATATCATACTGTTATTTCTACCGTAAACCGTATTACGGAGACTTTGAAACACTTTACACAACCACATCAAAACCGCTGCCTGATATGGTTTTATGGGATGATTTGCTTGAAAACTCACAAACTTGAACACTTTTCGCCTTTTTTGCTTATTGATTTTTATAATCCATTTGGATTATTATATATGTGTAATCCAAACGGATTATAATTTCAACAAAAAAGGAGTAAAAGGAATGAGTAAAAAAGAATATCCAGTTCAGGATAGAAAATTATTAGGAGTTGTTGATGAAACTATTCCTGGTGAGAATGAGTATTTTGAAAAATATTTAAACGGTGAGCTGCGATTTGTTGAGTTTGAAGAAAGCTATGCAACAGCTCTGACCGAGCTTCGGAACTCATATTTTGCAATTTGCATGATGTTTGATGAAGCGGCAAAGCTTGCGCCGAACCGTAAGACCAAGAAACAATGTCAGCATTTTTGCGATATGTTTCATGGAGTTCTGAATAATGTCGGGCTTACGGAAGAATATGAACGTTTTCTTATAACTGAGCCTGATTTTAATGCAATACTTAATGGAGGTATAGATAATGGAACCGAAGCTTGAGAAACTATTCAGCAATGTACTTGTTACATGGTTAAATTTAAAAAGTCTTTCGGATATGCCCGGTGTAACGGAGCCTGACCGTACATCTTTTCTATATGCAGCTCTGCAGTTAGAACATTGCTTAAAGGATGCAGGCTTTGAGATTGACATGCGAGACTTTCAGAAGGAGTTATCAGATATCGTTGCCTGATGCGTGTCGCTATGGTTAGTGGAGCTGTTGGCCGTAAGCTGCCTGCGTGTCGCCCTGGTCGGCGTAAGATTAGCTACAGCGGCGCGAGCTGACAGCCAGCACAACCGCTCTGATTAAATCGCGTCCGCAAACGGTGCGCGAAAAAATCCGCACTTTGGCAGCCTTATCAGCCCTCGCGCGCGTGCGCGCGTATAAATTTTTTATTTTTATTTTTACTTGACTAACTATCAAATTACGCTACCTGGGGGTGTGATTGTGCCTTTTAAAGAACTTAAATATAAAAAAAATCAAAGTGTTATTAAAGTTTTTGGAGAAGGCGAAAATAGAAAAATTAAAGTAATTACAATGAGAAATTTAAGAACTTCCGGCATTGAGTGTGATGATGATATAACAGCTGATAGGGGAGTGAACGAGCAAAAATTAGCTGACAATATTTCACGCGCGAAGTCAATCATTTTCGAATATGCGTTTTGTAATCCCTGGGAATACTTTTTTACCGGTACTTTGGACAAGTCAAAATATAATCGTTCAGACCTTGATAAGTTTCATAAAGATTTTACTAAATGGATTTCGAATTATAACCGCTTGAAGAATTGTCAAATTAAGTTTTGTATTATTCCTGAATTACATGCAGACGGTAAATCATGGCATTTTCATGGTTTTATAATGGGATTGCCGGTATCTCATTTGCATCAATTTCAAATTGGTGATGTAATGGGTAAGAAAATTGCCGAGCGTGTTTATAAAGGCTATACGGTCTATAATTGGGAACCATACGCACAAAAGTTCGGTTTTTGTGACTTGGAGCCAATTCAGAATGCCGAAGCTGTTTCGAAGTATGTTACAAAGTACATAAACAAAGAGCTTGGTAAATCTGTTACACAGCTTGGCGCACATATGTATTATCATTCACGCGGTTTAAAACGTGCCGAAACTAAAAAGAAAGGTTTTCTAATGCATGAAATCAAATATGATTTCAAAGGTGAATTCTGTGATGTAGCTTGGTTACCATATTCTGACGAGCTCCTGGAGCAGCTGTGCGCCGGCATTGTTAAAACAACTTATTAAAATGGATGATTATCAGAGATTAAAAATATTGTTATATCAATATACAATGTTCAAAGGTGATTTTTATCAAAACAAGGCAAAGGAAGCTACAGAACGTCTGCAGCGCAAAAAGATATTGTCATCTGATGAATGTTACAGCATAATTAGGGACTTGATAATGAATGAGTTATTTGATACAATACAAAGGGATATATTAAACCTTTTAGACCCATGATTTGTTCAAATTGATTAATTCACTCCCCCTAATTACACAAAACATTTA
>JAZSGU010000181.1:0-4140 GCA_045532895.1 Acutalibacteraceae bacterium | reverse complement strand
TTCAGCTTTGCCGTGTTAACTCCGCAGATTTCAACCTTGTTGAATTGCAAAAAATCACCCCGATACATTTGTTGGCAATAACAGTATTGCCTGAATGCATCGGGGTTATTATTTTAAAATTTATTTAATTTCGTATGTGATATTCAAATCTGCATCAACAGTAACAGCGATTGTTATTGTTTCAAGCACCTCGTATTTTTCGGTGTCAATCTCATAACCGTCTTCGGTTTTGACAAGGGGATACATGTCAACCTTTTCAAGGGTAAATTCTGCCGCCCCCTCTTTGAGAGCTTCAATAACAACTGTTTCATTTCCGCCGACAGGGACCTTGCCGAGCAATTCGCCAACAAGCGTGTTCATCAACTCCAAAACTTCTGCGGATGCAAAATCTTCCGGGAAATACATGCTGCCGTAGTTATCGGAGGTGGTGTAGATGCTGATTATTTCAGCCTCGTCGGCAGAGTAATCGCTTGTAACGTTCCAGAAAATAAGCTTGGAAAAATCGGACGGAAGCTCGATTTTTGCGAGTCTGTTTTCGTCAATATAACTGATTGTTCCGTCGTCGTTGAGAACATAGGCGATAAACTTGTTTTCAAGCGGAGTGCCGTCAGCAGCGTAATAGGTGAAGAGTGTGCCGTATTTCATATCCTCCAAAAACGGGTTTATAACCTCAAATTTGCAAACACCGTTAACGGTTTCGGGCTCATATTTAAGCTCGGGTGCATCTGCACCGAAGCCGAAACCCCAATAGCCGCCCTCAACGGGGGACTGCGCAGTGAGAGTTATTCCCTCGTCATAGTCGATATATGTTCCGAAGTTATAGGCTACTTCAATATAATAATATTCAAAGTCGCCGTTGTAGGGGTTGAGCTGCGCAACGGAATCGATGATGCATGAAGAAGTATCGCCGTCTTTATTTGTCATGGTTATTTCCGTTCTGCCCTCGCTGATGCCCTCGATAACAAAGTTTTGAACAGAGCCTCTTGCGCTTTCGCTCTTGACAACAGCAACGCTGTCATCGGCAATGTCGCATTCCCAAACAAAACCTCTGTCCTCATTATAAACCATAGCAAGGGTGCAAAGGTTGTTGCCGAAAAGTACGGTAAAAAACGAGGTTATTGAAAAGAAAAATGCGAGAATTGATGAAAAGATGCCCATTTGAATTCCTCCTTTTCTTTATTACAAGAAAATTATGGCAAATTTGAATATATTTGTCAATAGGTTTGATTTGTTTCTAAAAAATTTTTTGAAATAAAAAAGCGAGGAAATCAAAGCAAAAATGAGCATTTAAGAGGAAATCAAAGAAAAATATTTGAAAATCCCAAACCGAAACGGATTTTTCATGAATTTATTAAAAAAATTGTTGACATTTGCAAGTTTTTGCTCTATATTTTATATTATTATAATAGCCGTTTCGCAGAGCACTGCGCTAAAGGCAGAGAGGGGCTGCATAATTGAAAAACAATGCAATTATTGATTTGAAAAACATTTCCGTAACCTTCGGAAATAATCAGGTGCTTAAAAACCTCAATCTCTATATTCGAGATAAGGAGTTTATAACTCTTCTCGGCCCCTCGGGCTGCGGCAAAACCACAACCTTGAGGATTATTGCGGGCTTTATTGAGCCTGACGAGGGAGAGGTTATTTTTGAAGATAAAAAGCTGAATGGTGTTCCTCCTCACAAAAGGCAGGTTAACACTGTTTTTCAGCGTTATGCCCTTTTTCCCCACCTTAACGTTTATGAAAACGTTGCTTTCGGTCTGCGCATTAAAAAAGTTCCCGAAAAGCAGATAAAAGAAACGGTTGAAGAAATGCTTGCTCTTGTTAACCTGACCGGCTTTAACAAGCGCAACATAAATTCGCTTTCCGGCGGTCAGCAGCAGCGCGTTGCCATTGCAAGAGCCTTGGCGGTTAAGCCCAGAGTGCTTCTTCTTGACGAGCCTCTCGGTGCGCTCGACTTAAAGCTTCGCAAGGATATGCAGATAGAGCTTAAAAACATTCAGCAAAGGCTTGGAATAACCTTTATTTATGTTACACACGACCAGGAGGAAGCCCTTTCTATGTCCGACACTGTTGTTGTTATGGACGGCGGCATCATTCAGCAGATTGGCACACCTCTTGACATATATAACGAGCCCAAGAATGCCTTTGTTGCCGATTTCATCGGAGAAAGCAATATTCTTGACGGCGTAATGATTGACGACTGCCTTGTTGATTTTTCGGGTCACCGCTTTGAGTGCCTCGACAAGGGCTTCGGCAAAAATGAGGCGGTTGACGTTGTAGTCCGCCCCGAAGATGTTGACGTTGTTGAGCCCGAAAAGGGCATGCTTTGCGGCGTTGTTACATCCGTAACCTTTAAAGGCGTTCATTTTGAAATAATTGTTGATATCGGCGGCTTCAAATGGATGATTCAGACAACGGACTATCAGCCTGAGGGCGCAAAAATCGGTTTATTCATTGAGCCCGACGCCATTCACATTATGAAAAAATCCGAATATTCGGGTATATACGGAGATTACAGCTCCTTCAGCGAGGAGTTTGACGAGCTCTCCAACGCCGAGGAGGAGGTGGAGGAATGAGCAACCGTTCAGCTCTCAAAACAAAGCTTATTGCCTCGCCTTATATCATATGGTCGGCTCTGTTTATAGTCGCTCCGCTTATTTTCGTTGTTTATTATTCGTTTACCGATGCGGCAGGGAACTTCACTTTTGAAAATATTGAGGCTTTGAGCAAATATACCCCCACTTTTCTGCGTTCCATATGGTTCGGAATCGTTGCAACAATTATATGCCTGCTTATTGCCTTTCCGCTTGCATACATAATTTCGCAAAAAACCGAAAAGGTTCAGCGCACCCTCGTTATGCTTGTTATGCTCCCCATGTGGATGAGCTTTCTTATCCGCACCTATTCGTGGATGGCGCTTTTGCAGGATACGGGTATTATCAACAGCTTTCTCGGCAAGCTCGGCATTGACCCCATTCACATGATTAACACCGAGGGCGCGGTTATATTGGGCATGGTCTACAATTTTTTGCCCTATATGATAATGCCGATATATTCCGTTATGGCAAAGCTTGACCACAGCATGGTTGAAGCCTGCCAGGATTTGGGCGGCAACAGACTCACGATTATCAGAAGATGCATTATCCCCATGAGTATGCCCGGCATAGTTTCGGGTATCACCATGGTTTTTGTTCCGTCTGTAAGTACCTTTTATATTTCGCAAAAGCTCGGCGGCGGCTCGTTTGACCTTATCGGTGATGTTATCGAAAGGCAGTTCCAACAGAGCTATAACTACAATCTCGGAGCTTCGCTTTCGCTTGTTCTGATGGTTCTTATTCTTATTTGCATGGCAGTTATGAACCGCTTTTCGGGCGATGAGGAGGGCATGGTAATATGAAAATTGCTTCAAAAGCCTATGCCGCGCTTGTTTTTGCGTTTCTCTATGCGCCCATTGCGGTTATGATAATTTTCTCGTTTAATTCAACGAGCAGCACAAGCGTTTTTTCGGGCTTTTCGCTCGAATGGTATAAAGTTCTTTTTGAGGACGAAGCAACGCTCCGTGCGCTTTACAACACGGTTATCCTTGCGGTTTGCTCGTCGCTTATCGCAACCGTGCTCGGCACCGCGGCGGCAGTAGGCATTGACAAATTCAAAAAAGGCGTTGCGCGTTCAAGTGTTATGGCTGTTACAAACATCCCCATGATGAATCCCGAAATTGTTACGGGTATTTCCATGATGCTGCTGTTTGTTTTTGCAGGCAGGCTTGTTAATGATGATGCCGTTCTGGGCTTCGGCACATTGCTTATAGCTCATGTCACTTTTAACCTGCCATATATCATACTGACGGTTTTGCCAAAGCTTCGCCAAACGGACAGAAACCTTGCCGAAGCGGCGCAGGACCTTGGCTGCAGACCTGCAACAGCCTTTTTCAAGGTTGTTCTTCCGTCAATCATGCCCGGCATTATTACCGGTATGATTATGGCTTTCACTCTTTCGCTGGATGATTTCATTATCAGCTATTTTACCAGCGGCCCCGGCTTCCAGACCCTCCCGGTTGCGATTTTCTCAATGACCAAGAAAAGGGTTAAGCCGGATATGTATGCACTTTCGGCTTTGATTTTTGTCAGCATTCTTGTG
>JAZSGU010000179.1:0-3656 GCA_045532895.1 Acutalibacteraceae bacterium | reverse complement strand
TGTTCGGCAAACTCAAGAATTTCTCGGGATATGGTTTTTGTGTTGCAGATAAGATTGCAACCTATAATCGCGCAGTTTAGCCTGACATCCTCGGGATATTTATTGCCGGCTTCTTCTCTGATTCTTACTAAATTAAATTTTGGTGATAACTCCCCTAAAAACAAATGTTCGTTTTGGACAAAAAGATTATTTTCGCCTGAATGTAATAAATGTAAATCCGCATGTGAATTAACAGGCACGGGTAACCTTGCATTGGCGGGAATTTGAAGCGTTTTAATGCCTAAATCGTTCAATTTTTTTATTGACTCCCCTGCCTCGCAACTGATAGCAGCAACGGTTACCCTGCTCTGCGGTAAATTAGGCTTTTCAATAAATTTCATAATCACACCGATGCGTTAAAAGCTTCATTGACATTTCTTGCACCAACGATTTCTATGTTTCCTTTGAAGCCGTCAGCAAATGTTTTCAGATTGTGGCTTGGTATGATGCATCTTGCAAAGCCAAGTCTTTCAGCCTCTTTAACGCGCTGTTCACAAAAAGAAACAGCGCGCAGTTCGCCTCCAAGACCGATTTCACCGATAGCGAGAGTATCATCTCTTATCGGAGTATCTTTAAGGCTCGAAATAAGAGCCAAGGCAACAGAAAGGTCGGTTGCGGGCTCATCAAGTCTTAATCCTCCGACAACATTGATATAAGCATCACAGTTACTGAAGAAATATCCGGAGCGTTTTTCAAGAACGGCAAGAAGCATTGACATTCTGTTATAGTCAAATCCGGTTGCCATGCGCCTTGCGTTGCCGTAATTTGTAGCAGCTACAAGCCCCTGAACTTCTGCAAGAATTGGTCGGCTGCCTTCCATAACGCAGGCAATGCATGTTCCGGCTGTGTTTTTTGGCTTGCCTGAAATAAGCATGAGCGAAGGATTAACAACCTCAACCAGTCCCTTATCAAGCATTTCGAAAACACCAATTTCGTTTGTTGAGCCATATCTGTTTTTTACCGCCCTTAAAATTCTGTAGGATAAATGTCTTTCACCCTCAAAATAGAGAACGCAGTCAACAACATGCTCTAAAACCTTGGGGCCTGCAATGTTGCCGTCTTTATTCACATGGCCAACAAGAATTGTAGGGATACCGAGCCCTTTTGCACAATGCATATATAAGTTTGTTGATTCTCTGACTTGCGTAACGCTTCCGGGAGAAGAATTGATTTCTGAAACGCACATTGTTTGAATGGAATCAACTATAACAAGGTTGGGTTTTTCGGATTTTATATATTCAACAATGCTTTCAACATCGGTCTGGCACATTATAAACAGGTTTTCTGTTGATACTCCCAAACGCTTTGCACGCAGTTTAATCTGCCTTGCCGACTCTTCGCCGGAAACATAGAGTATTCTTAAATTCTTACCGAGATACTCGCATATTTGCAGCAGAATTGTTGATTTTCCTATACCGGGGTCGCCGCTTAAAAGAACAAGAGAGCCTTTAACAATGCCTCCGCCAAGCACGCGGTCAAGCTCTGCCATACCGGTTTTAAAGCGTATTTCGTCATCGGCGTCAATCTCGTCTATTCTTTGTGCGTTTATTGATTTAACTGCGCTTTTGGCGGCTTTTTGCTGCGGAATAACGCATACTTCTTCCATAGTGTTCCATTCAGCGCATCCCGGGCAGCAACCGTACCACTTGGGGCTTTCATATCCGCATTGACTACATATATATAATGTTTTTGCTTTTCCTGCCATTTGCTACACCACCGTGTTTTTAAAATAATCTATTATACCAATTGCAATTAAGAATGCAAGCTGTTGCTGATAGCTGTCATTTTTGAGATTTTCAGCTTCATTCGTGTTTGAAAGAAAACCGCATTCAACCATAACCGAAGGTTTTTGTGCGTGATATAAAAGGTAAATATCCGTTCCGCTTTGTTTAATTTCACGAGTGTTATCTGTTTGTAAATATGAGATAATCGGTAAACGTATGTTGTTTGCAAGCGTTTGAGAAAGCGGGTCGTTTTTTGAATAAAAAATCTGAGTACCGCTGTATTTAGAATCAGAAAAATGGTTTTGGTGAATGCTGACAAAAACAGCATCATCTGTTTCATTTATTATTTTTAAACGGTTTTTTATATCAGAAATCTTTTTTTCTCTGATACTGTTTGCGGTTGAATCATGAATTGAAATATCTTCTGTTCGGGTCATAATAGTATTAATGCCCATCGACTGCAAAATCTTGTTTAATTTTTCTGCAATTTGAAGGTTGATTTCCTTTTCAAGTGTGCCGTCAGCCGCGCTTGTGCCTCCGTCAGGACCGCCGTGGCCGGCATCAATTATAACCGTATTAACAATGTTGTTTTTAGATGAAACATCAACGGCGTTAAATTTTTCAACAGCTTTTAAACCGATTATAAGCCCCGATAAAATTGTAAACAGGGTAATAAACAAACAAAATTTAACCTTGATTTTAGTTGGTGCTATTATTTTCATAAAGAATCCTCCGCATAGTGTTTTTGCTAAATAATATGCGGAAAACTTTTAATCAATTTCTTTTATCCTTGATTTTTGCGAAAATCTATGTAGTCTTGTAAAATCATAACCGCGGCAACCTGGTCAACAACTGCCTTTCTTTTTTTGCCGCGTGTATTTGTTGCGTTTAAAACATTGTGTGCACTGACGGTTGAAAGGCGTTCGTCGCGCATAACAGCTGCAATTCCCGTTGCTTTTGAAAGCTCATCTGCAAACATGAAGCATTTCTCAGCCCTCTCCCCCATCGAGGAATTCATATTTTTGGGCAGGCCTACAACAAATTGCTCAACCTTATGTTTAATGGCAAGGTCAGCAATTTGAGCAATAAGCTTTTCTGAATTTCGCTGTTCAATAACACAAACCGGAGAAGCGAGCATTTCAAATTTATCACAAACGGCAACTCCTGTTCTGACATCGCCGTAGTCAATGGCCATTATTATCAAAAAATCATTCCTTGTATTTAAAATTGCGGAGTTTGTTTTTTACAAACTCCGCTTAATCTTTATCTGTCAGAAATAATGTTATTAAGAACATTTCCGAGATTGTCTACAACATCATTAACCGTGTCACCGATTGAGCCGCCGGAAACATCTGTTGACGGCACCCCCGTGCATGATGTGCAGACAGAGGGTAATGCTGTGATTTTATACCAACCTTTTTTGGTTGAACCGCAGTTTGAGCCGGCGAGTTTTCCGGTTACTGTACAATAACTCTTCTCAATGGTCTTACTGCTCTTGGGGAATTTTTTGGCGGGCAGACCCTTGTGAATTTCATCAAAAACAGTCATAAACACTTTGCCGCCGGGGTTGCCGGATGTGTCAAGCGTTTCCTGCTTGTCAAAACCGAACCAGATAGCTGCAACATAATAAGGTGTGCCCGCGCAGAACCAACGGTCTTTTTTACTGCTGGTAGTACCGGTCTTTGCCATGATCTGGAATTTGCGTACATTCGGTGCGCTTCCGTAGTTGCTTGTGCTGACAGACTGAAGAAGCTCACAAACGATGTCGGATGTTTCTTCGGAAATTACTCTTTCGCCAATCGGGTCTTCGTTGGAAAGCAGAATCTGTGTACCCTGACTGTTTGTAACCTTATAATAAGCGTAGGGCTTATAATATAATCCGCCGTTTCCGAA
>JAZSGU010000094.1:0-18326 GCA_045532895.1 Acutalibacteraceae bacterium | reverse complement strand
TCCCAAATTCCAAAAGTTCGTTGAAGCGCGCGGCAACAAAAATTATTATATGCGCGGCACATTTACCCACGCCAACCCCGATTTTCTTGAAGATATAAAGCAGATGCTTGACCTCGGTTTTACCGAACTTAGCATGGAGCCCGTTGTCTGCGCCGCAGATGACCCCTCTGCGTTGACCGAAGAGGATAAGCCTGTTGTGCTTGAACAATACGAAAAGCTTGCCGAGCTTATGCTTGAAAAACGCCGCGAGGGAAAGCCGTTCACGTTCTATCACTATATGATTGACCTTAAGGGCGGTCCCTGCATTTATAAGCGTATTTCGGGCTGCGGCTCAGGTACGGAATACATGGCTGTTACCCCGTGGGGTGATCTTTACCCCTGCCACCAGTTTGTGGGCGAAGAAAAATTCAAGCTCGGCGATATCTGGAACGGCGTTGACAACACCGATATCCAAAATGAGTTTGAGTCATGCAATGTTTATGCGCGCCCCGAATGCAAGGATTGCTGGGCGAAGCTTTATTGCTCGGGCGGCTGCGCAGCGAATGCATACCACGCAACCGGCTCGGTTAAGGGTATATATGAATACGGCTGTGAGCTTTTCCGCAAGCGTATGGAATGTGCGATTATGCTTGAAGCTGCAAAGGCAGTTGAAGAAGAATGAAAACTCCTATCTGCGATTTCGTAAATGAATATAAAAACAGCGGCAGACTGCGCCTGCATATGCCCGGGCACAAGGGTATGGGCTTTCTTGGGATTGAAGCAGGCGATATAACCGAGATTGACGGCGCGGATGTGCTCTATAATGCAAAGGGCATAATCAAAGAGAGCGAGGAAAACGCATCAAAGCTTTTCGGCACTGCAAAAACGCTCTTTTCCGCCGAGGGTTCATCGCTTTCAATCCGCGCAATGCTTTATCTTGCTTTGCTTTATGCCAAAGCAAACGGCAAAAAGCCGATTGTTGCCGCGGCACGCAATGCCCACAAGGTTTTTATGACCGCCGCTGCACTTCTGAATTTTGAAACCGCTTGGATTTTTCCGGAGAACGGCGAAAACATCATTTCCTGCCAAATAAGCGCGGAATATCTTGATGCATTTCTTTTGGGCATGAGTGAATTGCCATGCGCGGTTTATATCACAAGCCCCGATTATCTTGGAAACATTGCCGATATCAACGGACTTTCCGCGGTGTGTAAAAAGCACGGCGTTTTGCTGCTTGTTGACAATGCACACGGTGCATACCTGAATTTTCTGCCCGAAAATATTCACCCCATTGCGCTCGGTGCGGATATCTGCTGCGATTCGGCGCATAAGACCCTGCCCGTGCTGACAGGCGGTGCTTATCTGCATATTTCAAAGAATGCGCCTGAAATACTCGGCGGGTATGCCGAAAATGCAATGGCTATTTTCGCATCAACAAGTCCGTCATACCTCATTTTGCAGTCACTCGATGCGGCAAACGCATATCTTGAAAACGGCTATCGCGAAAGGCTTGCTGAATATATAAAAAAGGTTGCAGCCCTTAAAGAAAAGCTTGCGGATGCAGGCTACGGTCTTGTCGGCGAAGAAAAACTTAAAATAACTCTTGCGCCGAAAAAATACGGCTACGCGGGCAATGAAATCGCAGAAATTCTTTCAAAAAACGGAATTGAATGCGAGTTTTCAGACCACGATTTCACCGTTTTGATGCTGACCCCCGAATACGGCACGGAATGCCTTGAAATGCTTGAAAAAATTCTCTGTGCTCTTGAAAAAAGAAAAGAAATTGCCGAAAAACCGCCCGTTATTGCGGCGGCAAAAAAGTCCGTTTCTCCTCGTGAGGCAATTTTTGCCCAAAGCGAAGAAATTGAGATTGAAAAATGCCTCGGCAGGGTGCTTGCTTCGGCGGCTGTTAACTGCCCGCCCGCAATACCGATTGTTGTTTGCGGTGAAATAATAGACGAAGCGGCAATATGTGCTTTTAAATACTACGGAATTAAAAATTGCAGAGTTATAAAATGAAACAGCCCCGAAACATTAACGTTTCGGGGTTGTTTTTATCTTTTTATAAATGCTTTGATATCATTCAAATATTTCTCGCCCGCTTTTCTGCCGAGGTCATATACCCTTTGCAGATTGTCGGGATTATGCTCGATTCTGCCAATATCCAATTTGGCTTCGGGGCGGATAACCAAAACCTCGCCCGCCTTTTCTTTCTTTTCAATATAATCGAGAGTTTCGTTATATTCGTTATGTCTGTTTTCCATGGTTTCGATAACCTTGGGATAGTCTTTCAGCGCAAGCTTCATAACCTTTGCCGCACTGCTCGGCTTTTTTATGTAGCCCTTGGGCTGGGTGAGGATTATAACATTTCTGTCATAGCCGATGCTTTCAAAAAATTGAATGGGCACGGAGTCTGCAATTCCGCCGTCAAGCAAGCCCCTGCCGTTTATCTCAACAACCCTTGAAACAAGCGGCATGGAAGCGGAGGCTCTGAAATATTCAAGCGAATCGTCGCCTGCTTCGTCGGAATTGATATAAACTGCCTTGCCGGTTTCAACATCGGTGCAGACAACATAAAACTCCATGGGATTTGCGAGATAAGCCTCGGTGTCAAACAAATCGAGTGTGTCGGGCACGGTGTGATAGCAGAATTCCGCGCCGAAAAGGTCGCCCGTTTTGATAAGAGAGCGGAAGGAGCAAAAACGCGGGTCCTTGCAGAAACGCTTGTTGTAGCGGATAGCCCTGCCTATCTGCCTTGATTTGTAGTTGCAGCCGAATGCCGCGCCTGCGGAAACGCCAATCGCGCCGTCAAACTCAACGCCGTTTTCCATAAAAATGTCGATAACTCCGGCGGTGAACATTCCGCGCATTGCGCCGCCTTCCATAATTAATCCTGTTTTCATGCTCCGAGCTCCTGCATTGTTACTTCCTCTTTGGAATATTGAGAGGTGTATTTATCTTGATAATAGTTTTCTGCGCTGTATTCGATGCCGCCGCTTTCATCAATTTCGATTATCGTGCAGCCGCGCTGTGAGCCGAGCTTATAAATGCCCACATATGCAAGATAGTCTACGCTGTAGGAATATGTAAGGTCAATTCCTTTATAGTTTACGGAAAAGTTGTTAAGGTGGTCGTGGCCGCAGAAAACCGTGTCCGTGCTGTGAAGCTCCTGCATGGTTTCAAAGAAGTTGTCCTCATAAAGACCGGGATAAACAACCTTGCCCGATTCGCCCGCCTTGCCGTAATTGTATTTAACATTTTCGGTGTCTGCATAGCCGTTGTCAACATATTCGTTCCATGCGTTTTTATATTCCATAAGCGGAACATGAAGGAAAACCGTTGACGGGACATTCAAAGAAGTCGGGTTTTCTTTTGAAAATGCCGAATCACTTGAAGAATAGCGCTTCATACGGTTGTGGCTTTGATTATCTTTGATTATTTTTGAATACCATTCAATCTGGTTTTCGTGAATGTTGTCGTATTTCCACAAAAGTCCCAGATAGTCGCCGTCAACATAGGAATGAGAGTCAACCGTGAACAGCGAGCGGGTGATAACTCCGTTGGATTTCACAATGTTGAAAACCTGGTTTGCGCTGCCGTCAACATCTGCCGCGCCTTCGCGCGCAAGACAATGCGGATATTGCTCATAAAACTCAACGATTTCTTCGCGGTCATAATAGCTGTATGCCTCGGTGTCGTGGTTGCCGAAAGAAACTGTCCAATAAACGCCAAGCGATTCCATAAGCTCCGCAAAAAGCTTTGCGCCGGATTTGTTGTTGAAGGTGCCCGACTGGAACGGAACGGGATAGGCAACGTCGCCCGTAACAATAACAAAATCGGGCTTTTCCGCCGTTATCATTGCAGCGATTGCGTTCATTGCCATTGAATCCTTTTTCAGCGACAGCCAGCCGCCGCCGAAGTGAGCGTCAGTAAGCTGCATAACCTTCAGCCCGTCGTCGGAATAGATGTTCCAATAGCCGTCATAAGCCTCTTCAACCTTGATTTGCTCACAGCCTGCCTGCGAAAAAGAGCGGGCTTTATTGAGGTTGGCATTTAGACCGACAACGGTTATAACGGTTGTTATGCCGATAAACGCGGCAATTACTGCCATGATAACTGCGATAACCTTCAAAAAGCGTTTTTTTCTGTTATTTTTCTTCATCTTTCCCACTTATCCTTAAATATATTTTTATGTTTTCATTTGCAGAGTTCAGTTTTTGCGAAAGGGGAGCGAGTTCACCCGAAGCAGAAATTTCTGCCGTAAAAACAGAAATTTCGCCGTATTTATGGCATTCGACCGAATGCACGGCATCAACCGCACCGTCAGCTTCAATCAGTTTCTGTATTCTTTTACATTCCTCCGCATCGTTTTTTCCAAGAATTTGTGCGGCAGAGGATACGGTCATTTTCAAGCCCTCCGCGGCAAGGATAACGCCGATTATTATGCCTGCAAGCCCGTCAACGGAAAATTCGGTTTTGGCGGAAACAGTAAAAGAAACAAGCGTGCAAAGCGTGATAAAAAAGTCGAGCATGCTGTCTGTCTGCAGATTTTTTATTGTCGGTGCGTTTGTCTTTTTAAATATGCATTTAAAGAAAAAAGCAAGCCCGAGTTTCACGGCGGCGGTGGCGGCAATTAATGCGGAATAAAGCTGTGAATACCAGACGGGAACGGGATAAAGCAACCGTTCAAGCGAAATATAAACGAATGCACCGCCCGTTATAAGAATAACCGCCGAAATGATGAGATTCAGCAAATCCTCAATTTTCCCGAGCCCGAAGGGAAAATTTTCGCTTTTGCCCGTGTTGAGCACGGAAAAGCCGACAGCGGCGGCAACGCACACCGCGCAGTCCGCAACGCTGCCGAGCGCATCGGCGTAAATTGCAATGCTGTTTGTTGAAAGCCCGATATAGAGCTTAACGATAAACAAAAGCAGGTTAACGCCCGCGCCGACGGAAACGGCAATCATTTTGTTTTTGCCTGCATGTGAAACCGCCATAAAAATACCTTTCAAAAAAGGCGCAGTCTTTAAGAACTGCGCCCGATTTTATCAGAATGAGAAGATAGCTGCGATGCTGTACCAGATTGTGTTGAAGAATGCCAAAATCTTTTCGCCCGCATCAAACTCGTTGCCGTAAAGGACAAACTGTTCAAGCATCGCCTTGTCATCGGCATAGAAATCAAGATATTTGATGATTGAGGTCTGGTATTTGGTTGAATTTTCGTTGATGTCGATGATTCTTACGCCTCTGCCGTGGTCGCCGTAGGAGCCGAAGCCGGCGCCGGGAGTGTTAACAAGGTCAACGCCTTTGTATTCAACCTCAAAGCTGTTTTTATGGTCATGGCCGAAGAACATTGCAACAACGTCACCCTGCTGAAGAACTGTTTCAAACTGCTCGCCGTCAACCGTGCCGGGGCAGGGCATTTCGTTGAGCTCACCCTTTCTCAAATTTTCGGGTTTGATGGCATAATACTTCTTGGTGCCGTCATCGTTTTCTTCTTCAACGTATTCATAGCTGTCTTTTTCAGCTTCGGGAACTTCGGTGATAACATCATAGATTTCGTTAACGATAATGTGCTGGAACATCATCGAGGGAACCACCTTGCCGCCGTTCTGCGCTTTAAGCTCGTTTGAGGTTTTAACATACCAATCAAGCTGGTTCTGATGAACGTAGTCGTAGCCGCCGTTGGTTTCGTCATACATGTTGGAGTCAATCATCCAAAGGTTGTATGCAACCTTTGCGGCATCCTTAGAGGAATAGATGGGCACATTGTAGGTGCCGCAGCCGTAGAGAGCTTCGCCCTCGTCAACGGCAACACAGCAGTCATATGTTGTGTAAATTTCCATCTGCTCTTCTTTTGTAACAATCTCTTCGGCATCGTGATTACCGAAAACAACTGCAACGGGAACTCCGATTTCTTCGAAAACCGACATGTAGTTGTCGATTGCCTTTTTAACAAGCTGCTTGTCGATGGCTTTTATCAGCATTGTTGCGGAGCCTGCCGAAATATTGTCGCCCGTGAGAACGATGAGGTCGGGCTCGGCTGCAACAACAACTTCTTTAAGAAATTTCTTTGTTGCAGGGGTAAGAATTGTGCCGTCCTGAATATCGGCAATCTGCATAATGCGGAAGCTGCCGTCATTGTTGAACTGAAGCTTTGTGTCGGCATTGTCGGCATAAGAGGGGAGAAGCATGCCGAACGCAAGAACGAATGCGAGAATGATTGAAATAAGTTTTTTCATGTTATCGCTCCTTTAAGATAATACAAATAAATTATAACATTCTTTTGGCGGTTGTCAATACAGACATAATGATATTTATATTGCAAAAAAGCTTTTTGAATGGTATAATCGGACTGTAAAAAACGCAGAAAAGGGGAAAGAAAAATGAAAAAAAGCAAAATATTTGCAGCCGCGCTTGCAGTTTTGCTTGTGATGTGTGCGGCGGCATGCTCAAGGGTTGAAAAGCCCGATATAACACAGTCAATGCCGATAACAAACGCAAGTGAATACGACATTTCGCAGGCGGTGGATGCTTTCGGATATATTACCGATGAGGGCACAACTGCATATGTGCCGATTGAACACACTTCGAATGATTTTGTGCTTACAACCGCCGAAAAAGCAACACAGCCGATAACTAAATTAATAACAACAACCGTGCCGACGACGGCTGCCTCAAAGAAAACCGTTAAGGTAACAATTAATGAGGGCGATTCGCTCACCCAGATTTTTAAAAAGCTTGACGAAAACGGAGTTGCCGATTTTGATGAGCTTATGAAAACGGCGCAGACCTATGACTACAGCTATTATCCGCTTGTTGCAAAAATCCCTGCAAGCGAAAAACGCTGCTTTAAGCTGGAGGGATATTTGTTCCCCGATACATATGAGTTTTATACAAATCAGAAGCCGCAGGATGCGATAGGCAAATTCCTGCGCAACGGAAAGGCGAGAATAACCGATTCCATGATATCGCAGGCCTCATCTCTCGGCTACAGCTTTGACGAAGTGCTGACCGTAGCATCGATTATTGAAAAAGAGGGCGCAAAATCAAGCGAGGTTGCCAAAATAGCCGCGGTTATCTATAACCGACTTGAAGCGGGAATGAAGCTTCAAATGGATTCAACCATCTATTACATTGAGCGCAACGTGAAGCCCTATCTCACGGGTGACATCAACCGCTATAACAGCTATTACAACACATATAAATGCTCCGCGCTCCCCGCAGGACCTATCTCAAACCCCGGCATGAGAACAATCAACGCAGCCCTTTACCCTGAGGATGTTGACTATCTTTATTTCTGCCACGATGAAAATGCAAATTATTACTATGCGGCAACCTATGAGGAGCATTTGAAAAATCTTGAGATTGCGGGAATTGAATAAAATTAACGGGACTGTCGCTTCGTAAGACAGTCCCGCTTTTTTACGGAAGTATTCTGTTTGTGGTGATATATTTAACATCAAATGCCGTGAGAATATCCATAATCGGCAGATAATCAACAGTCCATGCCGCAAGCTTTATGCCTGCTTCCTTTGCCTCGTCGAGCATTGTATAGTTTCGGATTTTGCCGAAGTTAAAGGCAAGTGCCGTGCTGTTGGATTTTGCAAAAGCAATGTCCTCGGTGTCGATTGATGACACAAGATACCACAGCTCAATTTCGGAATCCGCTTTTCTCAAAGCCTCAAGACGTTCGCTGTTAAAATCAATGATAAGCGGCTCGGTTTTAAGGTTGTGAGCCTTTACAATTTCAAGAACAGCGGGCATATCCTCCGCCTCGCCGCCTTTTATTTCAATCATTGCGCGCATGGAATGCTCTTCGCAGATATTGAGGGCCTCTTCAAGGGTTGTAATTTTTAAATCGGGGTAGTTCTCAATGCCGTTTCCGCTGTCTATATTAAATTCGAGCAGCTCGGAATATGTGTATGACGAAACCTCACCCGTGCCGTTTGTTGTGCGGTCAAGGGTGTCATCATGCATAAGCACCCAAACGCAGTCTTTGGTGGGCATAATGTCAAATTCGGCGGCGTAATAGCCCGCCTTGCCCGCTTCCGCCAAGGCAACGCCCGTGTTTTCGGGCGCAATGCCCGAAAGTCCGCGGTGAGCGGTCAAGTGATATTCCTTATCGGTCAATGCCGAAAGCGAATATTTAACATTTACCGTAGGCATAAATTTGAAATATACCGCCAATGCACCCGTGATAACGGCCAGAATAAATACAGTTTTAATTACACGCTTTATAATTTTCATTGTTTAACGCTCCGTTATTTAATCGAATAAACCGCAGCATAGCCGGTGTAGCCGCCGTTGGAGTTGCCTTTGAAGTTGCCGTCGGAGGATTTGGTTTTGCCCGCAACAAGAACATTGCCGCTTGTTGAAAATGCAATGCCGAGAGAGGTGTCCTCAAGAGAGCCCGCCTGCGAGCAGAGCTTCACCGATGAGCCGGTTGTGCTTATAATGCGGACATATCCGTCAAAGCCGCCGAGGTTGCCTATGGAAGCAAAGTCGCGGTTGCCGGATTTTGTGTAGCCCGAAACGGCATAGCCTTTGGAGGAAACATCAATTCCGGTTATGTAGTCGTCATAAAGACCGGAGAAAACCTTCTTCCATTTTTCTGTTCCGTTTGCATTTATTCGGAAAACAAGCGCATCAATACCGCCGCAGTTGTGAACGTCCGCAAGAGTTCCGTCGGGGGCGTAGGTGGTGATAAGCTCATAATGGCCGCCAACAACGCAGCCGCCCGAGCCGTCTGCCGCAACACTCGCAAACTCGTCGCGTCCGCTTGTTGAAATAACAAAATCCCATTTGTAGCTTCCGCTTGAATCGTATTTGATAATAACCGTGTCGGTGTAGCCGCCCATAAGTTCTTCAAAATCAGCAAAATCTCCGTCGGTCGAAGTAGTGAGGCATGCGGCGAAAACATTGCCGTTTTTATCGGCGCTTATGCCGTCGATTGAAGCGCCCTTTGAGCCGGACAAGCTCTTTTTCCAAAGGAAATTGAAGTTTGTGTCAAAGCTGAATATAAGTGCGCTGTTTTCGGGTATACCTGCGAATGCGCCGTCTGCGGAGCCGCTCTTGCCCCCCAAGACAAAGCCGTCGGGGGTTGCGCTGACGCAGTTGAAAATGTCGGTTTTTGTGCCGCTGTATACTTTTTCGCGAAGGGTTCTGCCGGTTGTGCCGGAGATGCTGTAAATGACGGCATCGGAAATGCCTACGGTTTCGATAAGCTCGGAATCGACCATGTGCTTGTAGCCGACAGCAATTATGTTTCCGTTTTCAAGAACGGCAATATCTTCAAGAAAAATTGCGGAAGAGTTGCTTCCGAAAGCCTTTACCCATTTGACATTGGCGTCCTTGTCAAATTTAACAACAAAGGAAAACGGAGAATACCAGTCCTCGCCGACAAGGTCGGCAAATGCGCCGCCTGTCGAGGTTGTTGTGCCGCAGGCAACATAACCGCCGTCTGCGGCTGCGGCAACGCCTCTGAAAATATCGTTGCCCTCTCCGCCGAACATAACCGCGTTTGTGCTTGCGTCGGCAGTTGCGGTGGTTGCGGTAGTTTTCTTGGTGGTATATATTCTTGTTGTGGTTGTCGGCGCTGTGGTTGTAGTGGTTGTAGTAGTTGTTGTCGGAGCCGTTGTGGTGGTTGCAGCGGTTGTGGTTGGTGCTGTTGCTGTGGTTGCAGTAGTCGTTGTTGGGTCTGTTGGCTGTGTTTCGGTTTCGGCTGTTGAAGGCTCGGTTGAAACGGCTGTTGTAAAAGCTTCGGTCAAAGCTGTTGACAGCTCTGTCGATTCTTCAAGCGTTGTTTCATGGCAGGTGCAGCCGAAAAGGCATTTTTTCGTCGGAATAATGTCGCCAACTCCCACCCAGTTGCCGAGAGTGTTAACGAGAAATGCAATTATAAGAATTATCGTGCAAAATATTTTACAAAAAATATTGCAGTCACACATGATGAATCCCCCTTGTGTGCAGAGAACAAATTTATACATTTTAATTATATCATGAGGATTTTAAAAAATCAATATGGGATAATCCGGCAGAAAAAGCAAAAGCTCAAACCCTTTGCGGATTGAGCTTTTGGTCGGAGTGAAAATTTCAGCAAAAATATTATTGAACTTCAAGCGGTATAAGCGGAATCATAAGGTCATATTCGGGAACCCATGCCCCTTTTGAATAGTTCCTTGCTCTGAAAACAACTTCGGTTTCATAAACCTCAACAACATATCCCGTGCCGACGGCGTTATAATCACCGCCGAAATTTGAAACGCTTACAGAAGGCAGGCAGACAAGGTGGCTGTTGCACAGCTTTTCGTAGGTGTATTCGCCAAGCCCGGTGTGGATATGTCCCGTTATGAAGAATACATTGGGGTGTTTTTCAAATATCGCTTTGATTCCATCGCTTTGGTCGCCTATGTTACCGTCATCGGGAAGCGCACTTGCTCTCCAGGTATCGGGGAGGCCGTGTGTTTTCTTGAGAGGCTGATGACCGATAACAAAAACGGGTTTGCCGTTTGCAGATGCAATCTCCGCCTCAAGCCATGCAAGCTGTTCGTTGCTTATGTATGACTTTTCAAACTGATAGCTGTCCGTGCCGATTACAATAAACTTATATCCATTGATTTCAGTTGAATAATGAAGCTTGTCCGTAACCGTTTGGCCGTTGATTGTGTTGATGAAATTTGTAAACCTGTCAACGGCGACATCATAAGACAGTTCGCGCACATCATGATTGCCGACAGCAAAGACATATCTGCTGTCAAGACCCGAAAGACGGTCATAAACCATCTGATATTCAGCAAGTGAACCTGTTTCGGTTATGTCGCCTGCAAGGATAAGCGCATCAAATGCGCCGCTGTTGTTATGCAAATCCTCTGTGGTTGATTTGAAATTGGGGTATCTGTTAGGCGTGAACATCGCAAACTGAGTGTCTGCAATGGCTGCAAAAGAAACCTGAACCTCTTCGGGCTTTAATGCGGTGATGGGAGCATCGGTGGCAGGTTGACCTGCAAAAAGTGCAGACACCGACATAATCGCCGACAAAATAAGATAGATAAATTTGTCGAAAACTGATGTAAGCATATATTTTTCTCCTAAAAAACAATCTATATATTTTTTTATTCATCATAAAACTCTAGCAGCGAATAAAGCTGAAAAGCACTTCCGAAGAAGTGCTTTTGGATGTTCATAAGGGATTAGTTATCACTTGCGGTAAATGGGGGGATATTGCATAAAGACTATTTTTTAATATGTCATGCAAATTGTTCCCTGATTGATTTTATTGTGTTGATTTTTTGAGAAAACGTTTCTTTTTTCTTTGTGCCATTTTTCTTTTTCTTTTTTGAATAAAGCGGTCAATGCGAGCGGCCAAACGGCTTTTTTTGCCAAGCTTTTCCAAGAGTCTTGGGGGCGGTTCAGGTGCAGTGCTGCAAGGTTGATACCAGCCCATATTCTCGAAGCAAACTTCAATGCCGTGCTGATCAAACAATTCCTTCGTGGAGCGTAACCACCGACCGCGAACCACGCCATATCCCTCGCCAACCACATCCAAGCCATTTTTAATAGAAGATGGTTGCATGTAGTGGTAAAAAATGGGGTAAGTCGGATTCAGTTGCATCACTTGTTCCGGATAGAGGTGGGCTCGAAGCACCGAATAACGCTCAAAATCCCAAATACTTTCATGTTTGCGCAGAATTTTTTTCATATAGTCGGTACGCCAAAAGGATACCGTCAAATAAAGACGTTTTGTCGCCAAATCCACCTTCTCAGCCACATCATTACACTCGACATCTATCGTGCTCGGTTTGTTTGGAATGCTTAAATATCCGACATCTTTATGAGTGTTTAAGTAATCAATGGCACATTGAAGGGTTTCTTCGTTTATCGGATCCAGAAGAAAATAGTCATCAATAATAAACAGAATATATTCGGTTTCAATGGTGGAGAGCGCGGCCATGATGCGTTTACTCCATGTGGCATGCTTGCGGTATTTAAAGGTGCGAATGTTCAGAGATGGGTGAGTGTATGTTTTAGTTTCGCTACACAAGCAAATAGGTCTGTTACACAAAGATCCTCCGTGCTTTTCCAGCAATGTAAAAAATGGAAGCCATGTGTCAGCGTACCGGTCACAGCTGCTGATAAATATAGTAAAATCGTTCATATCTGTCTCCTTTATGGAATGCGGTGCAGAAGGCAAGTCTTTTGCTATTTTTAATATATATCAAAAAAACAGCCCTGTCAAGATGATAAGTTTATAAAGAAGCTCACAGTGGGCATATGGACATAATCGTTAAAAAAGGGCATCAAAAAATACACTGCTATTGATAATTAAGAATTAAATTACAGCAATTTATATTCACGATTTGCGATAATCTTGCGCAGCAAGTTTGCTGATATCAAAGGATGTCCACTTGCCCCCAAGTATCTTTAGCAAGAGTTTTACTTCCGGAAATCAGGGCATTCTACGAAAGCGAAGAAGGCAAAGCAGCCTTTGAAAAGTGGAAAGCCGAAAGAGAACGAAGTACAGATTAATATAAATCTTAATTCGGCGGGGATGAATTTTCATCCCCGTTTTCTCATTCTAATATGCTGTAAGAAATGAAAAATCCGAACGCTTCTCCAATTTTAAGGAGAGGGTTCGGATTATCATCTTTTGGTCGGAGTGGAGGGACTTGAACCCCCGGCATCCTGCTCCCAAAGCAGGCGCGCTACCAACTGCGCTACACCCCGAAACACTTATTTTTAATTGATTTTCTTATATATTTTATTCCATTTGCGTGATAAAGTCAACAAAAATATTATGCAGGCAGCGGTGAAAAATAAAATATTATTAACATGGGCAAGGATTTATGATGAGAAATGCGGGTTTTCGTCAAGTCCACCAAAAAGGGCGGGATTTTTTAGTGTAATATGTTGTCTTTTAAAAAGAGGAAATAGATGGTATAATACATTAAAGAGCGGGTGCGGTTTTGCGCCGGCTGTTATATTTATAAGGAGAAATATATAATGAACAACACCTTTTTCTGCGCGAGAGAAAACGGTAAGCTTCACCGCCCCAGAACAATTCTGACGGGCTTCGGCTTCATGGCTTCCTCTATCGCATGGGCCATTTATGATCCCTACATCACCAAAATACTTGAAAAATTGCTGAACGCTTCAACCATGGTTACGCAGTGGAGCGCAAAGCTTAACGAAATGTTCCCCGTTCTTGCAAAATTTGCGGAATCTCAGGGCGAAAATGTTGTTACCGAGGCGGGCGGCATAACTCTTGTTCCGCTTTTCATCGGTATAATAATGACGTTTGACAACATTTTCGGCGTTATTTTCCAGCCGACATTCGGTAAACTTTCTGACCGCTGTCATTCAAGGCTCGGCAAACGCCGCCCGTTCATCGTTTTTGGCGCACCCGCTTCGGCATTCCTTTTTGCCGTTATTCCTTGGGTAGCTCTTTCGGGCTCTCTGCCCCTTACGATGCTTTTTATCATCCTCTTTGTTTTCTCAATGTCACTTTGGAGAGCACCCTGCGTTGCTCTTATGCCCGCGCTTACTCCCCCTGCGCTTCGCAGTGAGGGCAATGCAATTATCAACCTCATGGGTGGCGTCGGCTCCGCGATAGGCATGTTTGCGGGTACTGTTGTAGGTATTTTCTATAAGCTTGCAACAGGCGTTGAAATTACAACCGAAAACGAACAGATTGCGTTCCCTTATGTTTTCCTTACAGGTGCTGTTGTTATGGTTATCGGCATGCTGGTCATTCTGTTCTTTGTTAAAGAGCCCTCCAGCAAGCTTGAAGCTGTTGCTGAACACAATAAGGCTATGGATGCTGCAGCAAAAGCAAAGGCTGAAAAAGAAGCAAAGAAAGCCGAAAAAGCTGCCAGAAAGGCTGAAAAGCTTTCATCAGGCGAAAGAAGAAGCCTTATTTTCATGCTTGGCGGCTTGTTCTTCCTTTTCTGCGGCACAAACGCAATCACAACGTTCTTTGCACTCTTTGCGGCTGAAGTTCTCGGCAAAACAACCGCAGAAGCAACCATCATGACAACACTCTTCGCAGTTTGCTCCGCAGTAGCGGCAATTCCTGCAGGCTACATCGGTAAAAAGCTTGGCAGAAAGAAAACAATTCTTATCGGTCTTGCCGTATTTATGGCAGCATTCCTTCTCTATGTTGCAACAAGAAGCATGGCTATTATTTGGGTTGTTCTTGTTCTCGGTGGCTTTGCAAACATGTTCATCACCGTTAACACACTTCCCCTTGTTCTTGAAATAGGCGGCGTTGATAAGGTTGGTACATTTACGGGTTATTACTATACCGCAACCTTCTCGGCACAGATTGCTTCACCCATCATTTACGGTATTGTTCGTATGCTTTCGGGCACATATATGTCGCTGTTTGTATACAGCCCTGTTATGTTTATACTCAGCATGCTTTGCATATTCTTCGTTAAGCACGGCGAGGCAATTCCCGAGGCAGTTGTTAAGGCTGCAAAGGAAGAAAACGATTAAGACATCTTCCGCCGATTTTTGATGTTGTGCGGCATTCCGCAGTCGCGCGGCGGATTCTCTCGGCAAACATACATCCTTCTATAAAGCAAACGGCATCGACAAAAATCGGTGCCGTTTGCTTTTTGTAATGTAAAAAAGACTGTAATTGTAAAATAAAAAGTAGGGGCGGATATTATCCGCCCGCATAAGCTTTTGCTGTGTATTATTTTACCAAATCTTCTTTGATGCGATGTCTGCAAGTGCGCTTGCGACAAACTCGTCAACGCTCTTTGCGCCGAGGTCGCCTTCGCCTCTCTTACGAACAGAAACCGCACCGTCCTCGATTTCCTTGTCGCCTACAAGCAGCATATAGGGGATTTTCTTGAGCTGTGCTTCGCGGATTTTATAGCCGATTTTTTCGCTTCTGTCATCAACGGAAGCTCTCATGCCCATGCTTTCAAGCTTTGCGGCAACTTCTTTTGCATAGCCGTGGTGACGGTCAGCGATGGGGAGAAGTCTGACCTGCTCGGGTGCCATCCACAGCGGGAATGCACCTGCGTATTTTTCAATCAGCAGAGCAAGAGTGCGCTCATAGCATCCGATTGATGTTCTGTGAATGATGTAGGGATTTTTCTTTGTGCCGTCCGCATCAACATATTCCATGCCGAATTTTTCTGCGAGCATCTGGTCAATCTGGATTGTAATGAGAGTGTCCTCTTTACCGTGGACGTTCTTAATCTGAATATCGAGCTTCGGTCCGTAGAAGGCAGCCTCGCCGATTCCGATTTTATAGGGAATTTCAAGGTGGTCAAGAATCTTTTTCATAACACCTTGAGCCTCATCCCACTGCTCGTTTGTGCCGATATACTTTTCTCTGTTGTCGGGGTCCCACTGTGAGAAGCGGTATGAAACATCTTCGTAAAGACCGAGTGTTTTGAGCATATAAATTGCAAGCTCAAGGCAGCCCTTGAATTCATTCTCAAGCTGGTCGGGGGTGCACATGAGGTGACCCTCGGAGATTGTGAACTGTCTTACGCGGATGAGTCCGTGCATTTCACCGCTTGCCTCGTTGCGGAAAAGAGTGGATGTTTCGTTATAGCGCAAGGGGAGGTCACGGTATGAGCGCGCTCTGTTGAGATATGCCTGATACTGGAACGGGCAGGTCATGGGGCGCAGAGCAAAAACTTCATCATCCTTTTCTTCGTCGCCGAGAACGAACATGCCGTCCTGATAGTGGTCCCAGTGACCGGAAAGCTTATAAAGGTCACTCTTTGCCATATAGGGTGTCTTTGTGAGAAGCCAGCCTCTCTTCTGTTCTTCATCCTCAACGAATCTCTGAAGAAGCTGAATGATTCTTGCTCCGTTGGGCAGAAGAATGGGCAAGCCCTGACCGATGAGGTCACTCGTGGTGAAGATTTCAAGCTCTCTGCCGAGCTTGTTGTGGTCGCGCTTCTTTGCTTCCTCTATAGCGGCAAGGTGAGCTTCCAAATCCTCTTTCTTTGTGAAAGCCGTGCCGTAAACTCTCTGGAGCATTTTGTTGGTGGAGTCGCCTCTCCAGTATGCGCCCGTGCAGGATGTGAGCTTGAAAGCCTTGGTTCTGCTTGTGTCGGGGATATGGGGGCCTGCGCAGAGCTCGTCAAATTCGCCCTGCTTGTAGAACGAAATCTTCTCGCCCTTGTCGGAGTGCTCTTTGATAAGCTCAACCTTGAAGGTTTCGCCTCTTTCTTCCATCATCTTGATTGCATCTTCGGGGTCAAGCTCATATTTTTCAAGAGCAAGACCTTCCTTAACGATTTTCTTCATCTCGGCTTCGATTTTTTCGAGCACTTCGGGAGTGAACGGAACGTCAACATCGAAATCGTAGTAGAAGCCGTTGTCAATGGCGGGACCTATCGCAAGCTTTGCGTTGGGATAAAGCCTTTTAACAGCCTGCGCAAGAACGTGAGAAGCGGTGTGGCGGAGCGCCCATTTGCCGTCTGCATCGTCGAATGTGAGAATTTCAAGCTCGCAGTCCTTTTCGATGGGTGTTCTCAAATCGCATACAACGCCGTCAATCTTGCAAACGCATGCGGCTTTATAAAGACCCATGCCGAGGCTTTTGGTGATTTCCATAGCGGTTGTACCGTTTTCAAATTCCTTGATAACGCCGCCTTTGAGGGTTACATTTACCATATTTATCAAATCCTTTCATAACTTACTGCTTTGTTAAGTGAAGAGTGAAAAATGAAAAGTGAAGAGTTAAGGGTCTGCGACGCATTCTATATTGGGTACAGGTGAAACCCGTCCGAAAACTTTTCACTGTTCACTTTTAACTTTTTACTAAAAAATAAAAAAGCTCCACCCTGCAAAAACAGGATGAAGCATAATATACTCCACGGTTCCACCCGTCATTCCGATTAAAAATCGGCTCTCGGCAGCCTTAACGCGGCTGATACGGCGCGCCTTGAATACGGCGGCACTCGGCAGGCGGTAACTGAATGCGGACTTTTGCTGCCTTTTCAGCCAACGGGGCAGCTCTCTGGAAAAAGCCTGTTGCAAACAGCCTTCTGCTTCTTCGATTTCGATATTAACATTATATTATCACTCAACAATCGCAAAGTCAATAGAAAAAATCATGAAAAATCCATAAAAAACTTGACAATACTCTTATAAAAGTATACTATTAATACAATGGTGTTATATTGTGCCAAGATAGGTGCTTTTGCATCTTGAAACACCATTAGTTGATTTTTCGTTAAATTTTTATATTGACTTAGAAAAGTCACAAAATCCAAATTAAGGAGGAAAGCAAAAACTTGGAAAACTGGGTAATTATTCTTATTGCCGCTGTTGTTGCTCTTGTTGTCGGCCTTGTAGTCGGCTTCATAGCAGGCGGTTTACATAGGAAGAAGGTTGCCGAGGCAGCAATCGGCTCCGCTGAGCAGGAAGCAAACAAAATTGTCAGCGATGCCATTGCAACAGCCGAAGCAAAGAAAAAAGAAGCCATCCTTGAAGCAAAGGATGAAATCCACAAGCAGAGAACCGAAACGGAAAAAGAGCTTCGTGAAAGACGCAACGAAGTTCAGAGAATGGAGCGTCGCATCAACCAAAAAGAAGAAACTCTTGATAAAAAGAGTGACAACCTTGAAAAGAAAGACGAAATTCTCAACGAAAAGATTAAGGCGGCGGATGACCGTCTTGAAGAAATCGAAAGCATAAAGAGAAGCCAGTTCGAAATGCTCGAAAGAATTTCGGGCTTCACAAAAGAGCAGGCAAAGGATTACCTTCTCAATGCCGTCAATGCAGAGCTTGACCATGAAAAGGCAATCAAGATTCAAGAGGTTGAGCAGAGAACAAAGGACGAAGCCGATTCCCTCGCAAGAGAGATTATTTCAACGGCTATTCAGCGCTGCGCTGCAGACCATGTTGCCGAATCCACCGTTTCCGTTGTTGCTCTTCCCAACGATGAAATGAAGGGCAGAATCATCGGCCGTGAGGGCAGAAACGTCAGAACTCTCGAAATGATTACGGGTGTTGACCTTATTATCGATGACACACCCGAAGCAATAACAGTTTCAAGCTTTGACCCCGTGCGCAGAGAAATTGCGCGCCTTACTCTCGAAAAGCTTATTGCGGACGGCAGAATTCACCCCGCAAGAATCGAAGAAATGTATGACAAGGCAAAGCGTGAGGTTGAAGCAACCATTAAGCAGACGGGCGAACACGCCATTATTGATGCGGGCGTTAACAACGTTCACCCCGAAATTGTTAAGCTTATCGGTAAGCTCAGATACCGCACCAGCTACGGTCAGAATGTTCTTAACCATTCACTTGAGGTTTCTTATATTGCAGGCCTTATGGCATCGGAACTTGGCACCGATGTAAAGACCGCA
>JAZSGU010000164.1:0-18790 GCA_045532895.1 Acutalibacteraceae bacterium | reverse complement strand
GTTATGCCGAGAGAGCGCAGGTCAACAAGCATAAGATGGTTATCCGTGCCATCGGAAACAAGGTTAACGCCTCTTGATGTGAGCCCTTTTGCGAGAGCGGCAGCATTTTTGATGATATTCTGCTGATAAACCTTGAATGAGGGGTCAAGTGCTTCGCCGAAGCAAACAGCCTTTGCGGCGATGATGTGCATAAGAGGGCCGCCCTGGTTGCCGGGGAAGATTGCCTTGTTGATAGCCGCGGCAAGCTCCTGCTTGCAGAGGATAAGACCGCCTCTGGGTCCGCGAAGAGTTTTGTGGGTTGTGGTTGTAACGATATCCGCATAGGGTACGGGCGAGGGGTGAAGACCTGCCGCAACAAGACCCGCAATATGAGCCATGTCAACCATGAAATATGCGCCCACAGCTTTTGCAATTTTGCCGATGCGCTCAAAATCAATAACTCTGGGATATGCCGATGCACCTGCAACGATAAGCTTGGGTTTAACCTCATTTGCTGTTTTTTCAAACTCGTCATAGTCAATAAAGCCGTCATCGCCTACGCCGTAGGGAACGAATTTATAGAGCTTTCCGCTTGCGTTAACGGGTGAACCGTGGGTAAGATGACCGCCGTGAGCAAGGTTCATGCCCATAACAACATCGCCGGGTTCAAGAATTGCCGCATAAGCCGCCATGTTTGCCTGCGCACCCGAGTGGGGCTGAACATTTGCCGCTTCTGCGCCGAAAAGCTTCTTTGCGCGCTCAATCGCGATGTTTTCAACAACGTCAACGCATTCACAGCCGCCGTAATATCTTTTGCCTGGGTAGCCCTCGGCGTATTTATTGGTCAAAACGCTGCCCATAGCCGCCATAACTGCGGGGGAAACGATGTTTTCGGAAGCAATAAGCTCAAGATTTCGCTTCTGTCTTTTAAGCTCCGCTTCCATTGCAAGGCCGACTTCTTCGTCGTATTTTATGATGGGGGATATTGTATCAATATAATCTGGAAACACGCAACACACCTCTTTTTAAAAATATAGTCTTACCTTGTTATAATAACACAAAAAAACGGCTAATGTCAAACTGCATTGTTAACAAAAAAGACTTGTATTATTTTAATAAATAGGTTATACTGTATGATAACAATGCAAAAAGGAGACGGACAAATGGACCCTATTAAGGTTGATTTTTCAAAAAAAGACGGCGGAAAGAAAAAAGAGATTGTTATTCCCCCCGAAAAAGCCGCGCTTAAAATAATTTTGAGCGTTTTGTGCACTCTTGTTTTCGCAGCAATAGCATTTTATGTAATGCTTCCCGCAATAAACTTCAAATCATATGATTTCTATCTTTACATCGGTCTTGTTGCAGCATCATATGTTGTTTTCAACGGCTTGTTTGCCAATGTTATGAACAAGCCCGAATATCTTCCCTATGTTAAGAAAAGAGCAATCGTGCCCGGAATTGTTATTGCCGCGCTTGTTGTTGTTGTCGGCATAGGCTATGCTGTTTCAAGCGAATTTTTCAGAGCTGAAAGCTACAGCAACATCATTGATGTCAGAACAGACAGCGATTTCTCTGCCGAAATTGAAGAGCAGAATGCCGAAAGCTTCAGCGCAATCCCCAAGCTTGACGAAGAAGCTGCCGCACAGCTTGCAACAAGAGCTCTCGGCGTGCTTGAATCAAAGGGCTATGTTTCACAGTTTACCGTTTATCCCGAATATACACAGATTAACTATAAAGAAACTCCCGTAAGAGTTGCTCCGCTTCAGTATGCCAACATCATCAAGTGGTTTACCAACACAAGAAACGGCTTCCCCGGCTATGTTGTTATCGACATGGCTAATGAAAGCACCGAGTTTGTTGAAACCGAAAACAGCATCAGGTATTCTCCTGCTGAGCATTTCGGCAAGCTCCTCAAGCGTCACCTTCGCTTTGAGTACCCCACCTACATGTTTGCGGATGCAACCTTTGAGATTGACGATAACGGAGTTCCCTACTGGATTTGTGCCCGCCTTGACAAAACAATCGGTCTTTTCGGCGGCACTGATGTTATAGGTGCGGTTGTTGTCAGAGCGGACAGCGAAACGGGCGAGAGCGCATACTACACGGTTGAAGAAATCAAAAACAGCCCCGAGCTTCAGTGGCTTGACAGAATTTATGATTCCGACCTTCTTGTTGAGCAGTATAACTTCTACGGCAAATATCAGAACGGCTTCTGGAACTCAATCCTTGGTCAGAGAGATGTTATCACAACCACCGCAAACTACAACTATATCGCAAAAGATGACGACGTCTGGATGTATACCGGCGTTACTTCCGTAACCTCTGACCAGTCCATCACAGGCTTTGTTCTTGTTAATCAGAGAACAAAGGAAGCTGTTTACTACAGAGTTACGGGCGGTACGGAATATTCCGCGCAGCAGGCTGCACAGGGCCGCGTTAAGGACCTTGGCTACACCGCAACCTTCCCCCTGCTTCTCAACATCGGCGGCGAGCCCACATATTTCCTTTCTCTTAAGGACGACAGCAACATCGTTCAGCAGTATGCGCTTATCAACGTTGCACAGTATAATAATAACAAGATGGGCGCAACCGGCACAGACCTTAAGAAGTGCCTCGAAAGCTATGTTGCAGCTCTTAAGGGCAGCGGCATCAAGGTTGATATTGACACCGATGCGGTTATTGACCCCTCAACCAACAACAGTGACGAGCCCGCAAAAGAAGTTTTAACTGCTTCAGGTGCTGTTGCGGATATCAGGACTGCGGTTATGGGCGGCGAGAGCTATTACTATATCAAGCTCGATTCAAATCCCGCTTATTTCTCAATCGCGGCTTCTAAGGATGAAACAGTTGTTATTCTCAACAAGGGTGACAGCGTAACCGTATCCTACGAGGACGAAGGCGCAATCATTGATGCAAAATCAATCAAATTGAACTGATTTCACAGGGCGGGGGCTTGCTCCCGCCTTGATTTATTAAAGCATAACGGATATAATAATCGTGAATAACAAATATAAGGTGAACTTATGGAATTTTACGAAAACAAACAAGAGCCCGAAAAGGCAGTGCTTATTGCCGTTGACACGGGCGAATATGACTGTGAGCTGTCCTTGGACGAGCTGGAGGAGCTTGCAAAAACGGCGGGTGCCGAAATAATCGGCAGAATGTGGCAGAAAAGGGATAAGCCCGATTCCGCAACCTTCCTCGGCAGCGGCAGGCTGGAGGAGCTTTCGGAATTTTGCGAGAATAACGAGGTTGACCTTGTTATTGCGGACAGCGAGCTTTCGCCCGCACAGCTTCGCAACATCGAAAAAGAAACAAAGGTCAGGGTTGTTGACAGAACAACCTTGATTCTTGATATCTTTGCCGAAAGAGCAAGAAGCAATGAGGGCAAGCTGCAGGTTGAGCTTGCACAGCTTCGCTATTCTCTGCCCCGTCTGACGGGTCAGGGCACAAAGCTTTCAAGGCTCGGCGGCGGTATCGGAACAAGAGGCCCTGGCGAAACAAAGCTTGAAAGCGACAAACGCCATATCCGCAGAAGAATAAAATCCCTTGAAGAAGAATTTGACGCGCTTGAAAAAAGGCGCGGGCTTGCAAGGGCAAGGCGCGAAAAAGACGGCGTTGAAACCGTTGTCATTGTTGGCTATACAAATGCGGGTAAGTCCACTCTTATGAATGCATTGACGCAGGCGGGAGTTTTGGCGCAGGATAAGCTTTTTGCAACGCTTGACCCCACTTCGCGCGCATTAACTCTTCCCGACGGCAGAAATGTTATGCTTATAGACACCGTAGGTTTTATCCGCAGACTGCCTCACCACCTTGTTGAAGCGTTCAAATCAACGCTTGAAGAAGCGGCCTGTGCAAAGGTTATTCTTAATGTGTGTGATGCGTCTGACCCCGAGTGCGGCGAGCATATAACCGTAACAAAGGAATTGCTCGAAGAGCTCGGATGCGCGGGTAAGCCGGTTATAACCGTTTTCAATAAGTGCGACAGACCCGAGGCAAAGGAGAATTTTCTTTTTGAGCATGATGCGGTCATGATTTCTGCGCTCCAAGAAACGGGCTTTGACGAATTGCTCAACGCCATCTCAAAGGCATTGCCTCCTACAAGAGCAAAGGCAAAAATGCTTATCCCGTATTCGGACGGCGGCGCGGCGGCAGTTCTTCGCAAAGACAGCATAATAAATATTGAAGAATACCGTGCAGACGGGCTTTATTTTGAGCTTGTTGCCGATGTTGCAATGATTGACAGATATCAGAAATACTGTGTGGAGTAACAAATTGTTAATTTATTGAGTGTTGACAAGCGCATAATATTGGTTTATAATTATAATGCAAATTTATTTTGCATTACTTATTTAAAAAAGGGGGACACGATAATGAATATCGATACCACAGGAATTGAAGAACTTATCATGACTATCATGACAGCTATTTCAAACCTTGACCTCAAGAGCCTTGACCTTGACTTCCTCGGCGAGATTCTTACAAAAATCGCTCCCATCTGGAATCCCATCTGGGCAGCAATTACCGACCTTCTCAGAGAATACATCGGTCTTTAAAAAGAATTGGGTCTGCGTTTTACGCAGACCTGTTTTTTTGTTGACAAAAATCGCTTTCTTTTTCTTGAATATATGCGGAAAGTTTGATATAATAAGCCCAAGTATTGATTGAGGTGATACACAGATATGTTTCAGCAGTTGATTGAATATTTTAAAGAGAGAAATGTTCTGATTCTCGGCTTCGGCAGAGAGGGCCGCTCAACATACAATGTTATAAGGCGCAGTCTGCCCGAAAAGCATATAGGCATTGCCGATATGCGCGATGTTGAGCTTGATGACCCCAATGTTACTCTGCATTGCGGCGAGGATTATCTTGATGCTGTTGAAAAATATGATACCGTAATCAAAACCCCGGGCATTTCTTTCAGAGATGTTATGGTGCCCAGCGAGGTTGAGGTAACATGCCAGACGGATTTGTTTTTGCGTTTTTCAAAATGCACCTGCGTCGGCATAACCGGCACAAAGGGCAAAACAACCACCTCAACTCTGATATATGAAATGGTCATACAGGCAGGCAAAAAGGCATGCTTAATCGGCAATATGGGTGTTCCTGTTTTGGATACTCTCGAAAACGGCGATGCCGAAATTGCGGTTATCGAAATGTCATCACATCAGCTTGAATACACAACCGCATCGCCTCACATAGCGGTAATGACCAACATATATCCCGAGCATCTTGACCATTACAACGGCTTTTCGGGCTATGTTACCGCAAAAATGAACATAATCCGCCATCAGGTCGGCTGCGACTATTTTATCTGCAACGCGGAGCAGGATTTTGACGAATTTTTCAACTTTTCCAAGGCTGTGCCCAGCGTTATCAAGGTTGGCAAAAACGGCGGCAGGGGCGATGAAAAAATCATTGCCGCGGCGGCAGTCAATGACCGCTTAAAGGGCATTCATAACAGGCAGAATGTCTGCGTTGCGGCAACGGTTGCAAGGTGCCTTGGCATAAGCGATGATGATATTATTAAAGCCGTTGAAAATTTCAAGGGTATTGAAAACAGAATGGAGCCTATCGGCGAATACTACGGCATAAAATTCTATAATGACGCCATTGCAACCATTCCCCACGCGGTGGAATGCGCGGTTGAAGCCCTTGAAGATGTTGATACCCTCATTTTCGGCGGCATGGACAGAGGAATTGATTATTCGGGCTTTGAAAAATACCTTGAAAAATGCAAGGTGCGCAATCTTATCGGCATGCCCGACACGGGCGTTAACATCTGCAATGCTCTGCTGGAGCGCGGATGCACAAAAAACCTGATTATTGCCAACACCATGGAGGAGGCGGTTGATGCGGCTTTCCGTTTCACGCGCAAAGGAAAAAGCTGCATAATGTCACCCGCTGCGTCAAGCTACAATGTTTATAAGGACTTTGAGCATAAAGGAAATCACTATAAAGAGCTTGTAAAAGCTTGGAAAGAATAAAGGCTGTCAACGAAGCAAAGAACAAAACAAAATAAAACAAGAAGCGGTTTGCAGAGATTTTCACCTTTGCAAACCGCTTTTCTTTATTCTTATATTTTAGTCCTTATCAACATAATCGTAGAAAACAATCTTAACTGCTTCTCTGGGGAAGTCGAAACGGCGGTCTTCGCAGGTTTCGCCCTTTTTAATTCCGTCAAGCTTTGCAAGCAGATAGCTGTTTCTGACAATGTTGCCGTCCTTATCATAGGCGGTGTAGCCAATCTTCACGCCGTCTTTTCTTGAGCCAATCGCATCAACTCTGACATCGGCATAGCCGCTTGCGCTGTTTGAAAAGCCGTCATCGGTGATTTTAACATCTGTAATTGCCGCAACGGAATTGCCGTATACATAATAGCTTGAAAGAACAACCTCAACATCGTTTACGGTTTCGATATACTTAACGGGATAGGTTGTTTCGCCCGAATTGTCAACGTTAACGGGGGGAGCGGCTGTTTCACCGTAGGGGTCAACATATGAAATTTTCATTGAGTCTGTGGTTGCGGGCTCTTCGGGAATATTGGAGCAGCCCACAAAGCAGAGTGCAACAAAAATAACTGCAAAGAATATGCAAAGTGTTGATTTCATTAAATCAAATCCTTTCATTCTGTATGTTAATATAATATCACATGTTTTTGGCTTTTTCAACCGTATTAATGATTTCAGCAACGGTTTGAGCAATTTTTTCGGCGGTTTCGGGGCCGAGAGAGTTCGTTTCCTCATAGTGACGGCGCTCGTGATGGTCCCTTGCGTTTTCAAAATACGGCGTTTCGGGGTGCAGAATGTAGTCATTCGGCGGCAAAACATAGCCGAGCTCGTCGTTCGCAAGGCCGATTATCATAACATCGTCGCCGACAATTTCTTTGAGCGGCACGGGGTTGATTTCTGCACCGTATCCGGTAGCGGATTCCTCTGCGCCGAGGTATCCTCCGTAGACAAGTTCGGGGAAGATTTCGCAGGGAATGAGCAGAATTTTCAGCGAATCGATTTCAATATAGCTTATCTCGGACTTCATTGCGAAGCCGGATTTGTCGGGCATTCTGTATTCCTTTGCTTTGAGAATTCCGATTTTTGCGGCAAGCAGAAGAATTGTGTTTTCCGCTTTGAAGTAAACCTCCTGACGGAGTATGCCGATTTTTGCATTAAGTCTGACTTCTTCACGGATTGAAAGTGCATAGTCGGCAAGCTTTTCGCCGATTTCCTTTGTCGATTTTGAAAAATCGCTTCCGTTGTCACGGATTTCCCGCTCGTTGGGGATATCCATGCTTATCATGCCGCCGATTGCACCGACGCAATATAGCGTTTCCACGCCGGTCTTTTCGCGTATTCTTTCACGCAGATAATGCGGAAAATCTGCGCTGACAAGCTCGTTACAGCCTTGAAGTGATTCGGAATGCGAGGCGAAATTGATTATATAAACCTCATTTGAGCCGTCAGCGGGCGCAAAGCGAAGTCTTGTGAGCGTTTTTGAATAAACAATCGGAGTGCGGATATCTTCCTGCATGTCGGGCACTTCGATTTTGCCCAGATAAAGACTTCCGCGCTTTCTTTGGGCATATGCCTGTTTAACCGCTTTGACAGTCTGCGAGAAAACAAGCTCCATGTATTTCGGGTCTTTTCCGCTCAGGGGCAGGGGACCCCAGATGCCCATTGTGTCAATGCCCGCGTGGTTGTGGGTGCTGACAATATTAATGCTGCGACAGCCTGAAAGCTTGACAAAATCATTCAGGCGGCGGCGAAGCTCGTTAACATCGCTGTTGAGCATGCCGACAATATCGAGCGAAACAAGAACAATTCCGCCGAGCCCCGAAAGGTCATCAATCCAAACGGCGTGGGTGTGAGGTGCGTCCAAAACGCCCTTGGCAGGCTTGTTTTCGCCGTAGCCCGCGATATAGTATTTCTTTTTGTCAACGTCATCGGGCAGAATGCTCGCCTTTGCATAGCCGAGCGAAAATTCGCTGCCCTTTGCCTTGGCAGGGCATAAAAACTCGGCTTTTTTGAGCGGCTTTGCCGCCTTGGCTTCGGTTACATGCTTGGACTGCGCGGTGAGCACGGAATTAAGCATGTTATAAACTGCGGTTATAGGCTTCATGATTACTCGCTCCAATCAAATTTGGTCAGCTTGCCTTTAAGAAGCAATTCGGGAAAATCCCATTGGCGCAAAACCTCGTATGCACCTATCGCAACCGTGTTTGAAAGGTTGAGGCTTCTTGCAGCACTGTTGTTAATCATCGGCAGGCGGACACAGCTTTCGGGGTTTTGCAAAAGAAGCTCCTCCGGCAGCCCCGCCGTTTCTTTGCCGAAAACGAGATAGCAGTTGTCGGGATATTCGACCTGTGAATATATTTTTGTTGCCTTTGTTGAAAAATAAAAAAAATTGCCGTCTTTATTTTTTTCAAAAAAGTCGTCAAGATTTTCATAATATGTTATGTCAAGCAGATGCCAGTAATCAAGACCTGCTCTTTTGAGCTTCGCATCGTCAACGCGAAAACCCATCGGCTCAACGAGATGAAGCTTTGCTCCGGTTGCGGCGCAGGTGCGCGCAATGTTGCCGGTGTTTTGGGGTATCTGCGGCTCAACAAGAACAATATTTAAAGTTGGCATTATATAACTTCCTTAAAAATTATTAACAATGTTTTTATCCCGCCGAAAGGTTAAAATATTAATGAATATTTTTGATTGGAGGGATAATTTTGTTTGCATCATCAAACATGTCCATGGTTAAGGGAATCGGCATCGGGCTTGCCGTCGGCACGGCTGCTGCGGTTGCAAGCACAAAAATGATGACCAAAAAGGGCAGAAAGGCTTGCAAAAAGAACGCTGTCAGATGCATGAAAAGCATGGAAAGCGTTATTGATGCCATGATGGGCTGATCAGCTGTTAAAGCTGCTCATTGCCTTATCGGTGTTGCCCGCAACCATAAGCTCTGCGGCGGTGCATGCCTTTTCGGCAGCCTCGCGCAGGGAATCAAGCTCGGTCTTTTTGAATGATGAGAGCACCCAGTCCGCAAGATCATAATCGGGGTGGGGCTTTTCGCCAATGCCGAGCTTAATGCGTGGGAATTTATCGGAATTGAGCAGATAAATGATGCTCTTTATTCCGTTGTGGCCGCCGTCGCTGCCCTTGCGCCTTATACGGAGCTTGCCGCAGGGGAGTGAAATATCATCGAACACAACAATGATTTTTTCGGGCGGAATTTTATAAAAGGCAGCCGCCTGCTTAACTGCCTCGCCGCTGTTATTCATAAAGGTCTGCGGCTTCATCAGCAGGCATCTGTGACCGCCGAGCTCAATGCAGGCGGTCACAGATTTGAACTGTATTTTACTTATTTTTTCACCAGCCTTATCTGCCAGCAGGTCAGCAAACAGAAAGCCTGCATTGTGGCGGGTAAGCTCGTATTTTTTTCCGGGGTTCCCGAGCCCGACAATCAAAAATTCGGGCGGACCGGCGGGTGCTTTACGTTTAAACAAAAAACTCATTGATAAATCTTCCTTATTCAGCTGTTTTTGAAATTACGGCTGTCTTTGTTTCCTCAACGCTTTCTGCGCCGCCCTCATATTCTTCGGGGGTCTCTGTGAAAACAATGTTTACATCCATTTCGTCAACAAGCGCCTTGGCTTCATCGGTTGTAACCTCGATGTCGGAGCAGAGGATGCTGAAAACGGTTGTTGCCTCGCCACCGGGAGAAATACCGAGTTCGCCGCCTAAAGAGGTTGAGATATAGATTCCGTTTTTGCCGTTATCCTTTATTTCGTAGCCGTAAACGGTGATGTCCCGGTCGCTGTCATTTTTGATAACAATCATCTGCTCATATGCGAGCCATTCTTCGGGGTTTTCAAAGAATTCTTTTGCGCCCTCTGTGCCCATCTGATATTCTTGCTCAAGAGCACGGCGATATCTCTCGGGGTTTTTCATCATTGCATCATAGCGTGAATGGCTTTCAACGAAGTCATCCATGGTTACGGTAACTTTGATGTCTTCTGTGGGTGTGTTGCTGTTTTTGAAGAAAAGGAAGTATGCTCCCGTTGCCGCTGCTGCGACAACTGCAACAACTATTATTGCGATAATGGCTTTTTTCATATTTTATGTCCCTCCGTGTGTTTTTACGGTAAAACCGTTTATAACATTATGACAGATTTTTGTTAAAAAAACAATAGTTGGCTATTAAAAATATAATAATTTACAATTAAAACAGCCGCCTTAAACAAGACGGCTGTTGATGTTATTCTGTTTCCCTGAATTCAAAAGCCCCGTTTTCAAAAACACAGGTATATTTTTTGCCCGCCTTCAGCTTACCTTCCAGCATTTCCTCCGAAAGCTTATCTTCAATCTGCTGTTGGATTGCTCTGCGCAAAGGTCTTGCGCCGTAAACGGGGTCAAATCCTGCCTTGCCGATTTCCTCAACCGCATTTTCTGAAAAATCAAGCTCAAAATCAAGTTCTTTAACTCTTTTGGAGAGAGTTGAAAGCATTCTTTTGGCGATTTCGTTGATGTTTTCTTTGTTCAGTCTGTGGAAAACGATGATATCATCAACTCTGTTGAGAAATTCAGGCTTGAAAACATTTTTCAGTTCGCCCATAACGGCTTCGCGGATTTTCTTTTCATTTGCAGTTTCGCCGCTTTCGGGTGCAAAGCCAAGCGTGCCCGCGCCCGTCTGCGAAATCTGCTTTGCGCCGACGTTTGAAGTCATGATTATGATGCAGTTTTTAAAATCAACGCGCCTGCCCTGCGAATCAGTTAGAATGCCGTCCTCCAGAATCTGGAGAAGCATGTTGAAGATATCGGGGTGGGCTTTTTCAATTTCGTCAAACAGCACAACCGAATACGGTCTGCGGCGCACCTTTTCCGTGAGCTGACCGCCCTCGTCATAGCCGACATATCCGGGAGGGGAGCCGACAAGCCTTGATGCCGTGTGTTTTTCCATGTATTCGGACATGTCGAATCTTATCATTGCGTTTTCGTCGCCGAATAACGATGCGGCAAGGGTTTTGCAAAGCTCGGTTTTGCCCACGCCCGTCGGACCGAGGAAAATGAATGAGCCGGTGGGCCGTTTGGGGTCTTTAAGACCTGCTCTGCCGCGGCGGATTGCTCTTGCAACCGCGCTGACGGCTTCGTTTTGGCCGACTATTCTGCCGTGGAGCTCCTCCTCCATATTAAGCAGCCTTTGGCTCTCCTCCTGAGTGAGCTGAACAACGGGGATACCTGTCCATTGCGAAACGATGGCGGCAATTTCCTGCTCGCCGACCTCGCCCGTTGTGCGGGTGCTCTTTTCTCTCCAAAGGCGGCGTTCATTCTCCAAATCGTTTGCAACCTTGTTCTTTTCGTCGCGGATTGAAGCGGCGCGCTCAAAATCCTGCGAATTGATTGCGGACTGCATCTCTTCACCAAGGGATTTCACCTTTTCTTCAAGCTCCTTCAAATCGGGCGGAGCGGTGAATGCCTTAAGACGTACCCTTGAAGCCGCTTCGTCAACAAGGTCAATCGCCTTATCAGGCAGATATCTGTCACCGATGTAGCGCGACGACATTTTAACTGCGGCAAGGATTGCACCGTCGGATATTTTAACTTTGTGATGAGCCTCGTATTTATCGCGCAGACCCTTAAGGATTTCGATTGCTTCCTCCTCTGTCGGTTCGCCGACTGTAACGGGCTGAAATCTTCTCTCAAGCGCAGAGTCCTTTTCGATGTGTTTTCTGTATTCTTCAAGCGTTGTTGCGCCGATAACCTGCAGCTCGCCTCTCGCAAGCGAGGGCTTGAGAATATTTGCGGCGTCAACCGCACCCTCTGCGGAGCCTGCGCCGATGAGTGTGTGCACCTCATCGATGAAAAGGATAACATCGCCTGCTTTTTTGACCTCTTCGATGGCGTTACGGATTCTCTCCTCAAAGTCGCCTCTGTATTTTGTGCCCGCAACCATTCCCGTAAGGTCGAGCGTGATTATCCTTTTGTTGCGCAGCAGCTCGGGCACCTCGCCCGTTGCAATCTTGAGGGCAAGCCCCTCTGCAATGGCAGTTTTGCCGACACCCGGCTCGCCGATAAGGCAGGGATTGTTTTTGGTTCTGCGGCTCAAAATCTGAATAACGCGTTCGATTTCTTTCTGTCTGCCTATAACTGGGTCAATCCTGCCCTGCGTTGCAAGAACGGTTAAATCTCTGCCGTATTGTGAAAGGGTGGGCGTATCCGATTTTTCCTTTGCTTCGCCCTTGCCGTTGCTTGGCTGTGAACGGTTGCTGCCAAGTGCGTTGGTCAGGTCGCTGAGCAAATCCTGCGGAAAAACGCCCATGCGGTTAAGAATTTCGGTTGCCGCTCCCGTTCCCTCGCGGATTATTCCCATAAGAATGTGTTCCGTGCCGATGTAGGAATGCCCCATGCCTCTGCCCTGCAGAATTGCCGTGTCGATAATGTTTTTTGCCCTTGGCGTAAAATCATTGGGCGAAAGGACTGTGGGCGAGCCGATGCCGATGGAGTCTTTGATTATTGCTTCAACCTCGTCAAAGGTTACTTTTTTGGCGGAAAGTGCCGTGTGCGCCATGCCTCCGCTTTCCGCAAGCAGACCGAGCAGAATATGCTCGCTGCCAACGTAGGTATGGCCAAGGTTTTCCGCGGATGTTATTGCGCTGTTGAGCGCATCGTTGGCTTTCTGAGTAAAGCCTGTAAATCTGTACATATTTTCATCCCCCTAAATAAAGTGAAAAGGTAAGAGTGAATAGTGAAGAGTTAAGGATAGGCTCTGCCTATGACCGATTTGTATTATGGGTGCGGGCAGAGCCCGCCCGAAACTTTTCACTTTTAACTTTTCATTTTTCACTATAGACTATGCCAACGCTTCCCTGACCGCCGTAGCCCTTGCCGCGTCCCTTGCAGCGGGGCTTGATGCCTCGCTGTTGCCTGCGCTGATGGTTGCGGGCTGCATGTTGACGATAAGCTCGTTAATTTTTTCGAGCGGCGTGTCGATAAGTCCCCTTGACGCACCCAGTCTGACAACGGATATGAGCTCCATAAATTCATCTGTGCTCAAAAGTCTTGCATTTTTCAAAACGCCGAGAGCGCGGAATATTTTATCCTCCTCTGCGGGATTTTTAACCATTTCCGCAGCCGCCGCCCTTTCCTGCGCAACAAGCTGTAAAACGATTGATTTAAGGTTTGCAATCGCGGTTTCTTCCGTTATGCCGAGAGTAATCTGGTTGCTTATCTGATACATGTCGCCGCGCGGCTGTGAGCCCTCGCCGTTTGCGCCCCTTATGGTAAGACCGAGCTTTGAAACCGTGTTTGAAAGGCGGGTCATCTGACCGCAGCGGGTGAGCGCGGGCAGGTGAAGCATAACCGAAGCGCGCATCGCAGTGCCGAGGTTTGTGGGGCATTGGGTGAGATAGCCTATTCTTTCGTCAAAAGCATATTTGACCTTGCCGTCAATCATGCTGTCAAGCTTATCCGCAATGTCATAGGCTTCTTCAAGCGCAAGACCCGATTTCATAACCTGAAGCCTGATGTGGTCCTCTTCGCAGAGCATGATGCTCACGCTGTCGTCTGACGAAAGCACAAGCGCACTGCCGTCTTTTTTAGAGGCGAATTCGGGGCTTATCAGATGGCGCTCCGCAAGCGAAACCGCCTGAAGCCTTGAAAGGTCTTTCATTTCAATATAGCTGAAATCCTTGCGGTCATTTTCAAAAAGAATTGATTTTATAAGGGAGTTAACCTTGTTTTTGCCGCCGATATCAAGCTTTGCGGGGAACGGAAAATCATCAAGATTTCGTGCAAGGCGAATGCGGGTGCTGATTACAACATCCCCTTGGTCGCCCTTTTCAAAATACCATTTGTTCATTTTGCTTCGCCTCCTTCGAGAGCCTTGATTTCATCTCTGATTTTTGCCGCGGATTCAAAATCCTGCTTTGCAACGGCTTCGTTCATCTGAATTTTGAGCTTTTCGATTTTTTCGGCAGCTGTTTCAATCTTTTCCTCTGCGGGAGCGGCGGTGCTGACCTTGCCGCTGTGTTTTATTTTGCCGTGGATTCTCTGGATTGACGGCAGGAGCTTATCGTAAAATGTTCTGTAGCAGTCCGCGCAGCCTACTCTGCCGTCGCGAACAATTTCGTCAAACGATGAGCCGCACTTTTCGCATCTTTGGGTTTTGCCCGCAGAAATTGCAGGCAACATGTCACCGAGAAAGCCGCCGAAAAGCTCCGAAAGATTGAGCCCGAAGCCCGAAAACACATCGGAATATCCGAGGTGCGAAGCGCAGTCAGAGCAAAGGTGGCTCTCCGCCATGTCGCCGTTAATAATCTGTTTGATGTGGGTTGTTGCTTCATTTTTTCCGCAGTTTTGACATAACATAATCAATCATCCTTTCCCGAATCTATTGAAATAAGCATTTGTTTGAATATGGAGGCTCTGATTCTGTCCCTGACAGGGGAGGGCAGAGCCTTGAGCGCATTTTCGCCCGTTGCCGCAAGCAGAAGCCTTGCACTCTGCGCATTGATTGCACCGTTGTGGAGCAGATTCATTATATTTGCGCGGCAGGTTGCATAGTCTGTTGATTCGCCCACATAGTTGACCGTATGCATTATCAGCGAGGGGCGGTCAAGCTTAACGCGGGTAATCTTGATGTAACCGCCGCCGCCACGCCTGCTTTCAACAATATAGCCCTGTTCGGGTGTGAAGCGCGAGGATATAACATAGTTTATCTGGCTTGGCACACAGCCGAGAGTCTGCGCAAGCTCGTTGCGCTGAATTTCGGTTGTGCCGTCGCTTTCAAGCATTTCCATGAGCATTCTTGCTATCTGATTGCTTAAACTCATAACATCATCTCTTTATTTTGGAATTTGACTTTGACTTTCTTTGACCTTGACTACATTATAGTCAGGAAAGGTCAAAAGGTCAAAAGTCAAAAAAGGTCAAATTTGATGTTTTATATGCCAAAAATCGAAAATATCTTCGATTATCTTTAATTTTCTCGTTTTTTCTCAAATTTTTGTTCTCGGATAATTATTGGCTTTTCTGAGTGTTTATATACTTTATTATTGATTTAATTTGACTTTTATGTTATCATTCACAAGGTTTAAGAGGTGTTTATAATGAAAAAGTCAAAAATCGCGGCAGGAGTTTTGCTTTCGCTTTTCGGCGGAATATTCTGGGGCTTTTCGGGCTCATGCGGTCAGTATCTTTTTACATATCATGGCGTTGATTCAAAGTGGGTTGTGCCGATAAGAATGGTTGCAACGGGTATTATTCTGCTTGCAATGAGCTTTGCAAAGAATAAGAACAAAATTTTCGGCGTGTGGTGCGGTAAAAGTAATTTCTTGCGAATGGTGTTTTTTACGCTTTTCGGGCTTATTATGTGCCAGTATTCTTATTTTACCGCCATCGAGTATTCAAATGCGGGCACGGCAACCGTTTTGCAGTATCTTTCGCCCGCCATGATACTTGTTTTTATGTGCATGAAAGGCAAAAAGCTGCCGACTGCGGTGGAGATTATTTCCATAATTCTTGCTGTTGGCGGAACATTTATAATCGCAACGGGCGGTGATATCAACAGCCTTGCCGTTTCGCCCAAGGCGCTGTTTTGGGGAATAGCATCGGGTATTTTCCTTGCGTGTTATTCAATCATTCCGACACCGCTTCTTAAAAATTTTGACACGCCGACTGTGCTCGGCTGGGGGATGCTGGCAGGCGGTCTTGCGCTTTTGCCCGTATTCAGACCATGGGAAACCATGCCCGTGATTTCTTCGACGCTTGTCGGTGCAATGGCAGGTATTATTATTTTGGGTACGGTTGTTGCATATTCATTTTATCTGGAAAGTATTCATCTTATCGGTGCAACAAAGGCGAGCATAATTTCAAGCATAGAGCCCGTTTCTGCAACCGTTATATCCGCCGTGTGGCTTGACACCGACTTTTCAGGCACGGATATCATTGGTTTTGTAATGATTATTTCAACAATATTTATCATTTCGATGCATTCAAAAAAGTAAAGGGTACCCCAAAGGGCTCTTGCAGTATAACCAAATAACTGTAATTTGAACGGTATAGCTTTGGCTATGCCGTTTTTGCTTTATGTTGTTTTGAAATATGTTGTTGGTACGCTTCTTCCATATCTTCAGAGAAAGCATTTTAATTATCCCAGCACCGTGATAATAGATGTCTTTACTGTTGCGGTTTCGCAACTTATGTTTTTGTTTCTTTGCAAACTCACTTGCGGCAGAGTGTCGCTCTTTACAATACGGCTCTGTGAGTCTGAAACAAAATCTTCCTTTTTCAATCTCAAACATCAGTCTTCCGTCTTCGGAATTGTCAACCAGCTTGCACAAGTCCGAATGTTTTTCCGAATATGCCGACAGACGATTTTTTAAATCCGCGTTGTAGGTTGACACCGTGATAATCGGCTTGCTTCATCAAAAAATATCTCCGTTGTCTTTTGAGATTTCTTCAAGCCTGTTTTCAAAACATAAATCTCCTTTCCAAAAAACATTTTTCAAAAGGCGGCTTTTAGAATGATTTTTCATAGCTGAACAACCGTAAAAAGAAAGATTCATCCGGCAGAAATTTTCGAAACGATGCAGCGTTAAATCAAACACACACCAATTTGATTTCTGCATTTTTTACAGTTTTGAAATGAATTTGAGCAAAACAAAAAAGCCGTCACACAGACAGCATCAATCGGCGAGAGCATTGCTCTCGCTTTTACAAATGATGTCTTATGTAACAGCTTTGAAATTTAAAATAATCTCAAAGGCATACTGTTTTTTAATCCCGCATCACCGGAAGCATTCGCCACATACAGTATCAACAAAGGTGAGGAGTGCGATAATTTTCTCTTAGCATATCGCCGGCTTTAGGCGGACTCATATCCGCAATCAATAACATCGTTATTAAATTGTCAAATTTAAAATTAATTTACTATACCATACAGAACATTTATTTATCGAGAGGCTTTGTGAAAAATTATAGTTCTCGTAATAAATACCCCTACATTAACTTGGTACGGAATACTCTTTTGCTTTTTCAAAAAGCTCTGTTCTGTTGGTGGTTTCAAGTTTGCGGTATATTGCCGCCGTATGTTTTTTGATAGTGCTTTCGGTTACGAATAGCGCATCAGCAATAACTTTGCGTTTTTTATTTTCGAGCAGGAAGCGCAACACTTCTTTTTCTCTTTGAGAAAGTGTTTCAACGGCTTTCCAGTTATTCAGAATACTATCTATTTGTTCACAGGTGAATGATTTGACAGTTTCGGAAAGCACAACATTTTCACTTGCATTTTGTGAAATCACTATGGATGAGTCGGAGATTTTTTGTGTGTCGGCAAGCCCGTAGTCCTGCAAAATTCCGTAGAGGAAAAGGATAAGTCCTTCGGTTACGATATATGAAATCGAAAGGAATTCAAAGCTTGAATGAATCATATTTTCAATAAGCCATATTGTGATGTTGCCGATAACAACAAACGCAAGAAACATGGTGTGCTTGCTTGAAACAACGGTTTTCTTTATTGCGGTGTAGGCGATTATACATACCATTGCGGCAAAATAAGCAAACAAAAAAATCTTATATACTGCGTGAAGCGGGCCGTATTCCTTGATGAGAACGGGCATCCCGTTGATAAAATCAAGCGATACGTTTTTATAATATATCGGGAGTATTCCTCCGCTTGCGGTGATTAACAGCATAACGGTATTTATACCGATAAGAATTTTCGGCAAAAGCTTCGGATAACGGAATCTTGACAAATTCATTATCATCATCAAAAGAAAGAACGAGAGAAAAACACTGCCGAGATACGCAAGTCTGTTTGCCCAGAGTGCGGCATCAAGTGTTTTTGATAAAGATAAAAGAAAATAACCTATATCACAAACTGCAACTGAAACAAAAAGGAGCATCAGCCATATATCCCGCTTGCGGTCAACATAAAAATATGCGCCAATCATAAGTAACGCAACGGCAGAAAATATACCGTAAATAACAGACATATTACCCCTCCTTTTCCGATGAATCAAGCTCTACTCCGTTTCGCATACAAAAGGAATAAAACTTGCCGAGCATTGCAAGCTGCGGTGTACGGTTTTCCCGCTCTCAGCGGCTTACAGTTGCATAGGATATGCCGATTTTTTCTGCAAGCTCGGTTTGACTTAACTGCAGAAACATTCTTACAAATTTAATCTGTTCGGGGAAAGATAGCTTTTTTATCTCAAGTTTTATATAAAACACCAATCCTTATATATCATAATATAGCATACTTTGAATTTAGTGTCAAACTTTAATGATAGTTTCTGTTTTTGTGCAGTTGTTACAATTTGAAAAACATGTTTTTGACACGGTAGCCATAAAGGTAGCCTTTTTTCGGTAAAAGTAGCCCTTGGGGCTACTTATTTTTAAGGAAATCTGCCATTAAAATGAAATTACCAATAAAAGCAAGGGAGGTTTTCTATGCTTAAAGCAGTTACGAAAAGGTTTGCTGACAAGTCAACAATAAAGCAGTTTGAGTTTGAATTCTACTGCGATTGCTGCGGCAAACCGATAAAAACTGATGTGCTCGAATTCATTTCGGGATTCAAGGACAAGAAATTTTTGAGCAGCGACGAACGGGAAGCAAGGGCAATTATTTACGCCAGTGACCACGGAAAGGCTTATGAGCGTGCGAACAACGAAGCCCGTCTTGAACTGAACAAGTGCGAGATATGCGGCAATATGGTTTGTGAGGATTGCACGGTTTACGGCGAAAACCTTAACGGTGGCGTATGTTGTATAAAATGTACTGAGAATGGTGTAAACTGACATGAAGAATTTAAAGAAACTTA
>JAZSGU010000175.1:0-17405 GCA_045532895.1 Acutalibacteraceae bacterium | reverse complement strand
GCCGTCCCAAATGAAATACTCAATTTTTGACCTTTTTGCCTGCTCGTAAATTTTATCATACAGCGGAACAAAGATGCAACCGAAATCCTCGGGGTCATTGCTGTCGGGTCTTTCAAACGGCTTTTCAACTCCGTCGGTTATGGAGTCACCCGAAAACAACACAACATCATTTTTACCGAGTTTCATATTTTCACTTTAAATTCTTCAGCACTTCATATGCATTCCGTGCATCGCTTTCAAATTCAATAGCATTTGCCTCTATTGAGCAATATTCAACGCCGATTTCTTTCAGCGCATTAACAAAATCCGCCTGACTGAATTCATCGCTTGCAACGGGATAAATTCTCTTGTGACCGAGTGAAGGGTCGGGAGCGGGATTGGAGGTATGGGCATGAACAATCCATCCCCTATAATCAAGCAGACTCTCCATGCTTTCGTTCTGAACATACATGTGTGCAACGTCGGCAAGCACCTTTACGCGGGGCGAAGCAACCGCCTTTGCAATTTCAACACCGTCGGCAACCGTGTTGATTGCATTGCATTCCTCGGGACGAAGCGGTTCAACAGCAATGGTTATGTTATATTTTTCTGCAAGCGGCACGACGTCGTTTTTGAGAAAATCAATTATCTGTGCCCTGCCCTCTTCAAGGCTCATTCCGTCGGGAATTCTTCTTGCACCCGATGAACCGAAAACAAGATATTTCAAGCCGAGATAAGCCACGTTTTCAAACATTTTTTCAAGGTACGCTTTAACCTCTGCTTCATTTTTTTCTTCTCCCATAATGCGCAACCCTATAAAGCAGTTGGCGGCAACCATCGGCAGACCTGTTGCTTTCATTGCATCAAGATATTCTTTGTCTTTTTTTGCTATCTCTTGGCAATGACCCTCGGCATAATCATAGCCGATTTCCTTTATAACCTTCATTTTTTCTATGTCTGTGCCGACACATACACCGAATTTCATTCTGTATTCTCCTTTGCGTTCAAAAGCATTTCCTTTGCCGTTTCAAGCTGCAGGGCGGTTACGCTTCCGCCCGCGGTTATTCTTGCAATTTCCGCAGCTCTGCCTTCAAAATCGAGCGAATCGATTTTGGTGTAGGTTTTCATATCATCAACGGATTTGCTGATTTTCATATGTTTATCCGCCTGCGCGGCGATACGCGCAAGATGGGTTACGCAGATAACCTGCCTGCCCTTTGAAACCTGCTGAAGCTTCAACGCGATTTTTTCCGCCGCAGAACCGCTGACACCCGTGTCAATTTCGTCAAATATCAGCGTTGCGATTTCGTCTTTATCGGAAAGAACATTTTTTATTGCAAGCATAATCCTTGAAAGCTCGCCGCCCGATGCGATTTTTGCAATGGCTTTGGGCTCCTGACCGGGGTTTGCGCTGATTAAAAATTCTATTGCATCCGCGCCCTTCGATGTTAATGCGGTTGCCTTGCGGTCAACCACAAAGGTGACCTTCGGCATATCAAGGAATTCAAGCTCCGCTTTAACCTTTTTCTCAAATTCCCTCGCCGCGGTCATTCTGCTTTCCGTAAGCTTTGCGGAGAGAATTTTTATTTTGTCGGAAAGAGCATAAAGCTGCTCTTCAAGCTCCGATATTTTTTCATCTGAAATTTCAATAGCATTTTTCTCGTTAACCGCCTTTTGGAGGGTTTCGAGAATCTCGTTTTCGCTTGCGCCGTATTTCATGGAAAGTCTGTAAAGAAAATCCAGCCTTTCGTTTATTTCCGTGAGCCTTTCGGGGCTGTAGTCAAAGCCGTCAACAAGGTCACGCACCTGCGCCGATATTTCCGCAAGCTCATACGAAACCGAGCGCATGCTTTTTGCGCTGTTTTCCGCGTTTGAATAATATTTTGAAGCCGTTTCAAGCTCATGCGCGCAGTCCTCAACGCCCGTTAAAATTCCGTTGTCGCTGCTCAATGCGGCATATGCCTTTTCGAGCGATTTTATAACCCTGCCGCTGTTTTGCAAAAGCTCTTTTTCCTTTGAAAGCTCATCGCGTTCACCCACATGAACATTCGCCTCGGTGATTTCGTTTATTTGAAAATTAAGGTAATCGAGCCTTGCCGCCTTTTCGTCCCTGCTGTCATAGAGCGCATCAAGCTCTTTTTTGACCGCAACAAGCCGAGTAAAAACCCTCTTATATTCGGCACGCAGAGCCTCGTTTTCCGCAAGAGAATCGATGAAGCCGCAATGTCTGTCCGGCGACAGAAGCGCCTGACTGTCATGCTGACCGTGGATATTGAGCAGACCCGCACCGATTTCTTTCAGCGCGCTGACGGTTGCAGGGCAGCCGTTGATGCGGCAGGCGTTTTTGCCCGATGCACTCAACGAACGGCTCAAAACAAGCGTTTTGTCGGGCATTTTTTCAATACCCATTTCATCAAGCAGCTTTTCGGTTGCATCGTTTATATCAGCAAACGAAGCATAAACCCTTGCGCTCTCCGCACCCGTGCGTATAAGCTCCCTTGACGTGCGCTCGCCAAGCACGGCATTGATAGAGTCAATAACGATTGACTTGCCCGCGCCCGTTTCACCCGTCATAACATTTAGCCCTGAATCAAATTCCAGCTCCGCGCTTTCGATAACGGCAATATTTTCGATTTTTAAACCGACCAACATATGTTATCTTCCCTTCGGTTATCCGAGTAAATCGGCAATGGCTTCTTTCATTTGATTTGCAAGCTCAGGTGTTCTGCAGAGTGCAAAGATTGTGTCATCGCCTGCAAGAGTGCCCACAAGACCCTCCCAATGCATGGAATCAAGAGCCGCACAAGCCGCCTGCGCCATGCCTGTGTAGCATTTTATAACAAGGGTGTTGCCAGCATAATCGGCGGAAATAACGGAGTGGCTGAAAATGCTTCTGTATTTGCCGAGAAGCTCACTTGAATCGCCGTTATCAACCGCATAGCGGCTTCTGCCCATTTCGTCAACCTTTTTGATAAGGCGCAAATCCTTGATATCTCTTGAAATTGTTGCCTGCGTTGTGTCAAAGCCCTCTTTTTTGAGCATTTCAAGCAGGTCCGTCTGGGTTGAAAGGCAATGCTCCTCAATCAGCCTGATTATTGCCTCATGTCTTCTCTTTTTCACCTTTTACACTCCTTAAATTTATCTTCTTTGCGCGAGTTTTTTATAAAGTATGTCGATAAAATTATCCGACTTGATTCTGATGAAATCTGCCGTAAATTCGGCTCTTGAAATTTCCGCAACACAGCCCGGCTCGATTATAACGGGCTCCGTGCCGTCATCGGAAATGCAAAGCGGAAGGCTTTCCGCCGATGTGACGGTTATGACCGCATCGGGTCTGAAAATCAGCGAGCGGTCAACAAGCGAATGCGGGCAAAGCGGGGTCAGCAGAATGCTTTCAAGCTCGGGGTCAACTATCGGACCGCCCGCAGAAAGGGAATACGCCGTTGAGCCCGTAGGGGTTGAAATAAGCACCCCGTCGCACAGATAGCTGTTAAACAGCTTGCCGTCAAGCGCAACATCAATGGCGGTCATCCTCTGCTTTTCTTCGTTTGTAACAAGGCAGTCGTTAACGCAATAGTCGCTGAAAATCACCTTGCCGTCTTTTTTAACTGTTATTTTGAGCAGAAGCCTTTTATCGAGCGAATAATCGCCGTCAATCAGCCGCGAGAGCAGATTAAGCTCATTATCCTCAAGACCCGCCATGAATGCAAGCCTGCCCGCATTTATTCCGAGAATGGGTTTTTGCTTCAAAACAGCAAGCTTTGCGGCATGGATGATTGAGCCGTCGCCGCCGATTGCGATAACCGCATCGCAGCGCGACAAGGCTTCTTCGGCCTGCAAAAACTCCGCACCCGTAAATTCAAAATCCTTTTTATGTTCGGGCAAAAAGCAGAACTCGGCACCGAGCTCTTTGAGCTTTTTGCAGATACCCGCCGTTACATCAAACGCCTCCGCGCGGGTCAGGTTGGGCATAAGAGCAATTCTCATTCTCCTATCCTCCGTGTTATTTATCAAGATTTTCGTGCGAACGCTCCACAAGCTCGGCAACAGAGCCGTTCCAGAGCAGTTCACCGCTTTCACACTTTTCGATGTACATAAGATATTCTATGTTGCCTTCAGGACCTTTTATTGGAGAAAAATCAACATCAATAACCTTAAAGCCGTTTTCGGCGGCAAACTCGGTTATGTTTCTCACAACGTCCTCGTGAACGCTTTTGTCGCGCACAACACCCTTTTTGCCGATATTTTCTTTACCTGCTTCAAACTGCGGCTTTATGAGGCATACCGACCTGCCGCCGCATTTAAGCAGAGTGTGCATAACGGGCAAAATAAGCTTTAACGATATAAATGAAACATCAACGGAAGCAAAGTCAATATCATCGGGCACCTGCTCCCTTGTGACATATCTGAAATTTGTTCTTTCAAGATTTACAACTCTTTCGTCGCAGCGAAGCTTCCACGCAAGCTGACCGTAGCCTACATCGATGGCATAAACCTTTTTTGCGCCGTTTGACAGCATGCAATCCGTAAATCCGCCGGTTGATGCGCCGATATCCATGCAGATGCAGTCGCTCAAATCAAGCCCGAAGCTTGCAACGGCTTTGTTAAGCTTTAAGCCTCCGCGGCTGACAAACGGATTAACAGCGCCCCTTACCTCAATAACATCGGTTTCTTTGATATTAACGCCGCCTTTGAGCGCTTTTTGACCGTTGAGATAAACGCTGCCCGCCATTATCATGGCTTTTGCCTTTTCTCTTGTTTCGGCATATCCTCTTTCGAAAACGGCAACATCAAGCCGCATTTTTTCGCTCATATTGCTACCTCTTTTTCAATCTTGCCTGCCATGCCCGCGGCATCCATGAAATATTTTTCCATAAGCCTTGCTACGCTTGCGTGGGCAACAAATTCGCCGTCAACGGCGGTTACGGAATATTTTCCGCCAAAGCCGCTTTCGAGCAACGCACAGCCGAATTTTTCGGCAACACCGCCCGAACGCATGCCCTCCTCAAAGAAGAAAACATTTTCGCATTCAAGCGCGCTTTCAACCGCTCCGCGCGGCATGGGTTTTATTTTTTCAAGCTTTATTATTCTGACATCTATACCCTTTTCGCGAAGCATTTCAGCCGCTTTAAGAGCATTAAAATACAGCCTGCCGTAGGTAAGTATTGCCGTTTTGCCGTTACCGACAGTTTTGAATTCACCGCCATTCGATTCCTCAGCCTCGGCAAATTCGGGCATGCTTCCGCGCGGGTATCTGATAACAACCAAATTTTCGTCTTTATAAAATGCATTGTAAAGCGCATTATTAAGCTCCGCATAGGTTGCGGGGCTGTAAACCGTTGTATTGGGCATGCTTTGAAGCAGAGCAACATCAAAAAGACCCTGATGCGTTTCGCCGTCCTCACCGACAAAGCCTGCTCTGTCAACGGCAATTATCATTTTTTGCCTTTGGAGCGCACCGTCATGAATAAGCTGGTCGGCGCACCTTTGCAAAAATGTTGAATAAACGGCAAACACGGGCAGCATACCCGCCGATGAAAGCCCGCTTGCAAAGGTTACCGCATGCTCCTCGGCAATACCGACATCGAAAAATCTTTCGGGATATGCCTTTACAAAGCCGTCAAGACCCGTGCCGAGTGCCATGGCGGCGGTTATGGCGCAAATGCGCTTGTCCTTTGCCGCAAACTCGCAAAGAGCCTTGCCGAAACGGGTGGAATAACAGTCGCCCGATGAGAGCGGCTCGCCCGTATTAATATCAAATTTTGAAATTCCGTGGAACTTTTCGGGCGAGGTTTCCGCAAAATCATAGCCCCTGCCCTTAAGGGTGTTGATATGAATAACAACGGGGCGTTCAACCATTTTTGCGCTGTCCATAGCCTCGCAAAGGCGGGCTATGTTGTGACCGTCAATCGGTCCGATATATTTAAAGCCCAAATCCTCAAAAAATGAGCTGGAATAGATAATATTTTTTAACGTGGTTTTGAGCTTGAAAAGATGATGGGAAAGTGATTTGCCGACAACGGGAATGCGGTTGAGCGTTCTTTCCGTGCCCGCTTTGAATCTGTAGTATTCGGGCTTTGCTCTGACCGCCGCAAGATACCTCGCCATTGCGCCGACATTTTCGGAAATTGACATTTCATTGTCATTCAAAATAACGATAAGGCGCGTTTTGGTTGAGCCCGCGTGATTGAGAGCTTCGTATGCCATACCGTTGCCGAAAGAGCCGTCACCGATAACGGCAACAGCAAAGTTTTTGGAGCCTTTAACGGCATTTGCCGCGGCAATACCTGCCGCCTGCGATATAGAAACGCCCGCATGACCTTCATAAAAGCTGTCATGCACGCTTTCGTCGGGGCGCACAAAGCCCGATATTCCACCCTCCTTGCGCAGGGTGGAAAAATCGGCGTATCTGCCGGTCAGAAGCTTATGCGTATATGCCTGATGGCCGACATCCCATATTATTTTATCCTCGGGCGAATTAAAGCTCTTGTGCAGGGCAACAGTCAGCTCAACCGTGCCGAGATTTGACGCAAGGTGACCGCCGGTAGAGGCTACCGTATCAACCAAAACGCCGCGTATCTCGGAGCACAGTTTTTCGAGAGAGGCCTCGTCGAGTGCTTTAACATCCGCGGGATTATTTAAATTTTCAAGAATTTTTCCGTTCATAAATCAGTTTTTTCGGTTCAAAAGCTTGTCCGCAAGCAGAGCCAAAAATTCTCCTCCATAGCCGAAAATCTTTAACGCTTCTTTGGCACGGTTTGTTAATTCCTCGGCATATTCAGCCGACTTTTCAAGACCGAGAAGCGAAACATAGGTTGATTTTTGGTTTGCGCTGTCGCTTCCGACGGGCTTGCCGAGAGTTTCTGCATCGCTCGTTACATCAAGAATATCATCAACAATCTGGAAAGCGAGGCCTATGCACTCACAGTATTCTTCAGCCGCTTTGATTTTAGCTTCATCCGCATTCGCGGCAATGCAGCCCATAACGGCAGCCGCTCTGATAAGCTCGCCCGTTTTGAGCCTGTCCGTTTCGCGTATTTCATCAAGCGAAGCCGCTCTGTTTTCGTTTGCAAGGTCCATAACCTGACCCGCAATCATGCCCGAGCAGCCTGCCGCCTTGGCAAGCACCAAGCCTGCCTTAGCCTTGGCATAATCACTTATATCGGGCGCAGAAAGAACGGTTTCAAATGCCAATGTCAAAAGTCCGTCACCCGCAAGCAGGGCATTCGCCTCGCCGAAAACAATGTGATTGGACTTTTTTCCGCGGCGCATATCGTCATCGTCCATACACGGCAAATCGTCGTGAATGAGCGAGTATGTGTGAATCATTTCTATTCCGAGCGCAAAGGGAAGAGCTTTTTCATAATTTGCTCCGCACACGCGGCAAAACTCCATTGCCAGCACGGGTCTTATGCGCTTGCCGCCGTTTTTGAGCGAATAAGCCATGGCTTCGAGCATCTTTGAAAGACCGACGGATTCTCTGCCCTCAAAAGCCGCCTCGGAAACATATTTGTCAGCCGCTTCGTTTGCCAAAGCGACGTATTTGCTGAAAATTGTATTAAAATCAATCATCGTTTTTCGCCTTTCCCGAAGAAAGCTCAGTAATTTTCAGCTGCGCCGCATCGAGGCTTTTTGCGCATTTGGAAGCAAGAGCTGTGCCCTCCTCATAAAGCTTCATCATTTCCTCAAGGGAAAGATTGCCGTTTTCAAGCTTGTCCACAATTTCTTCAAGCCTCGCAACGGATTTTTCGTAATTTATTTTCTCCATTTTCAACAGCCTTTCACATTTGTTACTTCGCATTCGATATCACCGCCGCTGACCTTGACATTAATCAAATCGCCCTTTTCAACAGAGCCGATATCGGAAATTATTTTGCCCTGCTTGCTTGCAACGCTGTAGCCCCTTGCAAGAATTTTGAGGGGGCTCATTGCATCCAGCTTTGCGCAGAGCGTGGAAAGCTCCTTGGATTTATCGGTTAACTCTGCGCGCACCGAAGCTTCCATAGCCATCGAGGCTCTGTCACAGCGCACGCGCAGGTTGTCAATGTAGTTTTGCGGATTCATAAGGTGAAGCCTTGAGCGTTGTTTTTCGAGCTTTGCGCTTTCGGAAAAAAGCTTGTCCGAAACAGCGGAAAGCATACGCCTGCACGCCGATGCAAACATTTCAGCCTGCTGATTGGAGTCGGGCACGGCAAGCTCTGCCGCGGCAGAAGGAGTGGGCGCTCTCAAATCCGCCGCAAAGTCACATATCGTAAAATCCGTTTCATGGCCGACGGCGGAAATAACGGGTATTTCGCTTGCGGCAACAGCTCTTGCAACAATTTCTTCGTTGAAAGCCCAAAGCTCTTCAACCGAGCCGCCGCCCCTGCCGACAATCAAAACATCCGCCGCTTTTTCGGCATTAAAAAGCTCTATTGCCGCCTTTATCTGCGGCGCGGCGTAATCACCCTGCACCGCAACGGGGCAGAAAATAAGCTCGGCAAGCGGAAACCTTCGCGAAATAACATTTATTATATCCCTTATCGCCGCGCCCGTGGGAGAAGTTACAACGCCCACGCGCATGGGATAAGCAGGTATCGCTTTTTTCTTTTCGGCATCAAACAAGCCCTCTTTTGCAAGCTTTGATTTAAGCTGCTCAAAAGCAAGGCTAAGTGCGCCCGTGCCGTCGGGCTGCATATCATCGATATAAAGCTGATACTGACCGTCGCGCTCAAAAACAGCTACCCTGCCCCTTATAATCACGCTCATGGAGTTTTCGGGCATGAATTTGAGGCGCATATTTGCGGTTTTGAACATAACCGCTTTTATTGACGAAAACTCATCTTTTATCGTCATATAAAAATGACCCGTTTTATAGTGATTGGTAAAATTCGATATTTCACCCTGAACAAAAACGGTTTGCAGATTCATATCCTGCTCAATTATCGATTTGACATATCTGTTAAGCTGGCTGACGCTCAAAACAACTCCGTTAGCCATTGTCGTCAGCCCCCTTCAAGCTTACAAGATAAGCAATGCCCGCCGCATTGTCGCATGAAAATTCGGGAGCGGCAAAACTCGCATTGAATTTGCTTTGAATTCGGTTTTTGATTATGGTGTTTGACATTACGCCGCCCGCATAAACAAGAGGCAGGTTGCCGTATTCGACAACGGCATATTCGGTCATTTTTTCAACTGTTTTACAGACAAAATCTATGCAGTAACGGGCGACGTCTTCGTGACTTTCGCCGCAGTCAAGCATTTTTTTGCACTGATTTTCAAGCCCCGAAAGGCTGCAGCTGCCGTTTTTGACGCAGACCTTGGGATTGTATTTTTTATCGCTTTTAAGCGCAAGAGCCTCCAACTCACTGCCGCAAGGGAACGAAAGGCCCATCATAACCCCCGCGCGGTCAACAGCCTGTCCGCAGTTCAAATCCAGCGTTTCGCCGATTATCTTAATATCAAAAGCCCTCTCACTATCCGGAGTTACAAGCAGCATTTCGCTTGTTCCCCCGGAAACATGAAAGGCAATAAATTTCTCTTTAATTAAATCCGTTCTTCCGCTTGAATAAAGGGCGGCGGCTATATGACCCGCCTGATGCGAAAAACCGTAAACCGGCTTGTTCATCGCCGCGCCTATGCACTCGGCTGTATTAACACCGACAAGAAAACACGGCATATATGACCCCTCGGCATCCCTCGGCTTTTCGGAAACACCGATTGCATCAATCTCTGCGCACTTCTCGGCAAAAAGCTCTTTCACAAGCGGATAAAGCCTTGATGTGTGATGAAACACGGCGTCACTCTGGCGCAGACCCTTTTCGCCCTTTTTAACGGGCAAAAGCAGCTTTTTTTGAAGCATTTCGCCGCTTTCGCTGTTGTAAAGGCAAACGGAAGTTGTGTAGTTGCTTGTGTCAATTCCGAGAGTAAGCATTACTTTTCTTCCTTTGCAACAGAGCTTAAAATACCGTTAACAAAAGTATAATCATCCTTTGAGGCGTATTTTTTGCAAAGCTCAACAGCTTCATTTATCGAAACGCCCACGGGAATATCGTCAAAATAAAGCATTTCGCAAATTGCAAGGCGCATAACCGCAAGGGCAACCTTTGAAATGCGGCTCATCTTCCATTTAACGGAATTCTTTTCGATGATTGCATCGATTGCTTCCTGATTTTCAACCGCCTTGGAAGAAAGCTTTTTAATAAACTCGCTGTCAGCAACAACCTCGTTTTCAACAGCAATTTCATAAAGCTCAGAAATCTCGGTTTCGGCATTGAATGATTTTTCAAAAAGCAGAATAAAAGCCTGTTCTCTCTCTTCACGTCTTGTAAGCATATTAATCCTCCGGAAATCCCTTTAATATGCATAATTATATCATTATTCTGCTCATTATACAATATATAAATTTAAAATATTTATTAATATTCCATTTCGATTATCGTTATGTTGTCAACGGGATAGCCTGTATGCTTAACGGCAACCTCTTTTATTTTGACTATTGAAACATCGTCAAGTGAGCCGTTTTCAACGATTATTTCCGCATTGCCGCCGTTGAGGATAACCAAATTTTCGCATCCGACCTTTGCGGTTATCAGGTTTTCCAGGTCGCTTTCAAGCGTTATGGCGTTTGCAAGCTCTTCAAGTGCTTTGCTTGCACTTTTAACAGCTTCCGATGAAGACGCACTGTCCTTGATTATGTCATTGAGTGCCTCTGCGGCCTCGTCATGGGCTGTTTTTCTGCGAAGCTTTGCGCCCGCAAAATATTCGCTTGCCTGCGCCTGCGCCGCCGCATCCTCCAAAACCGCATCGGTTGAAATTACATAGCGCGCGTCGCCGAGATTTGCGCCCTCCTGCGCCTCGGGGGCTGTTGTTAACGCCGTGCCCGCTTCTGCGGATTCTACCTGCGGCTTTGTGTAATACCAGTTAACAAAAACCGCCGCCGCAAGAGCAATTATGAGCGTTGCAAGCAAGAGCTGCCTTTTCTTAATAATCATCTTCTTTTCCTCCGATATTGTTGAATTTTTATGCATAATGAATGTTTTAATTCATTTTTGCCACGCTTACCTTTGCGCTGCTGATATCAAGCAGAGCCGTTACCGCGCTTATTATCTGTTCGCGCACCACCTCGGAATTGCCGCCTTCGCACACAACCGCAACCCCGCGCACCCTCGGCTCCGCCACCCTGACAACTATACCCTTTTCGCCGCCGTCGCTGTCCACAATAACATATTCATCCTTGCGCTCGAAGCTGTTTTTGCCGCTCGGGTCGGCGTTTTCGCCATAGTTATAATCATGCAGATAAATCTCCTCGCTCCCGCTTTCGAGAGTGACCATAACCTTTGTTTTGCCCGCACCGGAAATGCTTGATATTATTGAAGTTAAGCGCATTTCAAGGTCAGCGGCGTATTCGCCCGTGCCCGATGTTGAAATGACGGTTGTCTGAGCGGAAGCAGCCTTGCTTTCGGCGGATATTTCGCTGACGGTCAAAGCAATAATACCCGCAAGTAAAAGAAAAGCCGAAAGCAGCATTTTTTTGCTTATGCGGCTTTTTTCGGTTATTTTTTCTATGATTTTTTTAATTTCATCATAAAGCTTTTTCACATGAAATACCGTTCCTTAAAATGAGTTTACCTGCACGGGCACCCCAAGCTTTTCTTGCAGAATTTCGGAAAAAGCCCTTGCTTTTCCACCGTTCTCCGCAGCTGTATTCACAAGAATTTTATGTATAATTATGCAGTTTTCTGCATCGATATTCATTTCTGCTTCAATCGATTCAACCTCGATTTCAAGCTCCTGCGCGGCATTTTTAACCTGCATTTCAACCGCGTTGCGGCATGCCGAAACAAGCTGTTCGCGCAAAGCCTGAACATTTTCGGTTTCAAGCTCATATTCGGCAAAAGCCTGCGCTGAAAAGCCGATATCTTTTATTTCCGCAAGCGGTGAACAAACAACCGAAACAACAAAAATCCCAACTACGGCGCGCACCGTTTTATCCATTGACCCGCGCGGTGACAAAACCATTGCAAAGGTGCCCGCCGCAGACGCAATTATCAGGCTGAGTGCCCATTGTCTTAACACTTCCAACTCTTCATTCACCAGCCTTTATAAGCACAACCAGCCCCGCCGAAATAATAAAAACCGCCATGCAGAGCAGAAGAAGTGTGTTGACCATTGAAAACACAAAAGCAATGCTTTTCAGAATTTCGGAGCATACGCGGCAGTCAAGCAAATCGCTCACCGCGCACGCCGCCCTCATAGCAAGCACCCACAGCGCAAGGTTGATTATTATCGGTATCCCGATAACCGCAAAAGCGATTACAGCATAGATTCCCACCGTAGAACGAAGCAAAGACAGACTGCCCACAACCGAGGTGTATGCCTCGCCTATCGCTCCGCCTATAACGGGCACAAAGGTGCTTGAAGCGAGCTTTACGCCCTTTATCGCAAGACTGTCCGCACTTGAAGCAAGCAGACTTTTAAGCGACAAAAAGCCCGTAAATAAGCCAGCCGCCGAAGCAAGCACAGTTATCATGGTTTTTCGCATTATTTCCGATATTGCGGAAAGTCGCAGGGTCGGGAGCATTGCACCCGTTACGCTCAGCGCACCCGATATGCCGACAAGGGGTAAAACAAAGTTTTTGGCGAGGGATTCCACAAATTCAGCAGCCGCAAATGCCGCCCCCTGCATGGATAAAGCCATTGTCGGGTTGCCGCTGACGGTTACAACAGCCGCCAGAACGGGTATCAGAGCCTTTTCAAAAACAGCACATGCCTCGATTGCCGCCGCCGCGGCTTTTATGCTTTGTGCGGCAGGCGAAAAAACTGCAATAACAATAAAGCATCCGCAAATCATGTTAAGAACAGATTTGCTTTTTTCATCGTCGGGGAAAAATCCGCTGCAAACGCTTATCATAAGCACCGCTCCGATTGATTTCAGCATCGCTTTGAGCGGCCCTTTCACCTTTCCGCTTATCAAATCACCGATAAACTCAAATATGGCTTTTGGTGAAACATCCAGAATTTTTTCAAATTCAATTTTATCACAGCCGAGCTTTTCGAGATATCCGCGCGTTTCATCGGAAAGATATTCGGAAAGCTCTGCCGCTCCGCTTGCTTCAAGCGGGTCTTTATAATATTCGTCGATGTTTGATGCGCATGCTTCGGGAGCAAAAATCGCCATAAGAAGCATCGCCGCAAAAATCATCATCATTCTTTTTATATTCATATCATCAGCCGTTTATTAATCCTATTGCGATTTGCGCAACGGTTTTTATCATAGGCATGGCAAGCGCAACCGCCCCCACCCTGCCCGCAAGCTCAACTGCCGCCGCGATTGACGAGCAGGAGTTGTCATAGCAAATATCTGCAGCAAACTGCGTAACAACGCATATGCCGAGAGCTTTCATCAAAAGCGACACATTTTCTTTTTCAAGCCCCGCAAGGCTCATCATTTCATCAACACCGCCCGAAACACTCAAAAGGCTGTCGGTAAGCGTTATAAGAATCACCGCTGCACCGCCTAGCACAATCAGCGGAGCCATTTCGGGCTTCATCTGGCGCAAAAGGCCGTAAAGCAAAACCGTTAAAATGCCGACAAAAGCAATTTTGACTATATCCATTTCAGAAATCCACTATGGACTTGACAGTACCGAGCAAATCGGTAAACTGCGGTATAAGCATCATAAGCACGGCAACAATGCCCGCAAGAATCGTTATCAGCGCGTAGTCATCCCTGCCCGAGCGCACCAAAATTGAATTGAGGATTGCAACAAGAATACCGACTGCGGCAATTTTAATAACAACAGAAATATCCATAAACACCGTCCTAAACAATTAAAATAGCCGCGGTTACCCCCGCAAGCAGACCGAGAGGCGGAAAAAGCTTTGTGTAACGCCCGCTTTTTTCGCGGCGTATTTTAAGCTCATCCTCAAAAATCCGTCTGTAATATTCACAGCAGGAAAGCTGGCTTTCCAAATCCGATGCGCCGATATCTCCGCCGAGCCTTGCAAGATAAGGCGCGGTTTTGCCGAGAAGCCCGCAAAGCTCCGAATCCTCCGAAACACATCTGCTCCACGCCTCGGGAAAAGGCTCGCCGAAGCACACCCTTTCTCTGACACATTTTATAAAGCCGAAATCCGTCAACGCCTCGTTTTCACCGAGAATTTTAAGCAAATCAGACACAGGCAGGCACGCATAGCGAAGCTGTGTTTCGATAATATTTATCATCAGAATTATGTTGCTTATAACAGCCGCTTTTTTAACATAAAACGCCGAAACGGCAAACCCGCCGACGGCAAAAGCACCCGCTATCATAAGCATCGATGCCGCTTTAAGCAATCAAATCACCTGCCGTAAAAGTCTTTTCTGTTTTTCCTACCTGCCTGCCGGAGAGCAGAATAACTCTGTCAAATTCACCCGTCATAAGAAGCCGTTTCAAGATGGGCTTTGTTTTAAGCTCTCTTTCATTTCGAGCATGAAGACTCAAGGCAAAGCAAACGCCGCTGTTTACCCCCGCTTCAACCGCCTGCACCTCTTCGAGGGTTGCAATTTCATCGCAGATAATAATATCGGGTGAAAAAGAGCGCAATGCTATCATAATCCCCTCGCTTTTAGGGTAAGAAGTGAGCAAATCGCAGTTAATCCCCAAGTCATTCTGCGCTATTCCCGAAAAAGAAGCTCCTATCTCTCCGCGTTCATCGCAGACAAGAGTTTTTCGGCATTCACCTTTACTGCCGTCAGAAAGCTGACGCGCCAAATCGCGCAGAACAGTTGTTTTTCCGCTTGCAGGGGGACCTGCGATAATCACGGATTTGAGTCCGTTCGCATATTCGGTTTTATATATTTCATCCGCTGCACCCTTTATTTCACGCGCAATTCTCAAATTGATTGAGCACACGTCGCGTACAGCCATCACCCTGCCGTTTTCCGTAACCGCCGTGCCTGCAATACCCACACGGTGGCCGCCCTCAACGGTTATGTAGCCTCGGTTTATTGCATCCTTGAAGCTGTGAACGGAATAACCGCAAAGGCGTTTGAAAATATCCTCTATTTCGTTTTTATCGGTTTTTAAAACCAAATCGGAATAAACCTGCGTCAGCCTGCCCGAATTCGCGGCAAATTCCACTCCGATATCGGTTATAACCGCAACGGGCTGCCTTGAGCGAAGCCTGATTTCACGGATTCTTTCTTTTTGCGTGCATTCAAGCGCCGTAAAATATTCCGCAAGCCGCCTTGAAAGGCTTTGCACGGCAAGGTCAAATCTTTTTGAGTTATCCATCGCTTTTTCTTCCTTTCCGGGTCTTTGTAAAATATATGGCTCCTTGTCCCGAATTAGAACAAGCAGATTTACAGATTGTTCACTTGAAATGCACATAATAATATGGTATATTATTTATGTTTTAGTATTGTTTGGTTTTGGAGGATTTTTTATGACACGCCTTGATAAAAAGCAGTCAATATTCAAGCGTCTGTTTGCAAACAACTCCTATTGCTGGCTTTCATGCCTTTGCACGATAGGGGTTATGATGCTTGTTTATTATTGCTATGACCTTTTTCCGTTTGGCGAAACAACCATTTTAAGAATGGACCTTTATCACCAATACGGTCCTCTTTTTGCGGAGTTTTATGACAGAGTAACAAACCTGCAAAGCTTCCTCTATTCATGGCAGACAGGTCTCGGCTCGCCGTTTTTGGGCAACTTCTTTAACTATCTTTCAAGCCCCACGGCGATAATCATGCTTCTGCTCGGTCACGAAAATATGCCTGAAGCTATTGCCGGCATGATAATCACAAAGGCGGCTCTTTCTGCAGGAACATTCACATATTTCCTCAAAAAGTCGCAAAGCAGGCACGATTACACAACTGCGGCATTCGGCATGCTTTACGCAATGTGCGGCTACTTCATAGCGTATTATTGGAACGTTATGTGGATTGACACAATGGTCTATTTTCCGCTTGTTATCCTCGGAATAGAAAATATCATAAACAAGCGCAACCCGAGAATTTATATTGCATTCCTCGCTCTCACGCTTCTTTCAAGCTACTACATGGGATATATGACCTGCATTTTCTCGGTTCTCTATTTCCTTGTTTATTATTTCAGCAAATACGAAGCAGGCTCACTCACAGACTCCACTCCCTATGTTTTTGACGAAAACGGTGAAAAAAAATACAGCTTCAAAGACAAAATCAAAGGCAGCGTTTTTCTTCGCAGCGGCTTCACATTTGCGTTTGCGAGCGTTGCGGCGGCGGGGCTTGTTGCGGTTTCGCTTATCCCCACCTTCCTTATTCTGAAAAACTGCTCGGCAACCTCGGGAACATTCCCGACCAACTACGACTCCTATTATTCAATTTTTGATTTTCTCGCAAACCATCTGGCAAGCGTTAACCCCACAATCCGCAGCAGCGGCGAAGACGTTCTTCCCAATATTTATTGCGGCATTGCAACGGTTATTCTTGTTCCGCTTTATCTTTTCACAAAATCCGTTCCGCTCAAAGAAAAGGTTGCTAATGTTGCCCTGCTCGGAATCATGTATTTCAGCTTCAACATCAACATTCTCAACTATATCTGGCACGGCTTCCATTACCCCAACGACCTGCCCTATCGCTGGTCATTCATGTATTCATTCATTCTTCTCATGCTGGCATACAAGGCATTCACCCGCCTTCATGAATTCAGCGGGCGTGCAATTCTCGGCGCGGGCATTTCCGTTTTGGGCTTCATCATCCTTGTTCAGGAACTCGGCTCAAAGAACGTTGAGGAAATAACGGTTCTTATCAGCATTATTTTTGTTGTTACCTATTGCCTTGTTTTTGCGTTGATGAAAGACCCGAAATATCAGCAGTCTGCAGTTGCTGTGCTTCTTCTCTGCTGTGTTATCGGCGAGGTTGCATGCGCAAATACAGACCGCTACAGCATGGACCAGCCCAAATCTAACTTCGTAGGCGATTACGGCGATTTTAAAACCCTCAAAGAAGAACTTGACGAATATGACGGCACTGACTTCTACCGCATGGATTTGACCTATAACAGAGCGAGAATGGACCCGGCATGGTATGGCTACAACGGCGTTTCCACCTTCTCCTCCATGGCATATGAAAGGCTTTCAAATGTTCAGAGCGATTTGGGCATTTACGGCAACTATATCAACAGCTACACCTACCACCTGCAAACACCTGTTTATAACATGATGCACTCGCTCAAATATGTTGTTGATAATGACCCGAATGTTCTTGTTGAGGGCGATTATTACCGCCAGCTTATGAGCGCAGGCAAATTCACGGCATATGAAAGCGAGTATTATCTGCCCATAGGCTTCGGAGTTAACTCCGACCTGCTCAACTGGCAGACAGATATGACAAATCCGTTCACCGTGCAGAGCGACTGGTTTGAATATTCAACGGGCGTTTCCGATGTTTTCGGCATGATGAATATTGACGAAATCCA
>JAZSGU010000187.1:0-21229 GCA_045532895.1 Acutalibacteraceae bacterium | reverse complement strand
TATCAGCGGCAGTTCATGTTTTGTTGAAAAGAACAAAGACAGCTCAAAAACAAACACTGCCTCAACATCAGCAAAAGACGATTGCTCAGAAAAATCAAAAGATTTAATCCGTTTCTATAACTTTCTGAACAATATGAACGGAACGGTAAAAATCAGTCAGCTTGAAGAACTGATGCAATTAAGTAAAAACACAATCAAGACCTATATAGACAACACTCCCGGTTTTACGAGAGATAACAAGGGTGTTGTTACATATACAGAGCCCGAAAAATAACGTTATTATCCGCATCCGCTAATATTCGGATGTTGATATATATGATGAAATTCAGAAATAATTTCATCAATCTGAGGATACGGGTAAGATTTGATTCACCCGTTACTAATTGTAAATGAAGAATGAAAACGAAAATAACTCTCCACGGAGTTCAGAATATCAATCCTCGAAAAATACTTATGGAGGTATAGACCATGTATGACGGAAAAGAATTCCTCTCTGTGAAAGAATTCTGTGAATACTTCGGTTTTGAAAGACACGCAGTTTACAGATATATCAGAGACAAGAAAATCTTCGCTATCAAAATAGGCACAAAATATTTTATACCTATTAGCAAACTCTATGATTTGGAATACAAAGGTTAATATTCCAATGTTTACAAAAAGTTCGCAATTCGGCCTCGACAAGAGGTCGGGTTGCGCGCTAAAATCAGATCAATTCAGCCAGATAGAAATAATCGCAATGATTATGGAAAGGAGTAATTTCTTATGAAAATTAATTCAAGTAAGAAAAACTATATATCAAGTCTTGACGGCTTACCATATATGCTTAATTTAGAGATGGTTGCAGGTCTTACTGGACTTAACTATGAAACCGTTAAAAAGCACTGCCAGAAAGGCATTATCAAAGCCCAGAAAATAGGAAGAGAATGGCGTGTAAGTCAGGATGACTTTCTAAATATGGGCATCAGCAACACCAATCAAAATTAACTATTCAGAAAGGATCAATTAATTTGTCAAAATACTATATTGAAAACGGAAGCTACTGTACAAAAATCTATATAGGCACAGATGACAATGGTAAACCCAAATATAAAAAGCTTAAGGCTCAAACAGAAAAAGAGCTTGATAAGCGTGTGCGGGAATTTCGCAAAACTTTGTTTCAAGGCTATGATAGCATTAAAGGTTCAGCTACGCTTGAAAGCTGGATTGAAAGCTTTTTGGACAACTTGTATCAGGATGTACTTTGCGAAAACTGCACAAACACCGAATACAATATGACCAAAGCAAGACTCAATTATTTTCTTGAATACAAAAGCGGTCTTCTTGCCAAAACAAGCTTAAATAAGATTTTATCCACCGATATTCAGCCTGCCATAAATCAACTTTACTCTAAAAACCCCGTAACGGGAAAAAAGACAGCAAAAAGAACAATTCAACGCTATTTAAGAGCTCTCAAGAATGTGTTTGAATTTGCAAGAAAGATGAGAGCGTATAATTATGTTAATCCTTGTGACGATGTAACTATACCTAAAAAAGCCATTGAAAAGAAAAGGAAATCAATCAACAAATATACAATAAAGCTTATTTTAACGACCAAACACAGAGCACAGCTTGCCGCAATTATATTTCTTCTCGCGGGTCTTCGTCGCGGAGAATTGACCGCATTGACTTGGGATGATATTGACTTTGAGAATAAAACCATAAATGTAGACAAATCGTTTGATTTTAAAGAGTATGAAGTCAAGGACCCTAAAACCGATGCAGGCACAAGAACGGTTACAATCAGTGAATATCTTTGTCAGATTTTAAAGGCTGCAAAAGAAGAATCAAAATCTGAATATGTCATCGAAAAGGCTCGCGGCGGCAGAATGACAGAAAGCGCTTGGAAACGCCTTTTTGAATATTATATGATTGCTTTGAAAGAAGCCGACGAAAAATATAAAGAGGAAAATGAATGTTCCTCAGATGATGTGTTTGAGGAATTTACACCTCATATACTTCGTCATACATATTGTTCTATGCTTCAATGGGCAGGTGTCGATATAAAGACGGCACAGGAACTCATGGGTCATAACGATTATGAAGTTACTGCCAATGTATATACTCACGGAGATAATGATTTGAAAGTTGCAGCTGCAAGCCTTCAGAACGAGTATTTAAACAACTTTTTAAAAGTTGAAAAACAACCCTCAAAAAGTTGATTTAACATCAAAAAAACACAAAATTACACATAAAAGAAAAGACAGCAGTTGGGGAATTGCCCTTCTGCTGTTTTCACTTTTAAAAATATCTGCTCACTTTCTTGTATAAATAATATCACAAATGAAAAGAAAATCAAAATCCATACTGTTGAATATCGAAACTGCGTGTGATATAATTAACTTAATAAATACGAATTTGCAGGGAGATTAATATATGGGTAATTGGGGAATGGGTATAACTCAAAGCGATGAATATTGCGATATATATGAAAGATTTATGGAAGAGTATGACGAAGGAAAACCTTTAACAAATATAAAAGCAGATATTCTGGAAGAATATTTAGAAGAATTTGATAAGAACGATGGAGCTCTTCACGATGTATATTTTGCAATTGGTAAGGCTGAGTGGATATGTGGTGGAATATCTGACGAAATTTTTGAAATAATATCAGATATTATAAAACTTGGTAAAAACATTGCTTTTTACAAATCACTTGAAGTTACAGAAAGCGATTTGAAGTTGCGTCAAAAAAATCTTGAAAAATTTTTAACTTTATTATCTACACCAAGAGAAAAAACAAGAAAAAGAAAAGTGCCTACCGAAAAATACATAAAAGTTGAAAAAGAGAAATTACCCGATTTTAATTGTGGTGATGTTTTCGCATATGAAGTCAATGGAAAATACAGGTTGATATGTTTTACTTACAGAGGAAAATTTGTTAATACATACGCATCGTATTGTTTTGCGTGGGTAAAATTTTATGAACAAATTCCCACAATTGAATATTTAACAAACGAGTACATATTGCCACTTGGGTATTTTACAGTTGAAACATTTCCTAATATAGAAAAACTGATTTTTGTTGGGAATAATCCTGAAATCAAAAAGTTGTATAATGTATTTCCATCTGCTATTTGTGAACAATGGAAACCTGCGACATGCGCTATCGCAAAAGCCAAACATTTAGAAGAACATCATTCTCTTGATATGTGCGTAAAACTCAAGGATTGTATTAAAAAGGCTGAAGAAATTAAAACTTTAGATAAAACAATATAGTTTGATAAATTCCAATTTATCGGACTCCTTCGGTGATTTTTATCGATGGTGTCTTGTGCAATCCTATCGTCTGCAATATGACAAAGCATAGGCAATAATAAGAGTTCATAATTAAATTTATACACAAGAAAAAAGACAGCAGTTGGGGAAATCCCTTCTGCTGTCTGGAGTTTCGGTCGTTTTTAACCTACAAAAAAGGGGCACATAAAGGGGCACATAGCTACCGAAAATGTGCGATATTTTGCGGTAATGATGCTAATTTAGAAAAATAACAATTTTTGAAAAAAACAAAAGAAAAATCCTGAAACCCTTATATATCAACGGTTTCAGGACTTATTCGTGGCAGGGGCAGAAGGACTTGAACCCTCGGCACGCGGTTTTGGAGACCGCTGCTCTACCAACTGAGCTATACCCCTATATTAAATTATGGTGGGCCATCAGGGACTCGAACCCCGGACCAACCGGTTATGAGCCGGTTGCTCTAACCAACTGAGCTAATGGCCCATGCTGCGCATTCGCAACGATAGATATAATATCAAAAAGATTTTGATTTGTCAATAATTTTTTGGATTTTTTAATTATTTTTTACTGATAAAATTATTTGTTGCACTATCACACATTGAAAGCTATAATATATTTATGAAAATCGAGGTGATCTATTATGAAAGTTATGACTTTTAATATTCAGCATGCTTTGGATTATCAAAAACAAATAATTGATATCGATTTATTTGTTAGTGTCATCAAAAAACACGGCGCGGATTTTTGCTGTCTTAACGAGGTGCGCGGTGAAGGACCCATTGAAGGCTACACCAACCAAACTGACGCAATCGCAGACGGTCTCGGGTTTTTCAGATATTTCGGAGAAGCAATAAAGGTTGGAGGCACAAGCCCCTACGGCAACGCGATCGTTGCCCGCTCCCCTTTCAAATCCGTTGAAACCTTTGCAATACCGCTGACAGAGGACAGAAGTGAGAACTCCAATTATGAGCCGCGATGCATTATCAAGGCTGTTGCGGAAATCGAAAACAGCGAAATTTGTTTTCTTGTTTGTCATATGGGTCTTTCAAATACAGAAAGAATAAATGCGGTTGAAACAATTTGCAGGCTTATTGACGGAATTGATAATCCGATAATTCTTGCAGGCGATTTCAACACCTACCCGCAGGATGCTGTTTTAAAGCCTTTGTATGACAGACTGTGCGATACGGATATAAAAGCAGAAGTACAAAATACATTCACATATCCGTCGGACAAACCCGAAATAAAAATCGATTACATTTTCTACAGAGGGCTTAACTGCATATATTCACAAGTAATAAACGAAATTTATTCTGACCATCTTCCTATTGTTGCTGATTTTGAAATTATATAAAGTTAAGTAAGGGGCTGTAAATAACAGCCCTTTAAAATTTTTAGGGACGATGCGGGCATCGTCCCCTACATTATTTGATTTTTTGAACAACATATGTTACTACATTTGTTGAAAGAGAAGACACACATTCAATTCTCGGAATGTCGTAATGCTGCTCAACAATGGTGTTTTTTAAGACTTTATAATTGAAAAATACTTTCGCTAATATTTCTGTTAAATCATTTGTATTCAAATTAACTTCAAATTGAGGAATGAGTTCTGCCCCACTATCTTTATTAATTTCTACAACTTCTGAATTAATTATTAAGCAGGCAATGCCGTTAGATTTTAATCCGTTGGCGATTTCAAGCAGTTTTTTCTCTAACAAATCAGCAGAAGCCACATGTTCAAGTGCAGAAACCGCAAAAATCAAATCGTATGTATCGTGTTTGATTTGATAATCCTCGATTGAAGAAACTGTTCCGTTAATCATATCGGAAACGCCGAACTCAATGCTGTATTTTCTTAACATTTCTATCGCAAATTCAAGAATATCAACACAATCAATTTGACAAGAAATACTTTTAAACTGTTCAGCGATGGGGATACAGTTTCTTCCGACTCCGCATCCCAAATCAAGAACATTTAACACTTTATATTTACTGAAAAGCGGAAGCAAATCCATGACAGTTTTTACAGGTTTTTGCAACCAGCTGCCTTTTTCGAAAAGTTTTGCCGCTGAATATATTTCAATATGCGAAGCTTTTTCAGCTTCTCTTATTGAATTAAGCGTTTCAACATTCATTATCGGCATCCCCCGAAAATTTGGCATTTGAGGCTGCAGCCGGTGGGAGTTGCGGCGCATCCGCCGAGAGCTGTTTCACGAAGTTCGGCAGGCAGCCCCTTGCCGACTCTGTACATCGCATCTGACATTTCACCGAACGGAACTGGCGATTTTATGCCTGCGAGAGCCATTTCAGCGCTGGTGAGTGCATTTGAAGCGCCCGCTGCATTTCTGCTCTGACACGGCATTTCAACAAGACCTGCAATAGGGTCACAGACAAGACCGAGCATGTTGCTGATAGTTATAGATGCAGCATCAAGGCATTGCTCGGGAGTTCCGCCCATCATCTCAACAGCTGCTGCAGCTGCCATTGCGGCGGCAGAGCCGATTTCCGCCTGACAGCCTGCCTCGGCGCCGGAAACCGATGCATTTTTCATAAGCAGACATCCAACGGCGCCTGCGGTAAAAAGCCCTTTGATAAGTGTTTCTTCGTCAAGGTCAAATTCCTCTTCAAGCGCAAACAGAACGGCGGGAACAACGCCTGCAGAGCCTGCAGTAGGAGCTGCAACAATAACACCCATTGAAGCGTTGACTTCAAGCACAGCCTGCGAATAAATGAGAGCTTTCGTTAAAACATTTCCGCAGATTGATTTACCGTCTGTTCTGCGTTTTTCAAGCTTTGCAGCCTCACCGCCTATCATTCCGCCCATTGAGCGAACAACGGTTTTAAGTGGTGTATGAGCAGAATTGCGCATGATTTCAAGTGATTTCAGCATTCTTTTGTCAACAGCATCCGCATTATCTTCGCCATAAACAATTTCTCGCAGACGCATGATTTCGGAAATGGGTTTATTCTCTTTGTTGCATAACGCAATTAATTCTTCGGCAGTATTAAAATCCATTTCAATCACTCCTTATCTGCGTATAAGCATTGTTTCTCTGACAAAAGGATTTTTCTCAATTTCCTCAACAGCACTTGCAGTAATCTGCTCATCGGATTCTATAATCATATATGCATCGCCGCCCTTTTGCTCGCGGTAAACGCGCAAAAATGCAATGTTAACATGCTGTTTTCCGAAAACATTTGTAATTTTCGAAATAACACCCGGATGGTCTTTATGAACAACGATAATCGCTTCATACTCACCGGTGAAGTGAACTTTAACGCCGTTTATGCGGGTCAGTTTAACCTTTCCTCCGCCGAGAGATTCACCGCGTACCGTAAGAATGCGTCCCGTTACATCTTCTATTTCCATATCAACCGTATTGGGATGAACATCGGTTTCAACGGTGTTTGCCTCAAAAGAAAACTCAATCCCCTCTTTTTCAGCAATTTCAAATGAATCACGAATGCGTACATCGTCAGTTTCAAAGCCCATCATGCCGCCGAGCAAGGCTCTGTCGGTGCCGTGGCCGCGATAAGTCTGCGCAAAAGAGCCGTAAAGCGTAAATTTAACACGCTTTATTTTTTCATGAACCATTTTCCAAGCCAAGCGCGCAATGGATGCCGCGCCTGCAGTGTGTGAGCTGGACGGGCCGACCATATTGGGGCCGATAACCTCGAAAACACTTATAAAAGCCATGTTTCTTCTCCTTGTTGCCATTAAATGCTGCTTTAATTATATTTAATCTGCAGATTAAAGTCAATATCACTTTGTTATTTATCATGCATATAATGCCATAGAGGTGAATTAAATGGCAAGCGTATTTCTAAGCCCGTCAACGCAGCAAAACAACATCACAATTAACGGTGGAAACGAAGAATATTATATGAATCTGATTGCTGATGCAATGATTCCGTATTTAAATGCAAGCGGTATCGGGTACGGCAGAAACAGACCTGAAATGACTGCTTTGCAAGCTGCGGAAGAAGCAAATGCAGGCAATTATGATTTCTATCTGTCAATTCATTCAAATGCTGCAGGCGGCGATTTTTCAGGAAGAGTGAGAGGTGCGGAGATATATTATTATCCCGAAAGCACCGAAGGAGAAAGAGCGGCAACAATTTTTGCAAACAACTACAGAGAAATATATCCTCAACCGCAATTTGTCAGAACAATTCCTTCCGGCACTTTAATCGAACTGAACAAAACAACAATGCCCGCAATTCTTTTTGAAGTGGCTTATCATGACAATCTTGAGGATTTCACATGGCTGTCATCAAATATAAACAGAATTGCTGAAAATCTTTCAGCTTCCGTTGCGGATTTTCTTGGTGTTTCATTTAAAATCCCGCAATCCTTTGCAAGAGGAATTGTAACGATTGACAGCGGAAGCCTTAACATCCGTAATGCACCGAATATCAGAGCGCAGGTTATCGGTAAGCTTGCAAACGGCGATGCCGTTACCGTTTTGGAAACACAAAATGACTGGTACAGAATCCGAACAGGCAATATTGTCGGATATGTAAATTCAAGATATGTGCGCGAAGCATAACAATAGGTTTTATGCTGTTTTATAACAGTCGACAAAAATATACCAAAACAACAAAAAAATCTTGATTTTTGAATATATGTGAATTATAATATTCATATATTAAAAATCAAAATTCGGATGTGATTGATAATGGAACTTTTAAAGCAAAGAATTGTCGAACAAGGCAAAGCAGTCGGCACTGATGTTGTTAAAGTCGATATGTTCCTTAATCACCAGATTGATGTGGAGCTTCTTTGCGAAATCGGCAAGGAGTTCCGCAGAATTTTTGCGTCATCAAACATCAATAAAATCCTTACTATAGAAGCTTCAGGCATCGGAATTGCGTGCATTGCCGCGCAGTATTTTTCCGTGCCTGTTGTTTTTGCAAAAAAGGGCGCAAACCGCAATGTTGGCGATAACATTTACAAAGCTGATGTTTATTCATTCACAAAAGGCATAACAACAACCATAGGAATTTCAAAAGATTATCTTAATGAAAACGACCACATACTGATTATAGATGATTTTATGGCAAACGGCAAAGCGGTTCACGGTCTTATCAACATAATCAATCAGGCAGGAGCAACGGTTGAAGGCATAGGCATCGTTATTGAAAAGGGCTTCCAGCCCGGCGGTGATGCACTTCGCTCGCTCGGCTACAGGGTTGAATCTTTGGCTGTTATTAAATCCATTGAAGACGGCAACGTTATCTTTGGATAATAATAAAGTTTTGGAGGTAAAACAAATGAAGAAATTCGCAAAAATCATCGCAATTCTGCTTGCCCTCGGAATGGTATTCGGTCTTGCTGCTTGCGGCGGCAATAACGATGACCCCTCCGGCTCACAGAGCAATACACCCGCTGACGGCGAAAAGCTCAAGGTTGGTTTCATCTATCTTCACGATGAAAACTCAACTTATGACAACAACTTCATCAAAGCCGCAAAAGCAGCTTGTGAAGCGCTTGATGTTGAGTATGTTGCTAAGGTTAACGTTCCCGAAGGCGCAGAATGCCAGGAAGCTGCTCTTGACCTTGCAGATAACGGATGCGACATCGTTTTTGCAGACAGCTTCGGTCACGAGCCTTATATGATTGAAGCAGCAAAAGAACGCTCCGATGTTCAGTTCTGCCATGCTACCGGAACAAGAGCTCACACCACGGACCTTCCCAACTTCCACAATGCTTTTGCATCAATCTATGAGGGCAGATACCTTGCAGGCGTTGCTGCAGGCTTGAAGCTCAATGAAATGATTGAAGCAGGCAAAATCACTGCCGAAGAAGCAAAAATGGGTTATGTTGGTGCTTGGACCTATGCAGAGGTTGTTTCCGGCTACACATCATTCTATCTCGGCGCAAAATCAGTTTGCCCCAGCGTAACAATGGAAGTTCAGTTCACAGGCAGCTGGTATGACGAAATGGCAGAAAAAGAAGCTGCAGAGCTTCTTATCAACAACGGCTGTGTTCTTATCAGCCAGCACGCTGACTCATGGGGTGCTCCCACAGCTTGCGAAACCGCAGGTGTTCCCAACGTTTCCTACAACGGCAGCACAGTTTCCGCTTGCCCCAACACATTCATCATTTCTTCCAGAATCAACTGGGAACCCTATTTCAAATACATGATTGAATCCGTTATGAACGGCACAGAAATCGCCGACGACTGGTGCGGCGGTATTGCCGAGGGTTCGGTTGAGCTGAGCGAAATCAACGACGCTGCTGCCGCTGCAGGCACAGCAGAAAAGCTTGAAGAAGTTAAAGCCGGCCTTGCTGACGGCTCAATCAAAGTGTTCGACACCGCAACATTCACACTCAACGGTGAAGCTGTTGCAAGCTACATGGCTGATGTTGACACAGACGATAATTACACACCCGACACAGAGGTTATTTCTGACGGATATTTCCATGAATCCGAATATCGTTCAGCTCCTTACTTTGATTTGAAAATCGACGGCATCAAACTTCTTAACGAAGCTTATTAATCTTTTGTTTTAAGTTTAGGCGGAGGTAAAACTCCGCCTAAACACTATTTTATTCTGAAAAGATTTTTCAGATTCTGAACAATCTTTTGAAAATAAAATTGCGGAGGTAAAAAAGTGAACATTCCTGCGATTGAATTAAAAAATATAACCAAAACATTCGGAAACATCGTTGCAAACAAAAATGTTTCGCTTACGGTAAACTGCGGTGAAATTCTTTCAATTCTGGGTGAAAACGGAAGCGGAAAGACAACTCTTATGAATATGATTTCGGGCATTTATTTCCCCGACAGCGGTCATGTCTATATCAACGGAAAAGAAGTTGTCATCCGCTCACCAAAGGATGCCTTTGACCATAAAATCGGTATGATTCATCAACATTTCAAGCTTGTTGATGTGTTCACTGCTGCTGAAAATATCGTTCTCGGTATTGAAGAAAACGGAAAATACAACATTAAAAAATCAACGCAGAAAATCAAAGAAATCACTGATAAATACGGCTTTGAAATTGATTTGAACAAAAAAATATATGAGATGTCGGTATCGGAAAAGCAAACCGTTGAAATTGTCAAAGTGCTCTATAAAGGTGCCGATATTCTGATTCTTGATGAACCCACAGCCGTTCTCACACCGCAAGAAACACAAAAGCTGTTTGCCGTTCTCCGAAAAATGAAGGAAAACGGTAAATCCATAATTATCATTACCCACAAGCTTCATGAGGTGCTTTCGCTCTCCGACAAGGTTGCCGTTCTTCGAAAGGGCGAATACATCGGCACGGTAGAAACAAAAAACACAAACGAAGCCGAGCTTACCGAAATGATGGTTGGTCAAAAGGTTGAGCTCAATATCGGCAGAACAGAGCCTCACGACTGTGAAAACAGACTGGAAGTTCTTAACATCAACTGCGTTAATCGTGACGGAGTTAAGGTACTCGATAATATCACTTTCACCGCGCGTTCGGGCGAAATTCTGGGTATAGCAGGCATAGCAGGCAGCGGTCAGCGCGAATTGCTTGAATCCATTGCTGGTTTACAAAAGCTTAACGACGGCAATATTCTTTATCACGACCCCAAAACAGGAAAAATTGATAATCTGCGTGACAAAACTCCCGTTCAGATAAGAGATTTAGGTGTCAGACTTTCATTTGTTCCCGAGGACAGACTCGGAATGGGTCTTGTCGGCAACATGGATATCGTTGACAACATGATGCTTAGAAGCTACAAAAAAGGAAAGTCGCTCTTTGTTGACAGAAAGCAGCCCAAAACACTTGCAAAGCAGATAATTGAGGACCTCGGCGTTGTGACCCCCGGCACATCAACTCCCGTTCGAAGGCTTTCCGGCGGTAACGTTCAGAAAATTCTTGTCGGCAGAGAAATCGCGGCTTCACCGACTGTTCTTATGGCGGCATATCCTGTAAGAGGTCTTGACATCAATTCATCCTATCTTATCTACAATCTTCTCAATCAGCAGAAAGAAAACGGTGTTGCCGTTATCTTTGTCGGCGAGGACCTTGATGTTCTTCTTGAGCTTTGCGATAAGATTATGGTTATCAGTTCCGGCCGAATTTCGGGAATTGTTGATGCCAGAACGGCTACCAAAGAAGAGCTCGGTCTTCTTATGACAAAACACGGAGGTGAAAGCGATGAGCAATAACAACAAAGTCCATGAGCCGCTGTTTCACATTGTAAAACGCGGAGCACTCCCCTTCGGTATCTCATGGTTAATAAGAATTCTATCCGTTGTTGCCGCTCTTGTCGTTTGCGGCGTTGTAACCATTATCCTCACGGGTGAAAATCCCATTAAAATCTATTCTACAATGATTGAGGGCGCAATCGGCTCCGAGCGCAGAATTTGGTCGCTTCTTCAAAATGTTGCCATTCTGCTCTGTATCTCTCTTGCCGTTACTCCTGCGTTCAAAATGAAATTCTGGAATATCGGTGCAGAGGGTCAGGTGCTTGTCGGCGGACTTGCAACAGCAGCATGCATGATTTACTTCGGTGAATCGCTCCCCCCTGTTGTTTTGTTCCCCGTAATGATTATTACAAGTATTCTTGCCGGCGCAATATGGGCAATAATTCCTGCGTTTTTCAAAGCAAATTGGAACACTAATGAAACTCTTTTCACATTAATGATGAACTACATTGCAGTGCAAATAGTTTCATACTTCGTTTTCCTTCACTCAAACCCCGTTGGCTCGGGTAAAATAGGAATTATCAACAGCGTATCGCAGGCCGGATGGCTTCCTAAAATCGGCGGCAAGTCTTACCTTTTCAACATAATTATCGTTGCTGTGCTGACCATAGGAATGTATATTTATCTTAAATATAACAAGCACGGCTATGAGATTTCTGTTGTCGGCGAAAGCGAAAACACTGCAAAATATATCGGCATAAATGTTAAAAAGGTTATTTTGAGAACAATGTTTCTTTCGGGCGCGGTTTGCGGCATAGCGGGCCTTCTTCTCGTTGCGGGCACCGACCATTCGGTAGCAAAAGAAACTGTTGACGGCAGAGGCTTCACGGCAATCATGGTTTCATGGCTTGCGAAATTCAACCCGATTTACATGATACTCACTTCGCTTTTGATTGTGTTCCTTGAAAAGGGAGCAAGTCAGATATCAACAGACTTCGGTCTTAACGATTCATTTTCTGAAATCCTTACGGGTATTATTATTTTCTTTATTATCGGCAGCGAATTTTTTGTTAATTACTCAATTAAGTTCCGCCATAAGGACAAGGAGGCGAACAAATAATGATAATTGCGTTTATTCAAAGAGCTATTGTTCAGGGTATCCCCCTTTTGTTCGGCTCAACGGGCGAAATTATAACAGAAAAAGCGGGTCATCTTAACCTTGGAACCGCAGGCGTAATGTATGTCGGCGGTATTTCAGGCGTTATCGGTGCATTTATCTATGAAAATTCCGTCGAAACAATCAACCCTGTTTTGGCGGTGCTGATTCCAATTCTCACATCAATTCTCGGCTCTCTCATAATGGGACTGATTTATTCGGTGCTCACGGTTACTTTAAGAGCCAATCAGAATGTTACGGGTCTTGCTCTTACAACATTCGGCGTTGGTGTCGGTAACTTCTTCGGCGGATCTCTTATCAAGCTTACCAACAGCGAGCTCCCTTCAATCGCACTTTCCGCAACTAGCAACTGCTTCAAGACCAAAATCCCGTTTGCTGATGAACTTGGCTGGTTTGGTGACATTTTCCTTTCATACAGCTTTCTCGCTTATGCTGCAATAATCATTGCACTCGCAAGCGCATTTTTCTTTAACAAAACGCGAGCAGGACTCAGTTTGAGAGCTATCGGTGAAAATCCCGCAACTGCAGATGCGGCGGGCGTTAATGTTTCAAGATATAAATATATTGCAACCTGCACCGGCAGCGTAATTGCAGGTCTCGGCGGTCTTTACTATGTTATGGACTACGCCTGCGGTGTTTGGTCAAACGATGGCTTCGGTGACAGAGGCTGGCTTGCGATTGCGCTCGTTATTTTCGCGGTATGGAAACCTAACCTGAGCATTTTCGGCTCGATTCTTTTCGGCGGTCTTCTTGTAGTTCACAACTACATTCCCAACCTTACGATGGCTTCACAGGAAATTTTCAAAATGACTCCTTATGTTGTTACAATTATTGTCCTTGTAATCATAAGCATGCGCAGAAAGAGAGAAAATCTGCCTCCCGCAAGCCTCGGTCTTTCATATTTCAGAGAAGAAAGATAACTTTTAGGCACCGATTTTTTCGTTGCCTTTTTCATATCATATTATCACATAAAAATTCATATTATCTAATGATATTTTTATGGAGGTTTGATATGAAAGGCATTGTTGAAGAAAGAGCCGTTGAACTGGCTGTATATATCATTGAAAATCAATCCACCGTCCGTGCTGCGGCAAAAAAATTCGGCGTTTCAAAAAGCACGGTGCATATGGATGTTTCAACAAGATTAAAAAAGCTCAACCCCGCACTCTATAATGATGTGAGAAAAATCCTTGATGTCAACAAGGCGGAGCGGCATATTCGCGGAGGAATGGCAACAAAGCAAAAATTTTCAAATAACCCTTAATTAAATATTGAATTTAAATTACATATATGTTAAAATTGTGTCGTTATAAACCCTTGATTTTCAAAGAAAGGACTTGATAATATGAAGCAGCTTAAAATCGGCATCATCGGTGCCGGCAGAATCGGTTCCCTTCATGCAAAGTCGATAACATACAATGTTCCGACTGCAACGGTTATCGGAATCACAGACGTTTTCAAGGCTACTGCTGAAAAGGTCGCCGCAGAGCTTAATATCCCCAAAATTTATAATGATTACAAAGAGATGCTCGCAGACCCCGAGGTTGAGGCAGTTCTTGTTTGCTCCTCAACCGATACTCATGCTGACATAGCTATTGAAGCAGCAGAAGCAGGCAAGCATATTTTCTGTGAAAAACCCGTCGACCTCACACCAGAAAAGGTTAACGCCGTTATTGCTGCGGTTGAAAAAGCAAAGGTTAAGCTTCAGGTTGGCTTTAACCGCCGCTTTGACCACAACTTTGCAAATGTCAGGGCAATGGTTAACGATGGCAAAATCGGTGACGTTCACATCGTAAAGATTACTTCCAGAGACCCCGCTCCCCCGCCGGCAGAATATTCGGCTGTCAGCGGCGGCATGTTCCTTGACATGACCATCCATGATTTTGACATGGCTCGTTTCCTTGCAGGAAGCGAAGTTACAGAGGTTTATGCAAATGCTACATGCCTTGTTGACCCCGCAATCGGCGAAGCAGGCGATGTAGACACAGCAGTAATCAGCCTTAAATTTGCCAACGGTGCCGTAGGTGTTATCGACAACAGCAGACGCGCAGCATACGGCTACGACCAGAGAATAGAAGTTTTCGGCAGCAAGGGTGCTGCTGTAGCATCAAACGACACTCCCACAAATGTTGTTTTCATGGGCGATGAAGGCGTTGTTGCTGACAAACCGCTCTACTTCTTCCTTGAAAGATATATGCAGTCCTTCCGTGATGAAATGCTTCAGTTTGTTGAGGCTGTAATCGAAGATAAGCCCACTCCCACCACCGGCGAGGACGGACTTAACTCAATCCTTGTTGCTCTTGCAGCAAAGAAATCCGTTGCCGAAGGCAGACCCGTTCTTCTTTCCGAAATGGCATAAAAAAACAAACGCATTGATGAAACATTTTGCTTCGTCAATGCGTTTTTAATTTTAAAAATCAATCTTATCATTCGGTTTAAGGCTTAACTGTACATTATTTTCAGACGCAAGTTTTTTGCTTGATACGCTGAAGTATCGGCATTCTTTTTCGGCAGAAAATGAATAGCTGTGCCATTGTGTTTCATAATATTGAAATTTTTGTTTATTCGTCGAATATAATGATGAAATTATAGTTTCAGCATCATCATCAGGTGCGTAAACAGTTATGATACTTTTAACACATTCTTTAAAGGTATCATCGCCAATTTTTTCTGAGGCAAAACTGATTTTTTTACAGTCGCCGCTGTCGGTCATCGAAATCTGAAATGCATATGTATTGATATCGTCATCAGAAACAAAGCAAACAAATTCATTGCCTTCATAAAACTGCTCCGCAGTATCAAAATCAAGCTGTGTAATGATTTTTGAAAGTCTGTCTAAAAAAATTTGCGGGCTCATTTTTTCCTGAACCGAGCACGCTTGAAATAACAGCATCATAGTTATTAAGAACAAAATTATTAAAAATTTTTTCATGACTCACCGATTAATACTTCTTTTTAATTTTCATGTTTACAGCCGCAATTCCTCCGCCTGCCGCCGCGACAACCATCAATGCCATTAAAATAAAAATACCTGTACCGGCGTTAGCTTTGTTTATAACAAAAAGAACAGTGGAACACACAAGAGCCTGCACAATACCCGTCAGGCTACCGTATGCAATACCTTTTTTCTTAAGGGGTTTTACCGCTGCAAAACCGCCGGCAAACGCTGCCAGAGCACCGAAAACCATGCCGACAGGCATATATGATGAAGTTGCAACATTTGATTTGAGCGCAAAAACCGCAAATAATGCCAAAAAAACAAAATATAATATGCTGCCTGCAGAAGCACCCATTATTATTTTTGAAAACGGCGATGCTTTATCTTCTTCTCTGCGTAACCTTTTTACTTTTTCCTGCATAAAAAAACTCCCCTCATATTATCTGTTCAATAATATGAGAGAAGTTTTAAAAGTATTCAAATTAAGCGTCAAAAGTATCGTCCTTTTTCTTGGACTTCTTTCTGCTCTTCTTGCTCTTATCGGCAGCTTCTTCCATCTTCTTCTGCTTTTCGGCTTCCGCAGCTTCTTTAGCAGCCTGTCTTTCAGCCTCAGCCTTTTCGTTAGCTGTGTTGTTGGTTGAAACAGCCCAGCGTGTAATCTTCATCTTGTTTCTGTCAGCACCGGTTTCAATAATAAGAGAATCTTCTTTTGTTGTGACAACTCTGCCCATGATGCCGCCGATGGTTGTGATTTCATCTCCAACCTGAATGCTGTCACGCATATTCTGCTCTTCTTTTTGCTTTTTCTTCTGGGGACGAATCATAACAAAATACATGATAGCAAAAAGAGCAACCATCATTATAATCATTGACATGCTGCTGCCCTGCTGTCCGCCGCTTGCGCCTGCTGCAGCGCCGCCGGTCATTTGAGCCATAAGTGAAATAAAGTTCATTGAGATAACCTCCAAAATGTAATGCAAATATTATATAATAACTTACAAAATTATGCAATATCTAAATTAAAAAATTTTGAATTAAATTCGCGTGTCAAGCAAATCAACATTTTTGTTTCTGAATTCATCAAATGTGCCGTTGTCAAGAGCGTCACGGATATCCAGCATGAGCATATTATAGAAATAAAGATTATGGATTACACACAGGCGCATAGCGAGCATTTCTTTAGCTTTAAACAAGTGGCGGATATATGCTCTTGAAAAGTTACGGCACGCAGGGCAGTCGCATTCAGGGTCTATCGGCTGAGAATCGCGCTCATATTTCTTATTGTTAAGGTTGATTATTCCTTTTTTGGTGAACAGATGCCCGTGGCGAGCATTTCTGCTGGGCATAACACAATCAAAAAGGTCAACGCCTCGGTAGACCGACTCAATAATGTTGCCGGGTGTACCCACACCCATCAGATAGCGTATCTTATCCGCAGGCATGTGCGGCTCAACAGCTGAAATAACGCGGTACATATCCTCTTTAGGCTCACCGACGGCAAGACCGCCTATCGCATAGCCGTCAAGGTCAAGTGCTGCAATCCGCTTCATGTTTTCAACGCGCAAATCCTCAAAAGTGCAGCCCTGATTTATACCGAACAAAAGCTGATTGGGGTTAACCGTTTCAGGCAAAGAGTTAAGTCTTTTCATTTCCGCCTTACAGCGCTCCAGCCATCTGACTGTTCTTTCGCAGGATTGCTTGGCATATTCATATTTTGCAGGATTTTCAACACATTCGTCAAATGCCATTGCAATGGTAGAGCCGAGATTTGACTGGATACGCATGCTTTCCTCGGGTCCCATAAAAATATGTCTGCCGTCAACATGGGATTGGAAAGAAACTCCCTCTTCATTTATCCTTCTTAATGAAGCAAGCGAAAAAACCTGAAATCCGCCGCTGTCGGTAAGAATAGGGCCATCCCAGCCGGAAAATTTATGCAGTCCGCCCATATCGCGAACAAGTTCATCACCGGGACGAACATGAAGATGGTATGTGTTTGAAAGCATAACCTGACAGCCTATTTCTTTTAAATCAAGAGCAGAAAGCCCGCCTTTGATTGCCGCGCAGGTTGCAACATTCATAAACGCGGGGGTCTGTACCGTTCCGTGAACGGTCACAAATTCGCCGCGCCTTGCGTTTCCCTCTTTTTTTATAAGCTTATACATCGGTTTTCTCCTCAAAAATCATCATGCTGTCACCAAGCGAAAAGAAGCGGTATTTTTCTTCAACGGCAACTCTATACGCATTCATCGTGTTATCATAACCGCAGAAAGCACTCACGAGCATAATAAGTGTGCTTTCGGGCAGATGAAAGTTCGTAATAAGGCAGTCAATGCACTTAAATTTATAGCCGGGATAGATAAAAATATCTGTCCAGCCGTCATCCTCTCGGATTTCACCTCTGAAAGAAGCAACGGATTCAAGAGTTCTGCAGCATGTTGTTCCTACAGCAAAAACCCTGCCGCCGTTTTGCTTGGTTTTGTTGATTAAATCGGCAGTTTCGGCGGGCAGATGATAATGCTCGGAATGCATGTGATGCTCTTCAATGTTATCTGCCTTAACGGGTCTGAATGTACCCAAACCGACATGAAGAGTAACAAAACCAATTTCAACGCCCTTTTCTTTGATTTTTCCCATAAGTTCGGATGTAAAATGCAATCCCGCTGTCGGTGCCGCAGCACTTCCGTCCTCTTTGGCATAAACGGTTTGATATCTGTTTTTATCCTCAAGTTTTTCAGTAATATAATGAGGCAGGGGCATTTCGCCAACCTTATCGATAACCTCAAAAAAGTTGCCCTCAAAGCCGAATTTCGCAATGCGGTTGCCATCGGGAAGCACTTCAACAACCTCAGCGGTAAGAATTCCGTTGCCGAAAGTGAATTTATGACCAACCCTTGCTTTTTTGCCGGGGCCGGTTATGACCTCCCAAGTGTCATAGCTTTTTTGCGAAAGCAGCAAAAACTCAACCACCGAACCCGTATCAACCCTTGTGCCGTACATTCTTGCGGGAAGCACCTTCGTGTTATTAAGGATAAGGCAGTCACCCGGTCTGAAATAATCAAGAATATCTCTGAAATACATGTGAGATATTTCGCCCGTTGTTTTGTTCATAGCAAGCAGCTTCGAGCTGTCCCTCGGCTCAACGGGAGTCTGCGCAATCAGTTCTTGTGGCAAATCATAGAAAAAATCTGTTCTTTTCATTCAAAATCCTCAAATTATTTTAAAAAATTCCAATATATTTGTATAAATAATTATTTGACTTAATACCGCAATATGTGATATCATCATAATATTATAATAGGCGTTTGTCAAGATTCATTATGACTAAAATTTGCACTTTCGAAAAGAGGTTAATGTTATGAAAAATTACAAAGTCGGTATCGTAGGCGCAACGGGTATGGTTGGTCAGCGTTTTATGACACTCCTTGATAACCACCCTTGGTTTGATGTTGCAGTTCTTGCAGCAAGCCCCCGTTCCGCAGGAAAAACATATAGAGAAGCTGTAGGCAGCAAATGGTGCATGGCTACCGATATCCCCGCAAAAATGGCTGATATGATTGTTATGGATGCTTCCGCTGACATCGAAAAGATTTCAGCTTCCGTTGACTTCATCTTCTGCGCAGTTGACATGAAAAAGGATGAAATCAAAGCTCTTGAAGAAGCTTATGCCAAGGCTGAATGCCCTGTCGTTTCAAACAACAGCGCTCACAGAATGACTCCCGACGTTCCCATGATTGTTCCCGAACTTAACACAAACCACGCTGAAATCATTAATTCACAAAAAAAGAGACTCGGCACAAAGAGAGGTTTTATTTCGGTTAAGTCTAACTGCTCGCTTCAGAGCTATGTTCCCGCACTCTATCCCCTAAACAAATTCGGTGTTAAGGATGTTCTTGTTTGCACATATCAGGCAATTTCAGGCGCAGGTAAAACATTTGATACATGGCCCGAAATGGTTGATAACGTTATCCCCTACATCGGCGGCGAGGAAGAAAAATCCGAAAAAGAGCCCCTCAAGATTTGGGGTAAAATCGAAGGCGATGAAATTGTTCCCGCAACTTCACCCAACTTCACTGCACAGTGCCTTCGCGTTCCTGCTTCCGACGGCCACATGGCAGCAGTTTTTGTAAGATTTGAGAACAAGCCCTCCATGGATGAAATGAAGGAAATCTGGAAAAACTTTAAGGGCTATCCTCAGGAGGCGGAGCTTCCCAGCGCGCCCAAACAGTTCCTCAACTATTTTGAAGAGGACAACATGCCCCAGACAAAGCTTCACAGAAACCTCGAAAACGGCATGGCGGTTTCCATCGGACGTTTAAGAGAAGACACACAGTTCGACTATAAATTTGTTTGCCTTTCACACAACACATTAAGAGGTGCTGCAGGCGGCGCTGTTCTTATGGCTGAGCAGCTTTGCGCACAGGGCTACATTGATTCCAAGTTTTAATATTTGAAGGAGCAGATTATGAAAGAAACTGTTTTCACCGGAGCGGGCGTCGCCATTGTCACCCCGTTCACAGAAGATAACAAAATTAATTACGATAAGCTTGCTGAACTTCTTGAATTTCAAATTGCAAATAAAACAGATGCAATTATCATCTGCGGCACTACGGGCGAAGGCTCAACTCTTGACCACGAGGAGCATTCAAACGCAATAAAGTTCACGGTTGATGTTGTTAACAAAAGAATCCCCGTTATTGCCGGCACGGGCAGCAATGACACTAACTACGCCGTTAAACTTTCCAACGAAGCGGAAAAGGCAGGAGTTGATGCGCTCCTTTCCGTTACTCCATACTACAACAAAACCTCACAGAGAGGCCTTGTTCAGCACTTCAGCTACATTGCAGAAAGAGTAAGCGTGCCTGTCATTCTCTATAATGTTCCCTCAAGAACAGGTGTTAACATCCAGCCCGAAACATATTTCGAGCTTTCTCACCATAAGAGAATTGTCGGCACAAAAGAAGCTAACGGTGATATTTCCTCCGTTGCAAAAACAATTTCTCTTTGCGGCAAAGACTTCTCCGTATATTCGGGCAATGACGACCAGGTTACTTCTCTTATGGCTCTCGGCGGAAAGGGTTCAATTTCCGTGCTTTCGAACATTGTTCCCGAAATTGCACACAACATCCCCGCAAAGTTCCTTGAGGGCGATTATCAGGAAAGCGCAAGACTTCAGCTTGAATATCTTGCTCTTTGTAACGCTCTTTTTTGCGATGTTAACCCCATCCCCGTTAAGGAAGCAATGAACATGATGGGCATGAATGTAGGCGATTGCAGACTTCCCCTTTACAAAATGACAGAGCCCGCAAAGGAAGCTCTTCGCAAAACACTTGCAAACTACGGTCTTGTTGACTGATAAATTCAGAGGTATTTAAAATGGCAGGAATTTTATTAAGCGGCTGCAACGGAAAAATGGGCAGAGCGGTAACTTTGAGCGTTGCCGAAACAGAAGGCTGTGAAATCACGGTCGGCGTTGATGTTTTTGACGAGGCAAGATACGGATACCCCGTTTTCGCTTCGCCATCGCTTGTTACTGATGAAATCATCCGAAAAACCGATGTTATAATTGATTTTTCAAACCCCGCCGCTCTTGCGGGTCTGCTAGAATTTGCGGTTGCAAATGCAATCCCTGCCGTTATTTCAACAACGGGGCTTAACGATGCGCAGATTAATTTAATTAAATCCGCCGCAACAAAAATCCC
>JAZSGU010000201.1:0-13760 GCA_045532895.1 Acutalibacteraceae bacterium | reverse complement strand
GTTGTCCAAAAACGGCATATAGATGTTTTTATCCGTTCCGAGCACAATTTCGCACGCCTTATGCCAAGATTCAAAGCCGTTATAGGCAAGCGGATTCCAAAGGTAGTCGCAGACAGTCAGTAAAGGTATTCTGCTTGACAGAGCAAATTCCATTGTGTTGGAAATTATGCCCTCGGAATAGCGGTATAAATCCGCATCCCTGCCGCTTAAATAGCCGATATGCATCTCGTTCTGCATCTCCGCATCGTTGACGGGGAAGTTATCCCAATATAGCGGCTTGTGGTTGGTTGCATTTTCAAAAATAACCGCTTCACGCACGGTAAGCTCCTGTGAGCAAATATTTTTGCCCGTCCAGAAAATGCTGATATCAGCGCCTATCCCCTGACCGAGCTTGGAAATATAATACTCGTTGCCCGTGCCGTGATATTGAAGTGGGCAAACGGTCAGCCTGCATCGTGAGTCAACATTCTTGAGAAAATCATTGAATTTATTCACAAGGTGGATATGAGCATTGACTGCCTCACCGCCAAAAGCAGCTTTATCCTCTTCAAACCACAAATCCTCGGGTATATCATCCACCAAAAGCCCGAAATTGCGTATGCCGATTCCGTAAAGCTGCTCCGCCTTGCGCGCAAGCTTGCGAAAATCCTCTTCTGAGGAATATTTCATGCTCAAACCGGGCGCAATGCAAAAATTGAAATCCATGAATTTTTCTTCGCAGAGCGCGGAAAGCTCGGAAAGAGCCAGCAAATCCTGCTTGGGATAGAGCTCAAACCATCTGTCGCGGTGATACGGGTCATCTTTCGGGGCATAATAATATGTGTTCATGCCGTAAAATGACATAAGCTCCAGCATCATTCTGCGGTTTTCGTGGCTCCATGGCTTGCCGTAAAACCCCTCGATATAACCGCGCTTTGCAAACAGCGGATAGTCCTCTGCCTCGCCGATAAAGAACTTTTTATCCTTTATCATTGTAATAACGCGGTTGACCGCTCTTAAAAGACCCATGCGACACGAAACCGTAAGGGTAATTCTTAATCCGTCAGAGCATTTTTCACAGACAATTATATATTTTTCACCGCTTATTTTGCGAGATTCTTCGATATACTCCAATCGGCGGGTATTCTCTTTTATAATATCAATGTAAAGCGTGTCGCCTTTACAGTTCAGACTGTTTTCAAGCATTTCGTACGCATAATCGCAGTCAAAGCCGCTTGTCTCAGCCTTTGCGGGTGAAAAGTCAATCCATTCGATTATCTTTGTTTTTTGAAAAGCGGGATAAATCATAACGACTTAATCTCCTTTTTATATTTAGCAATATAGGCGTTGTTGATTTCGTCACCGCCGTCAACATTGCTGCTGGAGAAAACCTCGGGCGTAAAGCCCTCCGAAACCATAATTTCAACCGCTCGTGCTTCAATCGCATTCAAAATTGCGGCACCCGCAGCGGTTGAGGTGGGCGCAACGCTTCTGTTGATTTCGTCAATTCTGATTGAAGCATCGCCGTGACAGCCGCAGTTATCAATCACAATATCGGCAGCTTCAAACAGCTTTTTGCCGCTTGAATGCCTTGATGCGCCCTGCATGGTGTGCTCCATGTTGGTTATAACAACTGTTTTAACTCCCCTCTCGCCTGCAATCAGAGCAAGGTCAATCGCAACGCCGTTTCTGCCGGAATTGGAGAATAAAAACAGAATATCTTTGTTGCTTATTGAGTGGTGGTCAAAAAGGATTTCGCCGTAACCCTCCAGCCTTTCAAGCTCCGTGCTCTTTGCAGCGCTTTCGTGAAGCATCAGTGAGGTTTCAAGAATGGGATTAACGTTCACAAGACCGCCTGCGCGGTAAAAAATCTCCTCGGCGAGCATGTGGGAATGGCCCGTGCCGAACGCGTGCACCCTGCCGCCGCTTTCAAGCGTATCGGCAACCGCACGAGCCGCCTTTTCTATATTGTCAAGCTGCTCCGTTGCAACACGGGAAATAATCTTTTGCAGGTTTTCAAAATATTCAACAGATTTTGACATAACATCCTCCGAAATGATTGTTTTATTCCATTTTAAACTCTGCGCGCAGAAATATCAAGTTTTTTTAAAAATTACTTTATCTTTATTACCTTGTGTGTTATAATTAACAAAATAAAAAGAAAGGTGTTTTTATGAAAAGACAAAGTGGAATTTTAATGCATGTTTCCTCTCTTTACGGCGATTATTCGATAGGCACATTCGGAAAGAATGCGTTTGAATTTATAGATTTTTTGGTTGAGTGCGGTTTTTCCGTGTGGCAGGTTTTGCCTTTCACCGTAACCGACGAATACAGCTCCCCCTACAAATCCTTTTCCGCATTCGGCGGAAATCCTTATTTTATCGACCCCGAAAAGCTTTTTGAGGACGGGCTTATTTCAAAGGATGACCTTGAAGCATGCAGACAGCAAACTCCCTATTCCTGCGAATTTGAAAGGCTTTCAAAGGAGCGCATGGCTCTTTTGAAAAAAGCATACGGCAACTCAAAAAGCCAAAATGAGGTTAAAGAATTTATTGAATCTCATCCGCGAATCGAGGCATTCTGCCGCTTTATGACACTCCGAGAGCAAAACGGACAAAAGCCTTGGCAGGAGTGGGAAAGCGAAGAAATAACCGACCTTGAAACACTCGGCACATGGCAGTTCATCCAGTATGAATTTTTCACTCAATGGGCAAAAATCAAAAAATATGCCAACTCAAAGGGCGTGAGCATAATCGGAGATATCCCCATTTATGTTTCGGACGACAGCTGTGATGTTTGGGAAAACCGTTCGCTTTTTGACATTGACGAAAAGGGCTATCCCTCAATGGTTGCGGGCGTTCCGCCCGATTATTTTGCCGAGGACGGTCAGCTTTGGGGCAATCCGCTTTATGATTGGAACGAAATGAAGAAAGACGGCTTCAAGTGGTGGAGAGAACGCATCGACCATGCTCTTGCCATGTTTGACGGCGTGAGAATCGACCATTTCAGAGCGATTGAAGCATATTGGGCGGTTGATGCAAGCGAAACAACGGCGCGAAACGGCAAATGGCTCAAGGGACCCGGCATGGATTTTGTTAACGCAATCAAGGCGGGTCACGAGGATAAGCTGATTATTGCCGAGGATTTGGGCGATATAACCGACGAGGTTCGTGAGCTTGTTGAAGAAAGCGGCTTCCCCGGAATGCGCGTTTTCCAATTCGGCTTCCTCGACGACGGCAACAGCATCCATATGCCGCATAACTATATCAAAAACTCGGTTGCATATTCGGGAACGCACGATAATAACACAATCTTCGGCTTCCTTTGGGAAAGCGACGATGCAACAAGGAAAAGGGCGCTCGATTACTGCGGCTTCGGCGGCGGTGACTGGGGCGGCGCAAGCCCGCTGTTCTTAAGAGCGATATTCGCAAGCGTAAGCGACCTTGCGATAATCCCTGTTCAGGATTTCCTGATGTACGGCTCCGACACAAGAATAAACACACCCGGCGTTGCAAAAGGCAACTGGAGCTACAGAGTAACAAAAGAACAGCTCATGAACGCCGACAGAGAATTTTTTAAATCATTAAACAGAATTTATAAAAGGTAAGGAAAATGAATAGTTTTTTTGAGATAAGCGAAAAAATCAAGGCAGCAAGCGATGACGCTTTGATTAAGGCAAAGGCAAAATTCGATGAAATTGAAGATATAACCGAATATAACCAGCAAAAGGTGCTTGCATCGTTCATCAAAAACAGAGTGAGTGAAACTGATTTTGCGGGCTCAACGGGCTACGGCTACGGCGACACGGGCAGAGAAAAGCTTGACAGAATCTATGCCGAAATTTTCGGCGCGGATGATGCTATAGTCCGCCACAGCTTCACCTGCGGCACCCACACACTTGCGGTTGCGCTTTACGGCGTTTTGCGCCCGGGCGACACTATGCTCTGCGTTACGGGCACGCCCTACGACACAATCCACAGCGTTATCGGAATAAGCGGAGACGGCATGGGCTCGCTCAAGGATTTCGGCGTTAATTATGCGCAGGTTGACCTCGACAAAGACGGCAGACCTGACCTTGAAGCGATTGAAAAAGCTCTCGAGATGAAGCCAAAAATGGTTTATATTCAGCGTTCGAGAGGCTACAGCCTGCGACCCAGCCTTTCCGTTAAGGAAATCGGTGAGATTGCGGCGCTTGTCCACTCCAAATGCGATGCGGTTGTTATGGTTGACAACTGCTACGGCGAATTTGTTGAAAAAACAGAGCCCACCGAGGTCGGCGCTGACCTCATGGCGGGCTCTCTGATAAAAAATGCGGGCGGCTCAATCGCAAGAACGGGCGGCTACATAGCGGGCAGAAGCGACCTTGTTGAGCTTTGCGCCTACAGAGCAACAACCCCCGGGTTGGGCAAGGAAGTCGGCTGCACACTCGGCGAAAACCGCAACATGTTTATGGGCGTTTTCCATGCTCCGCATGTTGTTGGCGAATCACTCAAAGCGGCTGTTTTTGCCGCCGCAATGTTTGAAAACTTCGGCTTTGAGGTTACTCCTTCAAGCTCCGAAAGCAGGCATGACATTATTCAGGCTCTCTGCCTTAAAACCCCCGAAAAGCTTGTTGAATACTGCCGCGGAATCCAGAGCGGCGCTCCGATTGATTCATATGTTTCGCCCGAGCCGTGGGATATGCCCGGCTATGACAGCAAGGTTATCATGGCGGCGGGTGCGTTCATTCTCGGCTCATCAATCGAGCTTTCGGCGGATGCTCCCCTGCGTGAGCCGTTTGCTGTTTGGATGCAGGGCGGAATCAACTTCCACTCCGCAAAAGCGGCAATAATGCTTGCCGCAGAAAGACTTTATCAGAAGGGGTTGCTTTAATTATGGAATATAAAGGCATTACCCGCGACGATTTATTCAGGCTTGCGGATAACCGCTTCAGAAACTCCAAAGCATATTATGAAGAGAATAAAGAAATTATAAAAAGCACGGTAACGGTGCCCATGCGCCAGCTTGCGGGAATCATCGGCGAGGAACTTCTTTCTGTTGACCCGATGCTTAACACAATACCGACAAAAATGGTGTCGAGAGTGCGCAGAGATACACGATACACCAAGGATAAATCCCTTTATCGCGAAAACATGTGGATAATGTTCATGCGCCCCAAGCACGAGTGGCGCGGATACCCCTGCATGTGGTTTGAGGTTACTCCCGTTGGCTATTCGCTCGGAGTGGGCTTTTACGGCGATGAGCCCGGTCTTTTGGAAACTTTCCGCAAGGCTCTGCGCGAAAATCCCGAAGAGTTTAAAAAGGCTGCTCAAAAATGCGAAAAAAACGGCTCCGTTATGTTTAAAAACAGCTACAAAAGACCTTTTCCCGGATGTCCCGACGGTCTTGAGGCATATTACAATCTCAAAGATGTAGGTTTTATAAAATATTCCGACAATCTTGACGACCTTAAAGACGAAACGATTATTGAAATAATGCGTGAAACCTATAAGGCCTATACTCCCATGTATCAATTCCTGCTCAATGTTTCAGATGAATATTTCTCTAAGGAGGAGTAATATGGATTATTCAAAATTCAAAAGCGGCAGCGATATCCGCGGTTATGCGCTCGGTGACGAGTCAAATTCTCTTTATATGAGCGACGAAATGGTTATGAGGGCTTCGGCGGCATTTCTGGCATGGCTCAAAAACAGAACGGGCAAAGAAAACGTGTGTGTTTCCGTGGGGCATGACAGCCGACTTTCCGCAGAAAGAATAAAAAACGCGGTTATAAAGGCTCTCGTTTCAAACGGCGCAAGGGTTTTTGACTGCGGTCTTTCATCAACCCCCGCGATGTTTATGACAACCGTTGAGCTTTTGTGCGACGGCGCTGTGCAGATAACCGCAAGCCACCACCCAAAAGACAGAAATGGGCTTAAATTTTTTACCCGTGACGGCGGACTCGACGGCTCCGATATCGCGAAAATTCTAAAAAACGCAGGCGCAACCGAAGATGCTCTCGGCGCGGAAAACGGCGAATGCATTCCCTGCGATTTCATGAAGCGTTATTCCGAAATCCTGCGCGAAATGATAATTGAGGGTGTTGACGATAAAAACGACAGAAACCATCCGCTTTCGGGCATGAAAATTGTTGTTGATGCGGGCAACGGAGTTGGCGGATTTTACGCAAAAAATGTGCTCGCTCCTCTTGGTGCAGATGTACGCGGAAGTCTTTACCTTGACCCTGACGGCAGCTTCCCCAACCATGCACCCAACCCCGAAAATGCCGCCGCCATGGAATGCGTTTCAAAGGCGGCTGTTGAGGCAAATGCCGATTTCGGCGTTATATTTGACACCGATGTTGACAGAGCGGCATGTGTCGGCAAGGGCGGATTTGAAATTAACCGAAACAGACTTGTTGCCCTCGCTTCAAAAATTGCGCTCAAAGGCTGCCCGAATTCAACTATCGTTACCGACAGCGTAACCTCTGACGGGCTTGCGGAATTTATTAAGCAAAACGGCGGCACTCACCTGCGCTTTAAGCGCGGCTACCGCAACGTTATCAACAAGCAGATTGAGCTTGAAAAAAGCGGCACTAAGTGCCCGCTTGCAATGGAAACCTCCGGTCACGCTGCATTTGCGGAAAACTATTATCTTGATGACGGCGCATATCTCATAACAAAGCTCATTATTGAGGCGGCAGCTCTTGCAAAAGAGGGCAAAAGCCTTGACAATCTGATTGAAAACCTGCGTGAACCCGTCGAGGAAAAAGAGCTTCGATTCAAAATCCTCTGTGACGATTTCCATCCCGAGGGCGAAAAAATCATTTCTCTTTTTGAAAAAGCGGCAACGGAAAATGACGGTTGGTGCGCCGCAGAGGATAACCACGAAGGTATCAGAATCAATGCTGACAAATCCTGCGGCAACGGCTGGTTCCTTGTTCGCTTGAGTGTTCACGACCCGATAATAGTACTCAACGCCGAAAGCAATGAAACGGGCGGAATAATTAAGATGTGCAAGGATATTTATGACGTCATCTCCACAGCCGAAAACCTCGATAAGCTTGATATTTCGGCTTTGACCGAATTTATAAAATAGGAGGAATAAAAATGATTGACAAAATTATTTCAGCTTTTTTTGCTCTTGTAACGGCGATACTTTCGCTGTTTTACACCCCCACCCCCGTGGCGCAGGTTAACCCCGAAGCCCTGCCCGAAGCAAATAAAACACAGGCTGTAACAGTTATGAGCTATAACGTTTACATTAAGGGCTCGGGTGAAAAATCGCCCGAAAACAGAACAGACGAGGTTGTTTCAAACATAAGAAAATACAGCCCCGATTCTTTCGGACTTCAGGAAGCCGACGAGGGCTGGATGGAAAGACTGCCCGCAGAGCTGACCGAATATGCCCATGTCGGCATCGGCAGAGATTCCGATAACGGCGGCGGCGAGGCAAGCCCCGTTTTCTATAAGAAAGACAAGTATGAGCTTGTTGATTCTGGCACATTCTGGCTTTCAAAAACTCCGGAAAAGGCTTCAAAGGCATGGGATGCAATGTTCAAGAGAATCTGCACCTACGCCGTGCTTAAAGATAAGCAAACGGGATTTACATATGCGCATTTCAACGCTCACTTTGACCACATGGGCGTTATTGCAAGAAGCGAATCCGTTGCGGTTGTTACCGCAAAGATAGCGGAAATTGCTCCGAATATTCCCGTTGTTTTCTCGGGCGACCTTAATGACAACGAAGAAACCGATATGTATAACCGCGTGCTTGAAAGCGGTTTGAGAGACACAAAGAAGATTGCCGCATCCGCGGTTGGCGGCACAACCTATCACGGATATTCCGACCTGCTGACAAAGGAACTTCCGATTGACTTTATTTTTGTGAATGATTTTGCGAAGTCGGTTGAAAGCTACACGGTTGACTCCGAAAAAATTAACGGCATTTATCCTTCCGACCACCACCCCGTGATTTCTGAAATGACACTTATCAACGGATAAAGGAGAAATAAAAATGTATTTCAAAATAATGCAAAAAATTGTTGCGTTTTTCGTTTCTGTTATCGCAATGTTCGGCACTCAGACCCCTGCTGAAGAAATCAAGCCCACGCTGCCACTTGTCAATGTTAACCCCAACGCCATTGCGCAGGAAGCCTTAACGCAGGATGTCAGAATCATTACATATAATGTGAAGATAAGCGGCGACGGCTTAAGGGCAGTCGAAAAGAGAATTCCGCTCATCGCCGATGAAATAAAAGAGTATACACCCGATTCCTTTGGCTTGCAGGAAGCTGACAAAAAATGGGTTGAGGGCGTTGCCGCAGAGCTTGCCGACTATGCTCACATCGAAAAATACAGAGAGGACGGCATTGAAAAAGGCGAAGCAAGTGCAATTTTCTATCTTAAAGATAAATACACACTCGTTGACAGCGGCCATTTCTGGCTTTCCGAAACTCCCGATAAGCCCTCTTTCGGTTGGGATGCCGCTTGCGAGAGAATCACTTCATGGGCTATTCTCAAAAACAAAGAAACAGGCTTTACATACGCCCATTTCAACACACATCTTGACCATGTAGGCGGCACGGCGCAGGCAGAATCCGTTGCCCTTATCACCGCAAAGATTGCCGAAATCGCTCCCGATATTCCCGTTGTTTTGACAGGCGATTTCAATTTCAGCGAGGGATGCGGCAATTATAATAATGTTATTTCCTGCGGACTTAAGGACACAAAATATCTTGCCGAGGAATATGACGACCACGCAACATATCACGGCTATCATGTTGTAATGACAAGCACAAAACCCATTGACTATGTTTTTGTTAACGGCTATGTTTCTTCGGTTAAATCCAGCACTATCGATTCCGACACGGTCAGACACATTTTGGCTTCTGATCACTTCCCCATTATCGTTGATATGACTCTTTTCAACGGAGGTAGCAACTGATGTACAGAGTAATGTCATTCAACCTGCTTTGTGCGGGCAGAAAACACAGAAAATGGCAGAAAAGAGCCCCTCTTGTTTATAAGATTATCCGCGAGGTTAACCCCGATTCATTCGGCGTGCAGGAAGCGCATTGGGGATGGATGAAAAAACTTATAAAAAATCTGCCCGAATATGATTATGTTGGCATCGGCAGAGATGACGGCAAGAAAAAAGGTGAGTTTTCTGCTGTTTTCTATAAAAAAGATAAATTCACCGCAAGCGAAAGCGGCAACTTTTGGCTTTCCGAAACACCCGAAAAGCCCGGCAAGGGCTGGGACGCCGCTTGCATTCGCGTGGCTTCCTTTGTTAAGCTTACAGATAAAGAAAACGGCAAGGCATATGTTCACTTTAACACTCACCTTGACCATGTGGGCGAGATTGCAAGAATTGAGGGCGTTAAAATGATTCAGCAAAAGGCGGCTTCATTTGGCGGAGTGCCCGTTGTCTGCACCGGCGATTTCAATGTTTATCAGGATTCTGACTGCTATAACACCATGGTCAGCGGCAACATGGCAGATGCCCGCAAAATTGCCTCCGACACAGATGACTGCTACACCTTCCACGGATTTATGCCTGAAAAAATTCACGAAATTATCGATTTTGTTTTTGTTGACGAAGCAACAATCAAACCCCTCAGCTTCAAGGTTGTGAACAAAATGATAAACGGCCAATTCTATTCCGACCACAACGCCGTTTATGCTGATATTGAACTAATATGATACAGAAAAAAAGCAAAAATGTTACAAATGTAACATTTTTGCTTTTTTATTGTTGACAATTCTTGGGCAAATGATAAAATAGAAATATACTCGCAAAAAGGAGAGATATTATGGATTTAAAGAAAATTATCAACCAAAAAGAGTCCGCGGCAAAATACATAGTTGATGAGATTACTCATGTTATTAAAACCTGCGGAAAACGCGACCCCGGTTCGGAGGGCGAAAAAAAATCCTGCGAATATATGGCAGAGGTTCTTAAAAAGGACTGCGGCTGTGAGGATGTTAAGGTTGAGGGCTACGAGGTTGCTCCCCGCGCTTTCTACGGCTGGATTTATTTCACGGTAACCTTTGCAATCCTCGGCGCAATTCTCTTCCCCTTTGCTCCCATCATTTCCATTCCGCTGCTTATTGCGGGCTTTGCAATCGTTCTTATCCAGTTCGGCGTTTATAAGAAACTCCTTGACCCCATCTTCCCCAAGAAAACAAGCCACAACGTTACGGCAATCAAAAAGTGCTCGGGCGAAACAAAGAGAAGAATCGTTTTCAACGGTCACCCCGACGCAACATGGGAATGGCCCGTTAACTACGCTTTGGGCGGTGTCGGCTTTGAGGGCCACGCAATTATCGTTATCGGTGCGGCTCTTTTTTATCTTGTTCTTTCAATTATCTATGTTGCCAAAAACGGCATTACTTTTGGCATGCCCGACACATCCGACCCGCTTGTTAAAGCAGGTCTTTGGGGGCTTCTCACTCTTCCGTTCTCAATCGGTCTTTTCTTCATGGTCAACTACAAGCGCGTTGTTGACGGCGCAAACGACAACCTTTCAGGCTGCTACATGGGCATTGCCGTTCTCAAATACCTCAAGGATGCAGGCATCGAGCTTGAAAACACCGAAATCGGCGTTGTTCTTACCGGCTCTGAGGAGATTGGTCTGCGCGGTGCAAAGGCATGGGCTGAAGCTCACAAAAACGACTTCAAGGATGTTCCCACATTTATTTATTCATTCGACACAATCAACGAGCCGAAATATCTTATGGTAAACTACCGCGACCTTAACGGCACAGTAAAGGCTGACAAGGATGCATGCGACCTGTTTATGGAAGCAGCCAAAGAAATCGGAATCCCCTGCCAAAAAGGAATGGTTCCTCCCCTCGGCGGCGCAACGGACTCCGCAGGCTTTGCTCAGGGCGGCTTCCGCTCGGCAGGCATTACGGGACTCAACCATAAGCTTGAACGCTATTATCACACAAGGCTTGACACCTACACAAACATGAACGAAGCAGGTCTTGCAAACTGCTTTGCCGCAACGGTTAAAACTCTTGAAATGTTTGACGGCGGAGCAAAACAATAAAATAATGTATGGGCAAAGATAACAAATCTTTGCCCTTTCTTTTTTGCAAAATGACAGTTGACCTGCTTTTAATATATTTGTTATAATGTTAACAATGGTTTCCAAAAAAAATTTGGGAGATGATTTAATGAAAACCGCAAAGAAAATGCTTGCATTGCTGCTTGCCGCAACAATGATTTTCGGCGCATCACCCGTTTTTGCCACTGAGGCAGAAACGCAGAAAAACTACATAATCGATAACCCTTATGAGGGAATCGACTGGGATGCATGGGAGGATTACAAAACCCAGCTTCACTGCCACACAACCGCCAGCGACGGCTTCCTCACGATTGAGGAATTCTGCGAAATGCACTATGCTCTTGACTTTGAGATTGTTGCTCTCACAGACCACGGCACACTCAACAGAGGCTGGAACGTTGTTCCCGAAACAGTTCCCCTTATGCGACTTATCAAAAAAGAACGCACAAAAATGGCTGACATTGTTCCCATCCCCGAGGATGAATATAAGGCATATCTTAACGGCACTCACCCCGAAAGAAGCTTTGTCACCTCCGCGGGCGACACTCTTACCCGCACAAGCACCAACGGCATGCTTGACGTGCCTCTCGGCATTGAGCTTAACATGGCAACACCCGTTGCCGACTGCCATTTGACGGGATATTGGGCTGAATACGGTCAGGGTCTTGCAGGCGTTTTCGGTGACTACGAAACACCCTCAAAGGGCGTTAAGGAAGCAGGCGGTATATCCTTCCTCTCACATGTCGGCGAATATGTTTATACCGACAAGGATTCCGAAAACTACGTTGGCCAAAAGGTTGATGACTACTACGCCAACAAATTTGCAAGGCTTTTCATTGATAACGCAGGCTCATCGCTCGGCATGGGCATCAACAGCGCAACCGATGCTCACACACGCTGCGACAGAATCCTCTATGACCAGGTTCTTCAAAAGACTATTCCCAACGGCGTTGTTCCTTGGGGCAACACCTTTGCGGATTCTCACAATGAAACAGCGGTTAATGATGCATACACAATGAGCTGGATGCCCGAGCTTACGCTTGATGCATTCCGCAAATGCCTTGAAAAAGGTCAGTTCTTCTCAATTTCTCACTTTTCAAACGGCGTTGAGCTTAACGGCATGGAAGAAATGCCCGGCTTTGTTGAGCAGGATGTTTATGACACAAAGGCATATTGGCTTGACAACACACCCAACGTTACAAGAATGAGCGTTGACCAGGATGCCGACACAATCACCGTTGAGGGCGTAAACGCTAACATTATCACATGGGTTTCAAACGGCGAGGTTATCAAGAGAGAAAGCATTGCTGACGGCTCCGCAACACTTGACCTTCACAATGATGAATTTCTTGCAGAGCCCTATATGTATGTAAGATTCTATCTTTCGGGCGACAACGGCATCTGCTATTCACAGCCCCTTGTTCTTAACGTTGAGGGCGAAGAATTCCCTGAGGTTGATGTTCCCGAAACACATGATATTTCAACCTTCCTTCGCGGTCTTGTAACCGTTGTTGACGTTGCATTCTTCAGGCTCAATCCCATCATCTGGATTTTCAAGTATTTTGCATTGGGCTATAACCCCATCACTCTCGACAGACTTATAAATCCGTTCTAAAACAACAAAGAGCGGCTTGCATTGGTTTTCACCTTTGCAAGCCGCTTCGTTTTTTATTTAGATTCTTTCATTCTAAACTTTTTCTCTGTACTTCTTCCTTGCATATCTGGAAATTATATATGCGGCACATACTGCTGCAAAAATTCCGATATATAAGGCATATTTTTTTGCCTCCGGGGTCATTTCCTCGCCGTCATCAACAACCTGCATATCATCATCTCCGCCAAAGAAAAACGCTGAATTGCCTGCACCCGGCGACGGAACATGGTTCTTGACATCGTCCCACAATGTGCTCATAAGAGAAAGAATTTCGGGGTCAAGATTAAGGAAAAGCTGTGTTTTAAACTTTCCTTCTTCGGGATAAAGAATTTCGTCCTGATAGAAAGAATACTCGGGGTTAGTGTAAACTTCTGTATGAGGACTTGCATAGCAGATATATTCGGCGTTTGCAAGAGCAATCTCGGGCTCCAGAAGGAAGTTTATATAAAGCTCCGCCGCAAGCTTGTTTTTTGCATCCTTAAGAACACAAGCGGCATCAACGAAGAAGTTAACGCCCTCTTTCGGATAAACAAGAGCAAGGTCGGGGTTGTTGTCATACATGGTCAGGTAATCGCCTGCAAAATAGGGAGCAAGCGCCGCCTCGCCCGATTCCATTTTTAGAAAAATTTCGTCATTAACATAAGCGGGCGAAACATTTTTTTGCTCTTTCAAAAGCTCTGCGGCTACTCGCCAAGCCGCGGGAGATTCGTTGTTATAATCCATGCCGAGAATGCTTTGAGCAATGGCAAAAGCATCACGCGGATTGTTAATCATCAAAATGCTGCCGGTATATTTTTCGTCCCACAAAGCAGTCCAGCTTTCAGGCACCTCGTCAATCATTGATGTGTTGTAGATAAGACCGACCATGCCGACCGTATACGGAACAGAATAAGCATTTTCAGGGTCATGCGCAAGGTTTTTATATTTTTCGGGTATGTATTTGTAGTTGGGAATGTTTGAAAAATCGATTGGCTGAAGCATATCCTCGGCAATCATTCTTTCAATCATATAGTCTGACGGAATAACAACATCATACGAAACTCCGCCGCCCTTGAGCTTTGAATACATAACCTC
>JAZSGU010000064.1:0-1654 GCA_045532895.1 Acutalibacteraceae bacterium | reverse complement strand
CAACTATCTCGTGCAATGGGAGATGATTAAATGGGCAATGGAAAGCGGTTGCAAATATTATGACTTCCGCGGCGGCTACCCCGACGAGGATAATCCTCTGCACGGCATATTCAAATTCAAAAAGGGCTTCTGCAACGATTACATGGAGCTCATGGGTGAAGCGGATTTGATAATCGATAAAATTGGCTTCAAGGCGGTCAATGCAGCACAGAAGCTCGCAAAATCCACCCGCAAAATAAGAGCAAAGCTCCTTAACAAATAAGAATACTTCTCGGCAAACAGTGAGTTTGCCGCTCAAAATCCTCCATAGTGATAAAGGCTGTGTCCGCCGGACACAGCCTTTATCACTTTTTATTTCTTTTTGATTCTTGCCCAATATTCCTTTGCTGCCTGCTCGTTTTTATTGTCGCCGAATTCATAATATTTCTTATGTTTTATGGCATCGGGCAGATACTGCTGGTCAACCCAATGGCCCGGAAAATCGTGAGCATATTTATAAAACTGACCCTTGTTGGGGTTATCCTCGCCGTCATAGTGCATGTTTTGAAGCTGACGGGGCACAGGTCCCGTCCTGCCTGCGGAAACATCCGCCATCGCGGAGTTAATTGCACCGTATGCCGTGTTTGATTTCGGACTTGTGGCAACAAGCACAACCGCATCGGCAAGAGGTATTCTCGCCTCGGGCAAACCGAGCATCATTGCAGAATCCACCGCCGCTTTAACGATTGGAATTATCTGCGGGTATGCAAGACCGACATCCTCGCACGCGCAGACCAGAAGCCGTCTGCAAGCCGAGGGCAAATCGCCCGCTTCAAGCAGCCTTGCAAGATAATGCACGGCGGCATCGGGGTCTGACCCGCGCATAGACTTCTGATAAGCCGAAATTATGTCATAATGCTCATCTCCGTCCTTATCATATCTCATTGCACTTTTCTGCGTCAGGGATTTTGCATTTTCAAGAGTGATAAGCTTTTTGCCGTTTTCGCCGTTAGCTGAAAGTACGCAAAGCTCAACGCTGTTTATCGCCTTGCGCACATCGCCCGCACTTGCGGTTGCAATGTGAGAATAAACACCGTTTTCAACGGAATATTCCTCGCCCCTGTCCTGCGCCATAAAATCAAACGCACGCTTAACCGCCTTTTCCGCCTCGGATGGCGTTACGCTTTTGAATTCAAACACCGTGGAGCGGCTGAGAATTGCGCTGTAAACATAAAAATAGGGATTTTCGGTTGTGGAAGCTATCAGCGTTATCGCGCCGTTTTCGATATATTCAAGCAGAGTTTGCTGCTGCTTTTTGTTGAAATACTGAATTTCGTCGAGATAAAGCAGAATGCCGTTGGGTGCAATAAAAGTATCAAGCTTCGCAACAACCTCCTTGATGTCGGCTGTGCCCGCCGTTGTTCCGTTGAGCTTCACCAGGTGGCGGTCTGTCTTTTTGGCGATTATGCTTGCAAGAGTTGTTTTGCCAACACCAGGAGGACCGTAAAACACCATGTTGGGCAGCTCACCCGATTCAATAATATTTCTCAAAGGCTTACCCTCGCCGAGCAAATGCGGCTGACCGATTATATCTTCAATTTTCTTTGGACGGAGCCTGTCCGCAAGCGGTGCCGACATAACATTCCCTTGCCTTTCTGCATATATTAGAGTGGCG
>JAZSGU010000031.1:0-4817 GCA_045532895.1 Acutalibacteraceae bacterium | reverse complement strand
GTTCCGTCTGCGTTTACGGTGACAGTCATTCCATCCTTAACGTAGTCAAGGAACTCGTCGCCGAGGGAATCCACAACAGGCATGGTAACGCCTTCCACCCACACGTCTGCAAGAACTGCTCCCGCAGCAGCAAGTGAGGCGATATGGCTTGCGAAAAGCATACAAGCGGGATTCTTACCCATTGCGCAAGCGCAGTAGAGTACAAGTCCGCCGGTGGTAGAACCGATAGTCTGAGGCAGACAGAGCGCCTTGCCGAGAAGAGGCTTGCCGTAGAGCTCCTTGTTGCTCTGGTCTCCGCATTTTACCTCTTTGTCGCCAAACTGTAACGCCATCTGCAGAGATGCAAGAGTGTTAAAGCCTTCCTTGGTAACAACTGCTTCTGCAGTTACCTTACCGGGAGTGATTACTCTTCCTTTGAACTGTTTCATTAGATCTTACCTCCCGTGATCGTAGTAAGTATTTCCGCATCGGTATAATATCTTGCGCTGGTGTATGTACGAAGCTTGTTTGACGATGTAATAACGGGCATCTTCTTGCAGAGAGGATTGTTCATATACATGAGCGGGCAGATGTAGCTGAGGATAACGCCTGTTGCCTTAAGCTTTTCTGCATAAGGTGTTTTGTTGAATTCTTCAACAACAGCGGGAGCGGCTGTGAAAACGGTGGGGATTGAAACCTTTTTAAGACCGTTCTTTTTAAGGCCTGCAACAACGTTGTCAGTCCATTCGATAAGCTGTGCATGTGAAAGGTGGGGGCAGCCGATGAAGCAAAGCTTGGGTGTTGCATCCTTGTTTTTCCACATAACGGGGTAGTTAGCCTGAACTCTTGCAAGCTCTGCATCGTCAACAACATAAACCTTTGCGCCCTCTGCGATAAGGGATTCGCCCATTTCAACTGCTTCGGGAGTGAGGTTTTCAACGTGATAAAGGCCAACTGCGCCGTTGGATGCGGTAGCTGCGCCGAAATCCTTGAGGTATGCCTTGGTGTCGCCGTCAAGCTCTGTGCCAATCCACTTGTCAAGACCCTTGATATAGGGAACGTCTTCCATACCCTTCATGCCGATTGCGGAGCCGAGAATCTGTGCTTCGGGCTTCTTGGTTGTTTTAACTTCAACAATCCATGTTGCCTTTCTGCCTTCATCGGTAACAAGACCGAAATAGGGAACTCTGCCGACGATGGAGCCGAAAAGCTCAATGATGCCGGAGTTTCTGTTGCAGCGTGCGCCGAGAACGGAGTTTGCAAAAACAACCGCTGAGGACTCTGCCCATGAAAGAACCTCGCCCTTCTTGGGAACATTGCCTACTTCGTCCATATAGCAGGTGCAGGTGTAGGATTTGCTGTCGATAAGACCGAGCTTTGAAAGCTGGGCATCATAGCTGTCCTGCATGCTGTACATAAATTTGTTGAAAATAAGCTTTTGAAGGAAGTTTGCGGGCACATTGGGGTCAAGGGGTTTGGGGTCAACGGAGAATTTCTGCTGTGAAAGTGCGCCGCCTTCAATAAGCTGGTCCATAAGGTCATAAACGGGTTTCATAACCTTAAGACCGAAGCTTGTAACAAGGTGACCCATCTTGCTTTCAACGGGTACCATCTTTGTTGCGCCGAAAGCTTCGCCGTAGAGGACAAGGGTTTTCATAACCTTTGCCATTGCTTCGCCCTTGGAGCCGTTGAGAATATCCTGCTCTTCCTGCGTGAGAATCATTTTGTATTCCATAGTAGCATTATCCTTTCACATAGCCCGAATTTACAAGGCTATTAATATTTAACCGAAAAATAAAGCTGTGAAAACAAGCTTTTCAATTCATTGTAACACTTTATACAAATAAATTCAACAAAAAATTCAAAAAACAAATAAATATTATTTACTGAAAATGCAACAGCCGACAGAGATTTCTGCCGGCTGAAAATAAGTTATTTTATGATTTCTTTTGCGCTTGCGGCAAGCCCCGCAATGCCCTGCAAATCGCTGGGTATGATGAGTTTTGTTGCCTGACCGTCCGCCGCTGCTTCAAATGCTTCAAGGCTCTTGATTGTCAAATAGCCCTGACCGGGTGCTGCCTGGTTGATAAGCTCGATTGCCTTTGCTCTTGCTTCCTCAACCTTGATGATGGCTTCCGCTTCACCCTCTGCCTCTCTGATTTTTGCTTCCTTGATAGCTTCTGCGGCAAGAATTGCGCTCTGCTTATCCGCTTCAGCGGCAAGAATCTTGCTTTCCTTCTGACCCTCTGCAACAAGGATTTTACTTGCCTTTTCGCCCTCTGCGGTGAGGATGGCTTCGCGGCGCTGACGCTCTGCCTTCATCTGCTTTTCCATTGCATCCTGAATTTCCTTCGGGGGCAGAATGTTTTTCAGTTCAACTCTGTTAACCTTGATGCCCCAAGGGTCGGTTGCTTCGTCAAGAATGCCCCTGATTTTGGCGTTGATTATATCTCTTGAAGTGAGTGTATGGTCAAGCTCCATTTCGCCGATGATATTACGCAGGGTTGTTGCGGTCAGATTTTCGATAGCCGAAATGGGTCTTTCAACGCCGTAGGTGAAAAGCTTGGGGTCGGTAATCTGGAAGAAAACGACCGTGTCTATCTGCATTGTAACATTATCTTTTGTGATAACGGGCTGGGGCGGGAAGTCAACAACCTGCTCTTTAAGAGATACTTGCTTTGAAATTCTTTCAATGAACGGGATTTTTACATGAAGACCCGTTTGCCATGTTGAGCTGTATGTTCCGAGCCTTTCAATAACATACGCCTTGGACTGCGGAACAATCTTGATGTTCAAAATAACAATTACAATAAGGAAAATTGCGAGAAAAATTAAAATGATGCCGCCGATAAAATCCATAATGAAATCCTCCTAATCCATATATAAAATTTAATTTTGCGCTTTGACAATAAGCTTTACGCCGTCAATTTTTTCAACCGTTACGCGCTCGTCTTTTTTGAAAACGGTGCCGTCGGCTGAACGGGCGGTCCATGTTACGCCGTTAACGTGAACGCTGCCCTTGCCCTCAATGTTGTCGATATCCTCGGTGACAACCGCTGTCTGCCCGATACATCGGTCCGCATTGGTGGGCTGCATTGTTTTTTTCGTGGCTTTTCTAACGAGAGGGCGGGTTGCAACGAGGGCAACAACGGAAACCGCGATGAAAATTATCCATTGCAGCCACTGCTGTAAGCCGCAAAGCTCCGCAACCAAAGCGGCGGCCGCGCCTGCGGCAAACCAAATGGTTACAAGCTGGGCGGTTACCGCCTCAACTATAATAAGCACAACGAGCAGAACAATCCAGAAAATAAGCATAGCGTATTCCATAAATTCTCCTCCTCTCACTTATCGGCTCAAATCGGATTTATTTTGAGCTTATTGTAATTTTATCATTTTTTATTTTAAAATACAATAGTTTTTATTTCGAAAAACGGATTTTACAAATTGTACATAATTATAGTATATTACCGATATTCAGCCTCTCGGATTCAGTCAGATTTCTGATAAGATTAATTGCTTCTATGCATGCGCTTTTAAACTCCTCTTTTGTTGAGTGCTCCAATATAAGCGGCAGAGAGGTTATTGTTTCCTCCAAGTCGTCCATTCCCTCGTGCACAACCAGCGAATGCAGAAGCTTTGACGAATTTTCCCATTCCGAGCAAAGGGCTTCTGTTTGATGTTTAATTCTTTCTGTTGTTTCGTTTTCGGAGCATAAAATAAGCTCTTCAAGTGAATGTTCAAGCGAACTCATTTTGTTTTGATAGATTATGCCCGACCAGACTGCCAAAATAATGGCGGTTGAGAAAAGAATAAAAGCCGCAATAACTCTTTTCAATCCTGCGCATCCTTTCTTGCAATATATGAAATTCCCTCTGTATCAACCGTCATAATCAGTATTTCTTCAAGCGGAATTTTGCTTGAAATCACAAGCTTTTTGATTTTGCTCAATTCCATTTCGGCTTCTGCGGCGGTATCTTCGATTATTTTTCCGTCGCACACAACGGCAAAAGGCATTCCGCAGTCCTTGGGGTAAATGTCAAGGTCGGCGGCGGTTGAATTTTTATATTCGGGCTTCAAAAGCACGCTGATTTGTCCGTTTGTTTCAAAAATGGCATAGGATACCTGCGAAATGTCAAAAACATCCTTTTGACGAAGTGCGGCAATGAGGTCGTTAACCGTCATTCGCAGCTTTTTGAGCGCTTTCAGGTCTATATCTCCGTCGCGTATAACTATAACGGGATGACCTTGAATAAATGAACGCAGCTTGTAGCTTTTCAGCCCCGCCGCAGAGGTTAAAATTTCATATGAAACAAGCGCAAACAGAGCTACAACTGAGTGGAGAATGGGTATATTGTTATCCTGCATCGGGATTGACGCGATTTCCGACAGCAGAATGGTAACAACCAGTTCCGATGGCTGTAATTCGCCTATCTGCCTTTTGCCCATAAGGCGTATGAGAAAAATGATTATTGCATACAGAACGGTTGCTCTGATTAATGTAACCGCCATAATATCATCCCTTTCGGCTTTATTTTCCGCTGAAATCGCCGTAATATTACTTTGTTGACTAAAAAAGGAATTATGTGTATAATTATTAAAATGAAAAGTTAAAGTGAATAATGAAAAGTTTCAGACAGGCTCCGCCTGTGACCGATTATATTATCGGGTATGGCGAAACACAGCCTTAACTCTTCATTTTCTATCTGAATCGGAGGTGCCACAATGAAATATTACCTCGGCATGGATATCGGCGGCACAAAATGCGCCGTTGTTATCAGCGAAAAAAGCGGTACGGCAATCAAAGATAAAATTCGTTTTGAAACCCGTGTGGAGCGGGG
>JAZSGU010000148.1:0-14030 GCA_045532895.1 Acutalibacteraceae bacterium | reverse complement strand
TATTTTTACAAGCTTTTTTGACAGACTTTTTGTCTGTCTTTTTGTCGTGTCTTAATTATGAAAAAATGCACCTAACTCAGCTTCTTTCGCTTTGTTAAGTGCTTTTTCTTCTTTTACCAATTTCTTAACTTAATGGTATTGCGCCGCAGCGGGTCTTTTTCATCTCATGAAAATATAATAAATAACCCCGTAAATTACGGCGGCGGCGGAGCCGTAAACGAGCACGGGCCCTGCGATTTTGAACATATTCGCACCCGTGCCCAGGATTCTGCCCTCGCTCTGATATTCCATTGCGGGTGACACTATGGAATTTGCAAAGCCCGTTATTGGTACTATCGTACCCGCACCCGCATAATAGGCAATCTTATCAAAAACGCCGAGAGCGGTTAAAACCGCGGTTATAACAATCAGCGTTATCGGAATAAGAGCCTTGATATCTTCCTGACCTATGCCTATTTTTTGATATATCATTCCCAATCCCTCGCCGAAAGCACAAATCGCTCCGCCGATGACAAAGGCAAAAAAACCGTTTTTGAGTTTGTGGCTCGGAGGCGAAGCCTTCTTTGCCATTTTATCGTATTCCCCACCCGTAATTGCCATAAAAACATCCTTCCGATTTATATTTTACGGCAATAGTTTTTCCGGGCGTGCAAAAAATATGCAAAAAGCCGCCATGCATTGCATGACGGCTGATTCTTACGCATTAACTGTTTCTTTTGCTTCGTTTTCAGCTTCTTTCTTTTCCTCGGGAGGAATTTCAACAGGCTGAAGCGAAACAATGAGATTTGTTATTGACGAAGCAAGGAAAAGAGCTCCGCTGACAAACACGCCCCAGCTCGGCGCACAGCTTACGGCATCCGAAAGAGTGCTTGCTGCCATCATTGAGGATAAGCTGTTGAAGCAAAACGCGCTTGCAAACATCATGAGGCTTGCAACGAGATTTGTAACAAACAGACCCTTGCTGTTGAACTTCTTGAAGTTGAGCAGCAGAAAAACAAGGCTCACGAGCAGCGAAAGAGCGCTCAAAACAACAAAAAGGAGCGAAAGCATAAACATCAAAGCCGCATCGCCGATTATATCGGAAGCAGGCGCCTTGAAAATGCTTAAAATATCAAAATTGAGGATATTCATAACTATTGTTATGGCGTTAAGCGAAAATGTGCTTTCAAAAAACGGAATTGAAACCGCAAGAGTGCCGAGAGGAAGCAAAAACGAGAAAAGAGGGAGCACGCTAATCGGTATTCTTGCAATTCTCAGCTTTGTGCCGACAAACGAAAACTTGAATCTCCTCATTGTTTCGTGAAGCTTTGCAAACGCCGCTTCAGCTTCTATCGAATCCTGCTCAAGCCTGTTTTCCCAGTCATAGTTTGCTATGTTAACCCCACAGTCGGGGCATTCAGCCTTTACATTCCAAATATGAAGCTTGCGGTTGCATTTAGGGCATCTTGCCATAAAATCACACCTTTTCGTTTTATTGATTTAATTCCTGCAAGGCATCATTTCTGTCCGTAATATGCGCCTGCACCGTGTTTTCTGAAATAATGTTTTTTGCATATATCTTCGCTTGCGGGCTGTGCCTGCATCATTTTGCTCAGATATGCCATTTTGGAAACCTCCTCGAGAATTGCGGAGTTTTTTGCCGCCTCAAGACCGTTTTTGCCCCATGTGAACGGGCCATGGGAATGAACAAGCACCGCGGGCACGGCGTTATAATCGATGCCGCCTTTTTCAAAGCATTCCGCAATAACCTTGCCCGTATTCAGCTCATATTCACCCTCTATCTCCGCTTTGGTCAGGTCGCGTGTGCAGGGCACAGAGCCGTATGCAAAATCCGCATGGGTAGTGCCGTAGCAGGGCACATCAATCGCTGCCTGCGCAAACGAAACCGCAAAAGTGGAGTGTGTATGCGCAACGCCGCCTATCTCGGGAAATCGGCGATAAAGCTCAAGGTGAGTGGGAGTATCCGACGACGGATTGAGTTCACCCTCAACCTTTTCGCCGTTAAGATTCATAACAACCATATCCTCGGGGCGCATTTTGTCATAGTCCACCCCCGAGGGCTTGATAACAACAAGACCGCTCTCTCTGTCAATCTCGGACACATTGCCCCATGTAAAAAGCACAAGCTTATATTCCACAAGCTTTAAGTTTGCTTCATAAACTTTCTGTTTAAGATTTTCAAGCATTTTAATACTCCTATACGAAAAGTGACGCCGCAACCGTGGCATAAACATGCGACGGGTCTTTAAGAAAATTCTGTTTAAGCTGCTCCGCCTGCTCAAAATCGGCGGCATAGACCGTCAGCTCCATGAGAGGCTCTTCCTTGTGGAACACTTTAAATGTTACATAATAGCCCTTTTCGGCTTTCTTGATGTCAACCGTGTTTTCACTCTCACGCTTTTCAAGAAGCATCAGATTGAGCGCATCTGCAAGGGCGGTTTCTTTAACTGATTTGGGCAGCTCCTGCTCAAGCCCGTCAACGGAAAGGGCACCTTTCGGTGTTATATAAATCAATCCGTCTGCCGTTGAAAGGTTGCCGCTTTCAATCAGGTCATCAAGAGCCTGTGTTGTTTCAAAATAATTGGCAAGCCCGTGCTTTTGAAGAGCTTCGATTATCAGCGACGATTTCAAAGGCTCTTTTATGCTGTTGGCAAGATATGTTATTAATATTTTGATTTGGGTTTTACTGCGTAAGCCTCCGAGCGAAACTCCGCCCGAAAAAGCATCAAATTCATTATCCATTGACATTTAAACTCTCCCTGTTTGCTGCAAGCTCTTTCTGGATTTCCTCTTTCTTCTTGCCTGTATAATCATTGAAGAACATGGGTATTGCGGCAAGTGCAAGGCTTATCGCAGGAATAACCGTAACCATTATGAACATGCCGTCAAGGGTTTCAACGCTTTGATTCTGAACGATTTCAATAAGCTTGCCCGCGGCATCGCGCTCTCTGACAGGCTGAACATAGTTGAATACTTCAAGCACCTGAGTGGTTATGAAATTCGAAATGCCTGCAGTAAGGTTGCTGATAAACGTCTGGCAGGCGAAGCATGCACCTTCAGAGCGTCTGCCCGTTTTCCATTCAAGGTAATCAACGCTGTCTGCAATCATTGCATAGGTTATAACGTTGAAAATGCCGAGAGGCAGACCCGCAAAAACAAGCATGCCGAGGAAAAGATAGAAATTGGAATAACCGAGGAAATACATTATAAGGTGAACAACCGCGCCGAAAAATGCCGAAGCAATATAGATTGCTTTGAGTGACATTTTTTTGCGAAGCACGGGCATGAGCACCATTGCAACCATCATGCCTGCGCCGATAGCAACGGTCATAACCGTCTGCACGGGGAACTTTTCTTTATAAGGGGCGAAAAGATAGTTTGCAAGGTATGCGCCCGAGGTCTGCGCCATAAGCATTGCAGAACCGAGAATGCTTGAAATGATAACAAGAATAAGGGGCTTGTTTTTGGTGTAAGCGGCAAAATATTCTTTTACCGTAACCTTTTCTTTCTTATCCTCAAATCTTTCTTTTGTGCCGAAAAATGCAAGCCATGAAAGGCTTGTGCCCGCGGCAGAAATAAGAATTGCGCTGATAAGATAGCCCTTTGAAAGGCCAAGCTTATCCGTGAACGCACCCACAAGAAGAGTGGGAACAATGCCGCCGATTGTGCAGAAAATTCTTGCGGTTGAAAGAAGCTTGTTCCTTTCATTTTCAAGTGGAGAAACAACCGCGCTCATTCCCCAGAACGGAACGTCCTGAACGGTAAAGCATGCCGCCCACAAAATATATGTAGCGGCTGAATAGATAAGTCTGCCGTTATATCCCAGATTGGGAACATAGAAAAGAAGAATTGTTGAAACAAGAATCATCGGGGGTGAAACAAGAAGAAACGGGCGAAGCTTGCCAAACTTTGTTCTTGTTTTGTCAACGATAATGCCCATTACGGGGTCGTTGAAAGCATCAAAAATACGTGTTATGAGAATAATTGCACCTGCATGACCGAACTCAAGCTGCATTGCATCTGTATAGAAAATCAGAAGAAATGTTGACATGAGGTTGTAAATCATGCTTCTGCCGAAACCTGCGGTTGAAAATGAAAGAAGCTCGCTCGTTTTGAGATATTTCTTCTCCATCATTTATTTCTCCTTCTGCCCTTAATATCCTTACGCTTGCTTCTGTTGGGATACATGGGCTTGCCGTATCTGCCGCGGTTGATGAGCTCGGGGGTCAAAAAGCGTTCTTTTGTTGCCCAAACGCCGCAGGTGTTTGACCAGCCCTCGCAATATGCCCTGTAATATGAAACATTTTTCTCTTTGCGCAATTTAACAAAATACGGCGTGTTGCACCATATCATTGACGGAATTGCTATAACAAACAGCCATATGGGACCGAGAATGAGCGACTGGACTGTGTGGCCGTATTCGTGAATCTTTGTGTCGTGAAGATTGTCGCCCTCTCTTTTTTGATTAATAAAAATAAACATTCCGAGCGACACGCCGCCGAAATTCTTTTTATCGATATATGTTATCAGCGCGTTGTGATACCATTCGCTTTTTGCGCCCTTTGATTTGTAAATCGCAAGCATGATAAGCCCGATTATGTTTTGCGCAAGCGCATAAGTAAACTGCCAGAAATAAAACAAAACAGCTTTCAAAATTTTCAAATCAATCACCCACTAATTAAATAATCAGCCATTCTACATATATGGCTATAATATCACAGAAAAGCAAATAATGCAAGAACTTATATATTAATTATAATCTTTGTAAATGTTGACATCGCGGAAATCCTGTGTTATACTTTTTCAGTATATAATCGGTTCGTGCGGTCATTTTGCCGCATAAAATCAAGAAAATAATTAAGATTCTCAAATAAATCGGAGGAATGCAAAATGTACGAAAAGGTTTCATCGAATTTCGATTTTGTTGCCAGAGAAAAAGCCGTGCTTGATTTCTGGAAAGAAAATCAGATTTTCGAGAAGAGCATTGAGGAAAGAAAGGGCTGCCCGACCTACACATTCTATGACGGCCCGCCCACAGCCAACGGCAAACCTCACATCGGCCACGTTCTGACCCGCGTTATCAAGGATATGATTCCCAGATACCGCACAATGAAGGGTTACATGGTGCCCAGAAAAGCTGGCTGGGACACCCACGGTCTGCCCGTTGAGCTTGAAATTGAAAAAGAGCTTGGCATCAACGGCAAAGAACAGATTGAAAACTACGGTCTTGAGCCTTTCATCGGCAGATGTAAGGAAAGTGTTTGGAAATATAAGGGCATGTGGGAGGATTTCTCCGGCACAGTCGGCTTCTGGGCGGACATGGATAGTCCCTATGTTACCTATCACAACAGCTATATCGAATCTATCTGGTGGTCACTCAAAGAAATCTGGAACAAGGGTCTTCTTTATAAAGGCTTCAAAATTGTTCCGTACTGCCCCCGCTGCGGCACTCCTCTTTCATCCCACGAAGTTGCTCAGGGCTACAAGGCAGTTAAAGAGCGTTCGGCTGTAGTTCGCTTCAAGGTTATCGGCGAGGATGCATATTTCCTTGCATGGACAACAACACCCTGGACTCTGCCCTCAAACTGCGCACTCTGCGTTAACCCCGAAGAAACCTATTGCAAAGTAAAAGCCGCTGACGGCTACACATACTATATGGCAAAGGCTCTGCTTGACAGCGTTCTCGGTTCGCTCGGCGACAAGGAAAACGGCGTTGCAGCCTATGAAATCCTTGAAACCTATGTCGGCACAGACCTTGAGGGCAAGGAATACGAGCCCCTGTTTGCATGCGCAGGCGAGGTTGCAAAGAAGCAGAATAAAAAGGCTCACTTCGTTACCGTTGACAACTATGTTACCATGTCCGACGGTACGGGCATCGTTCACATCGCTCCCGCTTTCGGTGAGGACGACGCAAAGGTCGGCAGAACATACGACCTGCCCTTTATTCAGTTCGTTGACGGCAAAGGCAACATGACCGAGGACACACCCTATGCGGGCATGTTTGTTAAGGACGCTGACCCCAAAATTCTTGTTGACCTTGACAGCGAAGGCAAGCTTTTCTCCGCACCCAAGTTTGAGCACGACTATCCCTTCTGCTGGAGATGCGACACTCCGCTTATCTATTACGCAAGAGAATCCTGGTTCATCAAAATGACAGCCGTTAAGGATAACCTTGTTAAGAACAACAACACCGTTAACTGGATTCCCGAAAGCATCGGCAAGGGCCGCTTTGGCGACTGGCTTGAAAACATTCAGGATTGGGGCATCAGCCGTAACCGTTATTGGGGCACTCCCCTCAACATCTGGGAATGCGAATGCGGTCACAGGCATTCAATCGGCTCCATCGCAGAGCTTAAGTCAATGAGCAGCAACTGCCCCGATGATATCGAGCTTCACCGTCCGTTTATCGATGATGTAACAATCAAGTGCGAAAAGTGCGGCGGCGAAATGAAGCGCGTTCCCGAGGTTATCGACTGCTGGTATGACTCGGGTGCAATGCCTTTTGCACAGCATCACTATCCGTTTGAAAACAAAGACCTTTTCGAACAGCAGTTCCCCGCAGAATTCATCTCCGAGGCTGTTGACCAGACAAGTGGCTGGTTCTATTCGCTCATGGCTATTTCCACCCTTCTGTTTGACAAATCCCCCTATAAGAATGTTATTGTTCTCGGCCTTGTGCAGGACGAAAACGGTCAGAAGATGTCCAAATCCAAGGGCAACGCGGTTGACCCGTTTGACGCTCTCGCAAAGCACGGCGCAGACGCCATCCGTTGGTATTTCTACACAAACTCCGCACCCTGGCTGCCCAACCGCTTCCACGACAACGCCGTTGTTGAGGGCAAGCGCAAGTTCATGGGCACTCTTTGGAACACCTATGCATTCTATGTTCTCTATGCAAACATAGACAAGTTTGACCCCACAAAGCACGAGCTTGATTATGACAAGCTTTCCATCATGGATAAATGGCTGCTTTCAAGGCTCAACACCTTGATTGACACCGTTGACGGCTATCTCGACAGCTACGCAATCCCCGAAGCGGCAAAGGCTCTCCAGAGCTTTGTTGATGATATGAGCAACTGGTATGTCCGCCGCGGCAGAGAGCGTTTCTGGGCGCAGGGTCTTGAGCAGGATAAGATTAACGCTTACATGACCCTCTACACCGCTCTTGTAACCGTTGTTAAGCTCGCCGCTCCCATGATTCCGTTCATGGCAGAGGATATCTACCGCAACCTTGTTTGCAACGTAGATGCATCCGCTCCCATCAGCGTTCATCTTTGCGACTACCCCGTTTCAAACAAGGCATTTGTTGATGCAGAGCTTGAAGCTTCCATGGATGAAGTTCTCAACATTGTTGTTCTCGGCAGAGCCGCAAGAAACACCGCAAACATTAAGAACAGACAGCCCCTCGGCAAGATTTTTGTCAGCGCGCCCAAGGTGCTCGGCAAGGAATACTGCGAAATCATCGAAGACGAGCTGAACGTTAAGGCTCTTGAATTTGTAACCGATTCCTCGGGCTATGTTTCATATAACTTCAAGCCCCAGCTTAAGACTCTCGGACCCAAGTACGGCAAGCTTCTTGGCGCAATCCGCGAACATCTTGCTTCGCTTGACGGCTCGGCGGCAAAGGCAGAGCTTGACGAAAAGGGTGCAATCAGCTTCACCGCGGGCGATACCGAAATTTCGCTTGCAGTTGAGGACCTTCTTATTGAAACCGTTCAGAAAGAGGGCTTCCAGGCTGAAAGCTGCAGCGGCGTTACCGTTGTTCTTGACACTAACCTCACAGACGAGCTCATTGAAGAAGGCTTCGTAAGAGAGCTTATTTCAAAGATTCAGACAATGCGTAAGGACGCAGGCTTTGAGGTTATGGACACCATCAAGATTTATGTCAGCGGCAATGAGAAGATTGAAGCAATCTTCGCTTCAAATGTAGACACAATCAAGCACGATGTTCTTGCAACCGATATCCTCACCGCAGCAGGCGGCTCCTACACCAAGGATTGGGATATCAACGGCGAAAAAGTAACCCTCGGCGTTGAAAAGAACTGAATAAAATGATTAATCCCCGATGTTCGCTGAACATCGGGGATTTTGTGTTTTGTTAACTATTATACATTGTCATATAGCTTTGGAATTTAGCTTCACTTGCAATTCTTTCTGAGTTATATGCCGTTATAGCGGTATTGGCAACTGCAACACTTAACATTTCATTGTTTCGCGCCGCCAACTCTGCGGACTTAACAGTTTCGCTTATAATTCTGTCACACTTATTGTTTATTTCGGTTAATTCACCGTAAATTCTATGCTGATTATCAATAATTGTGTCAAGCTTAAATGAAATTTCGTCTAATGTATATTGCATTTGGTCCGCTCGAAGCTCACGCCTTACAAGATAGTAAAGTCCGTCAGCACCCTCAAGCTTTGTTGCAATGCCAAGGCTCATAAACTCATACATGTAACCAATAGGGATTAAATTTCTGTAGTTTTTATCTATTCCGACAGCCATATAGAAAGAGTTCAGCTTTCTGCTTGCTTCGGTTTTTCTTTCAATAAGAGAATCGCGTTGCTTTAATAATATATCTTTTGTTTGCAATTCTGTTTTAACACGCATTTCCTCATTTTGAATTTTTTTATCATATTCGTCGCAATCTTCTTTATATTTTCTTCTGCAATCCTTGTTATCAGATGTATAAATCCATATAGCAATACCGATTGTTCCTAAAATAGTTCCAGCTATATAACCAATAAAAGCAAATGGTATCGCCATATATCCATCAATAATAGCACCAATCACAACCCCTATAATTGCCACAATTATACCAAAACTAAGTGCTGACCACTTCAATCCTTCCAATATAATCCAACCAATATCTCCTGCATCGGCTGTAAGGTCTACAGGTTTGGAAATCGATTTCTTTTTACCCAACGAATTAATTTCATCATCCAATTCGGAAATGCTTCTCGTCATCAGGTAATTGTTGAGCTCCATATCATACAATCCCGATATTGCATCATACAAATTGTTTGCCAAATTAACACACCGCTTTCTTGTTTAGTCAATTATTAAAATACCATAGTATTTTATAAAAGTCAAGTAAAGTTTTATAATAGTATTGATAATATTGACGTAAAGAGGTGTATGGTGTGCTGAATGAAAAGATAAAAACGTTGAGGCTTGCAGGTAATTACAGCCAGGTTGATATAGCTGAAAAGCTTTCTGTTACAAAACAAACTATTTCCAACTGGGAAAACAATAACATTCAGCCATCTGTTGACATGCTCGTTAAAATTGCCGATTTGTTCGGTGTTACTACCGATTACTTGCTTGGCAGAGATACAGCACCAAGAATTGATGCCAGCGGTTTAAGCGACAAAGAAATTCAGCACATAAATATGATTGTTAATGATATAAGGAAGCGTTAAAAAATCCCCTCGGAAATCCGAGGGGATTTGCTGCTTGTAGGGGTCGATGCCCACATCGACCCTTTCTTTATTTCCATTCAATAAATTTATAGCTTTCAAGAACCTTGAAAAACTGCGCCAAACGCTCATAAAGCGGGTGCGCTTCCTCGCCGAAATGCTCGTCAACCGCCTTGCCGATCTCGATTATATTCTTTTTCCCGTCGATAAGCGGCCAGACAAAGCTGCCCGTTTTATCAAGGTGAATATAGCTCACACGCGGCTTTTTGAAAAGCTTTTGTGCGATTCTGTTCATTGCGCCCTTGTTCTCAATTTCAAGGGTTACAATGCCGTTTTCATCGGTTTTCCAAGGAATACCTTCGGGATGAACGGGTATTTTTTCAAGATAATTTGTTTCGTTTTTCTTTTTCATGGCTTATTTTGCCTTCTTGCTTTTCTTCCAAACAGAGAATTTGAGAAGTGAAAGTATTATAAGACCGAACACAACAAGACCCGCCGCCTTTGCAACACCGTCAGGAAGATTGAGATAGCCCGAAATATCGATAACCTTATCAATTCCGAAAACTGCAAGCAGAGCAAGAAGAATGCCCACAAGACCCTCACCCGCAATCATGCCGGAGCAGAAAAGAATGCCGTCGTTTGTAATTCGCTTTTTCTCTTCCTCGGGCTTCTTCATCTTGTCAACGGCAAGGCGTACAAGACCGCCGACCATGATGCATGCGTTAAGCTGAACGGGAAGATAAACGCCTATCGCAAAGGGAAGAACAGGAATGCCGATAATCTCGGCAACAACAGCGATAAACACGCCGATGAAAACAAGACCCCAGGGCAGATTGCCGTCCATAACACCCTCAATAATCATTTTCATGAGTGTTGCCTGGGGAGCCGCAAGCTCGTCGCCGCCAAAGCCCCATGCGGAGTCAAGAAGATTCAGAGTGCCGCCTATCGCAAGAGCTGCGGCAACAACGCCGATAATCTCACCAATCTGCTGCTTCTTGGGTGTTGCACCGAGAAGATAGCCGGTTTTAAGGTCCTGCGATGTGTCGCCCGAAATGGCGGCAACAATGCAGATAATTGAACCTATCGCGATAGCCGCTCTCATACCGTGAGCGCCGGTATCGCCTGTAATTTTAAGAATAACGGTTGCAATAAGAAGGGTTGCGATTGCCATGCCCGAAACGGGGTTGTTGCTGCTGCCGACAAGACCAACCATTCTTGAAGAAACGGTTGCAAAGAAAAAGCCGAAGATAACAACAATCGCCGCGCCGAGAAGCGAAACGGGAACTGCGGGAACAAGCCAAACAATAACCGTAAGAATTGCAATGGCAATAAGCACAAGCTTCATGCTCAGGCTCTGATTTGTGCGCTCCGAGCCGACGTTTGAGCCGCCAGCCATGCTTTTAACCGAATCTTTGAACGTGCGTACAATAAGGGGAAGCGACTTAATAAGGCTGATAATGCCGCCTGCCGCAAGCGCGCCCGCGCCGATATAGCGGATATATGTGCCCCAGATTGCGCCCGCGCCGCCTTCGGCAAACATTTCGCCGATGGGTGCATTGCCGGGGTAAAGGGTGAGTGTTTCACCGAAAAGAACAATCATGGGGATAAGAACAAGCCAGCTTAAAATGCCGCCCGCAAACATATAGGAAGAAATGCGCGGTCCGCAGATATAGCCAACACTCATAACAGCGGGGTAAATCTGTGTGCCAATCTCGCCCGCGAAGCCCTTGATTCTGAATGAAATTTCACCGGGTACGGCTTTTATGCCGTCAATGATAAGCTTAAAGAACGCTGCAAAGCCCATGCCCGCAAAAACGGTTGAAGCGTTCGAGCCGCCCTCTTCGCCCGCAAGAAGAACCTCTGCGCATGCGGTGCCCTCGGGATAAGGCAGAGTGCCGTGCTCTTTAACGATAAGCGCGTTGCGAAGCGGCACCATGAAGAATACACCGAGCAAACCGCCCAGAAGCGCAATGAGAGTTATCTCAACAAGGTTGGGCTTGTCCATTTTGCCCTCCGCCGCCCAAAGATAAAGAGCAGGCAGGGTGAAAATTGCGCCAGCCGCAAGGGATTCACCCGCGGAACCCGTTGTCTGAACTATGTTGCTTTCAAGAATTGAGTTTTTTCGCATGATAACACGGATAACACCCATTGCGATAACCGCGGCGGGGATAGACGCCGAAACTGTCATGCCTACGCGCAAGCCGAGATACGCATTTGCCGCGCCGAAAACTACAGCCAGAATAACGCCCATGATTATTGAGGTCACGGTGAATTCAGGTGTGATTTTGCTTGCGGCAATATACGGTTTAAACTGATTATTTTCCTGCATATTGTACTCCTTAAAAAAATTAATCACTTTATAATACAAAAAAATCGCACACATTGCAAGTGTAAAAATACTTTTTCCTGATATTTCTTTAAAAATACTTGCTTTAGCTTGCAAATATGATAATATATTATTATTAAATATTAAAGCAGGTGAAAGCCATGAAAGCAAAAATTACCCTTGCAAAAGAGTTCAGAATAGGCGATATTGACAAGCGCATTTACGGTTCATTCATTGAGCACCTCGGCAGAGCTGTTTACGGCGGCATTTACGAGCCCGGTCACCCCACCGCGGATGAAAACGGCTTCCGTCAGGATGTTATTGACCTTGTTAAAAAGCTCAATGTTCCCGTTGTCCGTTACCCCGGCGGCAACTTCGTTTCGGGCTATAACTGGGAGGACGGAGTAGGCCCCGTTGAAAGCAGACCAAAAAGGCTTGACCTTGCATGGGGCACAACAGAGCCCAACACTTTCGGCACAAACGAATTTATGAAATGGTGCAAAAAAGCCGATGCGGAATGCATGATGGCGGTTAACCTTGGCACAAGGGGCGCGGACGAGGCAAGAAACCTTGTTGAATACTGCAACCACAAGTCCGGAACATATTGGTCGGATTTAAGACGCAGTCACGGCGTTGAAGAGCCCCATAATATCAAGCTTTGGTGCCTCGGCAACGAAATGGACGGCGGCTGGCAGATGGGCGCAAAAACAGCAGTTGAATACGGCAGAGCCGCTCTTGAAGCCTCAAAGGTTATGAAGTGGACAAGCCCCGGAATCGAAACCGTTCTTTGCGGCTCATCAAGCAGAAACATGAGCACCTTCGGCAAATGGGAGGCGGAAAGCCTTGAAATTGCTTATGACAGCATCGACTATGTTTCGCTTCATCAATATTACGGCAACCATGATGACGACACTCAGAGCTTCCTTGCAAGAAGCCTTGAGGTTGACGATTTCATTTATTCAATCATCTGCACCTGCGACTATGTTAAAGCAAGAAAGCGTTCCAAGAAAACAATTAACCTTTCGTTTGACGAGTGGAATGTTTGGTATCACTCAAACAACGCACCTTATGAAAAATGGAGCATGGCGCCCGCTTTGCTTGAGGATATTTACAATTTTGAGGACGCACTTCTTGTAGGCTCGCTTCTCATCACCCTGCTTCGCCACTGCGACAGAGTTAAAATTGCCTGCCTTGCACAGCTTGTTAATGTCATCGCCCCCATTTTCACAAAAACGGGCGGCGGCGTATTTGAGCAGACAACCTATTTCCCGTTCATGCATCTTTCAAACTACGGCAGAGGCAGTGCGCTTCTCCCACTCATTGACTGCCCGAAATATGACTGCAAGGCATTTACAGACGTTCCCTATATCGAAACAATCGCAACATATGACGAAGAAAACGAAGAAATGGCTGTTTTCTGCGTCAACAAGAGCCTTGACGAAAGCGTTGTGCTTGATGTTAACCTCATGGACTTTGACGGCTACAAGCCCTGCGAATTCATTTCCATGGACGGCTATCACAAGAAAGACGAAAACACCTTTGACAACATCAAGGTTAAACCCCATAACAACCCTGTTCCCGCGATAGACGGCTCAAAGCTCGAGGTTGAGCTTAAACCCTTCAGCTGGAACGTTATCAGACTTAAAAAATGAAAAAAATAATGTTCGTATGCCACGGCAACATCTGCAGAAGCCCGATGGCGGAGTTCATATTTAAAGATATGATAAAAAGGCGCGGTCTTACGGGCGAATTTGCCGTTGCTTCCTGCGCAACCAGCACGGAGGAGATTTGGGGAGGCATCGGCAACCCCGTTTATCCCCCTGCAAAAGCGGAGCTTGCAAAGCACAAAATATCGTGTGAGGGTAAGCGCGCTGTTCAGCTTCAGAAAAGTGATTATGACAAATATGATTTGTTTGTCGGCATGGACAGCGCAAACATACGCAACATGCACCGCATTCTCGGCGGTGACCCGCAAAACAAAATACGCAAGCTGATGGAATACACCGAGCGCGGCGGCGACGTTGCCGACCCGTGGTACAGCGGGCGTTTTGATGTTGCATACCGCGATATATATGACGGATGTGAGGGGTTGATTGAAAATGAACTTTAATCTGCACGAAAAAGCAAAAGAAAACATAATAGTGGTTGCTCACAGAGGCGCATCGGGCGGCAACATTCCCTGCAACACCCTTGCGGCATATGAAATTGCGCTCAAGCAGGGAGCAGACATGATTGAGGTTGATGTAAGCTGCAGCCGCGACGGAAAGCTTTTCCTTTTCCACCCCGG
>JAZSGU010000088.1:0-16967 GCA_045532895.1 Acutalibacteraceae bacterium | reverse complement strand
GTTCGATACGGAACATAAAAATATCATAATTTGCTGCTATGGCTCAGGCGGTAGAGCGCATCCTTGGTAAGGATGAGGTCGGCGGTTCAATTCCGCCTAGCAGCTCCAGAAAAAAGCACTTCCGACGGAAGTGCTTTTTTCTGTTATCTGTACTTGCCAAAAACATTTGCCATGTGATAGAATGCTATTGCACTTTCGTTTCTTTGGTTTTAACCAGCTTATATACAATCGGCGGTAAAACCGCAGCAAGGGTCATTATGATACAAAATGCAAGGTGTGCACCCGAAAAACCGACGGGGCGCGTGTTGCCGTAAACGGCAATGAAGAAGCCGTCGAAAACAGACATTGCGGGTGCGGCAAGTGCCATAAGCGGAATCCATATGATAGGAATATAATCCAAAAACTCAAAATTCAGCTGTGAATATATCTGAAGAAGCAAGAATGAAGCCGCCGGAATAATCAAGAGTAAATATGAGCCGAAAAACATTGCAGCTTTCGATTTCTTTTTGCAAAACACGGCAAAAGCAACCGAAAACACAACGAGCAAAAACGGATATATCATGCTCAATGTTGTGTTGCCATCGGAAACATACAGATAATCAACAATAAAAGGCAATCTGCCAGATGCAAAAACGCCGAGTATCCAGACAGCAGCCATTATTGCGGCACCAACAAGAAACTGTTTTGTGTCAGAATGTTTTTTTGCCATATTATCACTCCTTCCTTATTTTAATTATATCACGGCAAGAATTTTATTGTATTACGGAAATATTAAGATAAAATTACAAATTATTACAGCATAAAGGTGACAAAATGACAACCGAACTTAAAATAATTGCTCATATCAAAACCGATTTTTCTTCAAAATTCGGCATACCCCGCCAAAGCGGGCTGGTTGATGAGCTTGAAGCAACAATTATTTTTGAGCCTGAATACAGAAACCCCGATGCACTTCGCGGAATTGAAGAATACTCGCATTTATGGCTTTTGTGGCAGTTTTCGGAATGCGCAGGCAAGGAATGGACTCCGACCGTGCGCCCTCCGAGGCTCGGCGGCAACAAGCGGATGGGCGTTTTTGCAACCCGCTCCCCTTTCAGACCGAATCCCGTAGGGCTTTCAAGCGTAAAGCTTCTCGGAGTTGAGAAAACGGAAAAGCACGGCTGCGTTTTGCGCGTTGCGGGCGCAGATTTGCTTGACGGCACTCCGATTTATGACATAAAGCCATATCTTCCCTATGTGGACTCACACCCCGAAGCAAGCAATGGCTTTGCACTTGATGAAAAAGAAGGAAGGCTGACCGTTGAATTTTCTAAAAGCCTTTTAAACCTCATTCCAACCGAAAAGCAAGCGGCTTTGACCGCAGTCCTTGCGCAAGACCCGAGACCCGGATATCAGGATATTCCCGACAGAATATACGGTATAGAGTTTGCGGGGTTTGATGTAAGATTCAAGGTGGAAAACAGCACGCTTAAGGTTACGGAAATAATCTGTTTATAAAAGCATATAACCCTCCCGAATTTTTGAAATTCGAGAGGGTTTTTCGTTACGGTTGAGGAACAATCGGCACGCTTTCGCTCACATGCTCGATTGTTATAAAATTATTTCTTTTTGCATAAGCCCATTTCATTCCGAATGCCTTGCATGCGCCGTCAACGGGCATATAAAGCTGACCCTCGTTGCCTCTGAAAACTTCTGCACCGAGGTCAAAATCGCCTTTGTTTGTTGCGGCAACTCTGCTGCTTTCGGTAAAGGTTGCTTCGGTGCCGTAAAGCTTAAGCGTAACCTTTCCCTTTTCGCGGATATCCTCGCCGCCCGCAAATCTTATGAGAGTTGCAAAAGCAATATACCACTCGCCGTTTTTGCATACGGCGGGGGTTGACATGTTGCAAAGCCCCAAATCTGCGCCTTTATAATAAACCCTTGTTCTGCCTTCGCCGAAAACGGGAGCAATTCTGTAGGGTCTTATTTCGTCTTTTGCTTTATCAACAAGGCATTCGTCAACAACTCTGCCGTCGTTAAGCTCGGAAATGAGTGTTACCTTATCTCCGTCAACCTCAACAAGAGCATAAGCGGCAACCTGCTCCTCCTGCGGATAGAACGATGCATGCCAGATTTTGTCGGTGGTTTTTGTGCCGGGCGGGTTATAGTTGGCGTTGCCGAGCTCATAATGAATCGTGCCCTGCGAGGGCTTGTCGAAAAGCTCCTCGTTTTTAATTGGGAATGAACGGGAAAAGTTGTGTTCATGACCCGAAAAAAGGATGTCAAGCATTTCCATGGATTCACGCATCATGGGGTAATCATCATCATTGGCAAGATTCGGTCCCGCATAATAAACGGGGAAATGCTGAACGCCGAATTTCCATGTTTTGCTGCTTTTTGCAATATCTTCCTTTGCCCATTCGTTCATAAGCTCGGGCTCGTTAACACCGAAAACATTGAAATGAGCATTGCCGTAATCAAAGGAATAAATTTCCGTCTGCCAGCCCTCGGGACCGTTTTTCGGATAAGAATATTCAAGCTGTGTGTTGAAAAACTCAGCAGGCTCGGCATAGTATCTGCCAACCTCTTCGGGAAAATACTCTTTAAAACCGCGGTTATCGTGGTTGCCGCATGCCATCATATAGGGCAGATGCTCCATGATGCCCGCCATACCCTCAAACATTGCGTTCCATTGTATTTCGTGCTGACCGCAGTTGGTGTTGTCACCGGCAGTAAGAATAAACTTTACATCGGGGTGCTTTTTGAGCACATCTTTGAGGAATTTGTTGAGGGTTGTGTAATCGGGATTATAATGGTCATCGTCCTTCTGATGGTCGGAAATAGCGATGAATTTGAATTTGGTGAGGTTTTCCTCCTCGGTGTCAAACCAAAATTCCTCGCTTCGGTTTTCCGCGCTTCCGCAGGTGTAATAATATCTTGTGCCCGCTTTCAGATTTGACGGCGTTGCCCAGAAAATATTGCTTGTGTTAACATCGCTTTTAAAGGGCTTAACGATTGCATCAACGCGCTTTTTTTCGCCGCCCTTTTCGTAATATTCAACATAGCCCTGTGTAACATCAAGGCTTGAACGCCATGTTACTGCCATTGAAGATTTTGCATCGCCTGAAATGCTGACCATAATGTGGTCGGGCTTTTCGGTGGCAAGCCTTAAATTAGGTTGTTTATTCATTTTATTTCACCTTAATTTTGAAAAGTCTTGCGCCGTGGGGATTAACCTCGGCTGAAAATGCGCCGTCTGTTACGGCATATTCCTCGTGCGCCCACATATCCCAAACGCCGTATTTCAAGCCGCCGATTGCAATATCGGTAACATCAAATTTGATTTCTCTTGCTTCATCATCGGTATTGAACAACGCAACATATCTGCAGTTTTCGCCCTTGGAAACCCATACAATTTCGCCCTTACCGTCGGTTTCGTTTCGGCTGAATTGCTTTGCTCCGCTTGAGTTTTTGAGCATATCAATAAGCTCTCTGTTCTGAAGAAGAGAAAGGGTGAATTCATCGTTTTCACGCATTTCCGCACCTATCATAAGGGGTGAACGGAATATGCCCCATAGAGTCATCATTGTTATCTGTTCATCATGGGTGAAACGGGTATATCTGTTTCTGTATTCGGGGAGTTTTTCGGTTTTCTGTATTCTTCCGATGGGAAGCATATCGCAGTCGGGCCACGCACCGGGCTGAACATAATCCTGCCATGCAAGGCACTTATCAAACATATCATGAAGCTTATCCCAGCTGTCCCAAAAATCGCCCGTCATGCGCCACATGTTTGCATTGGCGGCAAGATGCTCATGCTCCCAAACGGGGGCGGGGCCGGGAGAAAGGCTGAGTACCATATCTCTGCCGCAGTTATCGATTGCTTTGCGGAGCATTTCAATTTCTTCTCTGCCAGAATACGGTTTATCGGGCCACATTTCGGTGTTGGCGATATCATCACACTTTATGTAGTCAACGCCCCACTCGGCATAAAGCTCAAAAATGGAGTTGTAATATTCCTGCGCACCCTTTTTGTGGGTTTCGAGGCCGTACATATCGGGATTCCACGGACAAACAGACGAAGGCTTTGCAATATCTCTTGCGGTAACACCTTCACACTTAATTTTGGTGTTCATATGTGCAGCCTGTCTGGGAATGCCCCTCATAATATGAATTCCGAATTTAAGTCCGAGTGAATGAACATAATCGGCAATGGGTTTGAAGCCCTTACCCCCTGCAGAGGAAGGAAATCTTTCAACCGATGGAATAAGGCGGGAATATTCATCCATGCAGAGCGGTGCAAAATAATGATAATAAAAACTGTCTGCCGTGGGTTCTGACCACTGGATATCGCAAACAATGTATTCCCAGCCATAGTCTTTGAGATATTTTGCCATATAGTCAGCGTTCCCGAGCAGCTGTTCCTCGTTGACGGCAGCGCCGTAGCAATCCCAGCTGTTCCAGCCCATAGGAGGGGTCGGCGCAAGTCTTTTATGCATAACTGTCAGTCCTTTTTATAAATTCTTATTTCAAACTCGGCTTGTGTTGAAAATTCCTCAAGTCCGTTTATTTTTTGCTGGTCGTCTTTACCTGTCTTATAATAATAAGGGGTCATTTTAAAAAGATTCTGAACGGCTTCATTTGAGTCAAGCCTTATCAGCGCTTTGGTTTGGCTAGTTTTAACAAGACTGAAGCACGGAATTTCCGTATCGGGCACCTCGTTAAGATAGGGCTTGTCGTAAATTGCCGCTTTCAAATCAAAAAGATGCTTTTCAAGCGGAATAACCCTGATTAAAACGCCGCCTTTTTTAAGAACTCTGTAAAACTCGTCATATGCTTCAGGCGAAAAGATGTTCAAAACAGCGTCAAAGGTTTCGTCTGCAAACGGAAGGTCAAAAAGGCTTGCAACCGCAAGCGGAAAGGCGCTTTTTCTTTTTGATGCAAATTCAAGCGCATCCTTTGAAATATCAACACCTGCAAAATGAAGATTCTTGCCGTTTTCGCAAAAATAATGCTTAATGCCCGCGGAATAATAGCATTCACCGCAGCCCGCATCCAAAATGTTGCTGCCGCTTTGCAAATACTTATCCGCAATTTTGCAGAGAAAATCAAGCAAAAAGCCGTAGTATCCGCCGCTGAGGAAATCACGCCTTGCTCTGACCATCACACGGTCGTCGCCGTGGCGTTTGGCGGAGGATTTTTGCGACTGCAAAAGATTGACATAGCCGAATCTTGACTTGTCGTAGCAATGCCCTTTTTCGCATTTATAAAGCCTTTCCTGCTCTGCAAGCTCTTCGCCGCAGACGGGGCAAATAAAGTTAATCATTTCGATACCCTGTATGATTCAATTTTTTTCATCATTCCCCTGCCGATATCGTGCATGAATCTTTCGCACGCGGGAAGAAGGTCGGTCGGGAAGCCGTGAAGGAATTTATCGGCTTCGTATGTAAAGTTGCCCTTATAATCAATTTCACCGAGAGCTTTAAGAATGGAATCCCAGTCCATTTCGGAAAGATAGGGCAGAGTATGGCTGTCATCAACATTGTTATTGTCATGGATATGCAGGCAGCCGAGCCTTGAACCCATTTCTCTTATCATGGAAGCCGCGTCACCGCCGACAAGACCGCAATGGCCCAAATCGAGGCAGGCTGTGAAATTATCTGTGTTGAGAGCATCAACATAACGGTTAAATTCAGGGGCAAGCGAGCATACATTGGGAACAATTCTGTTTTGAACATTATCCCAACCCCACATGTTTTCAAGCGCAATTTTAATGCCGCTGTCTGCCGCATAGGGCTCAAGCGCATGATAAAGCTCCATATTGCGCTCAAACTGATTTGAGCTGAACTGAACGGGATGGACAACGCAGATTTTCGCATCGAGAAGCCCCGCAATTTCAAGAGCTCTTTTCAGCTTTTCAAAAATCACAGCGGTATATTCCGCATCTTTTTCCTTTGCGCTGGGGAACGGAGCATGAGCCTGCTCAAAGGTTACGCCGTAAAAAGCGGCAATCTCTTTAAGATTTGCAACATGCTGCTTATAACCCGCACCGTTGAGCACATCGCCGTCATCCTGCATTTTAAACATTGAAAAATCAATTCCGTCAAAGCCGCTTTCGCAGATTATGCGCACAGCCTCGGCATCGCTGCCAAAACGGTCGGACAATACTTCTGTCTGAGTAACAAGCTTCATATATTCTACCTCCGTAATAATACAGAACTATTAATACTATTATATCAGCATCGGTTAACATCTACAAGCATTATTTTGACAATTCACCTTTTATGTTTACAATTTATTAATTGACTTTTTACGGAAAATATATTAAATTATTATTTGAGAAAATAGAAACGGAGGGTGTTAAATGCCCAAAGCAGAATACAGAAGCTCAATACGCTCCAAAAACCTTATTAAAAAGGCATTGGCGAAGCTTATCCATGAAAAAGATATTTCAAAAATAACTGTTTCCGATATCATAAGAGAGGCCGATATCAGCCGCGGCACTTTCTATGCACACTATGCCGATGTTAATGCCGTTATTAATCAGATTGAAAGCGAAGAACTGAAAAATCTTATTGACTTTGTTGACAAATTCGGTTTTGAAAATATCACAACCAACATCTCGGATTTTTTAACGCTTATATGCGAGTATCTGAACCGCGATGTAGAATATTACCGCATGCTCACACAGTCCAATATGCTCAACAACTTCATCTGGCGCTTGATTAATGTTTATTACGAAAGACTGCACAACGAGGTTCTTTCCACTGTCAACAATGCAGACAGCGATGAAATAAACCTTTATCTTCTTTATATTACATCCGGTGCAAAAACGGTTGTTTTAAGCTGGCTTAACGGCGAATTAAAATGCACCCCCGATCAGGTTGGCGAAAGAGTAGGCAAATTGATAACGCTTAATCAGCAATATTTAATAAACAAATAACAAAAGGCACGTTGCATCACAGCAGCGTGCCTTGTTTTTACAGCCCTAATAATCCGAGCAAACCGTATGAAAATACGCTCATGATAAGGTTAGCTATCAAAACTCCGAGAGCTATTATAGGGAATGATGTGCGAATTCTGATATCAAGAAGAGCGGCTATCAGCGCGCCCGTCCAGCCGCCCGTGCCGGGCAGAGGTATTGCAACAAACGCCAGCAAGCCCCAGTTGCGCCAACGCTGAACCTTTTCGCTTTTGCGCATGGAGCGAACCTCAAGCTTTTCAATAAGTCCGCCAATCTTTTTAAATCTTTTAAGGAACTTAAAAATTCTCCGTATAAACAAAAGAATAAACGGAATGGGCAGAATGTTGCCTGCGTAGCAGATAACAAACGCTTTGAGCAATTCAACACCAAGAAGCTTTGCGGCAATCATACCGCCGCGAAGCTCAACCACAGGAAGCATGGATATAAAAAATATAATCAGCTCCTCGGGAATTGACCCCTGAAACAAGCCAACCAAATAGTCGGTTATCGCTTCTGTCATTACGTTAGTCCTTTCTCAACAATGTTTTGTTCAAGAAGAAAATCATGTGCACTCTGAAGAATATTTCTGTCATTGATAAAACGGAGCGTGTCCATAGCCTTGGTGAAATTGAGCCAAATATAATCCTCAATTTCCTCACGCTGAATTGTTGTTTGGGTATCCTTGGTTTTGGCGAGGAAAATAGTAACGGATTTTTCAACCCTTCCCTGAATAGTGTACTCGGATTTTGAAGCAAACTGCGGCAAAATCTGAATATGAATACCAGTTTCCTCAAGCACCTCACGGATTGCTGTCTGCTCGTGTGTTTCGCCCTTTTCAATGTGACCCTTTGGGAATCCCCAGTGGGTGCTGCGGCGGTTTTTAATGAGAAGATATCTTACCTCGTTGTTGATAATTCTGTAAACAACCGCACCGCAGGAACGCTCATAAAGGCATTCCAGCTTATAATTTCTCCCTTTTTCGGCAAAAGCAATGGCATCCTCAATCTGATATGAAATAAAACGCATGCTTTTGGGTGCAACAACATAAACCGTGGGGCTGCCGTCAGACCTTTTTATGGCGGCAATAACCCTGCCGTCAAAGGTGCGCACGGGGTGGTTAATCCCCATAATATATGCGCCGTGAGAAATGCTGTCATAACGTTTTTTGCCTTCGATTGCGCCGAAATTAAGCTGATAGACAAAGCCGAACTGCCTGTTTACGGAGCGGATTGGGTTGGTAACCCTGACTCTGACATATTTGCCGAGCATTCAACCACACCTTTCGAAAGGTCATACGACCCAGAATAAATACTGATTTATTATACTAAATTCCGTTCAATAAAACAATAGTTTTAATAAATTTTTAAAAAATCGATATTTAAACAATCAAACCACGGCTTTTTTTTATTAAAAAATAACAAAGTATACGCCAATTATTATTTTTTTACTATTGATTTATTAATATAAGATATGATAATATAAATTGATATATTGTTTTATAAATTCCACGAAAGCGGTGTTAGAATATGAAACGCATTCTTGTTGCCGATGACGAAGCCAGAATCAGAAGGCTTGTCTGCGACTTTTTGAAAAATGCAGGCTATGAAACCGTTGAAGCGGTTGACGGAAAGGACGCTGTTGAAAAATTCTTTTCTGTCGGAAGCATAGACCTTGTTATATGCGATATCATGATGCCCGAAGCGGACGGTTGGGAGGTCAGCAAAAAAATACGCGAATCAAGCTCCGTCCCCATTCTTGTGCTGACGGCTAGAAGCCAGGAATTCGATGAGCTCATGTCCTTTGAAAGCGGCGCTGATGATTATGTTACAAAGCCTTTCAGCCCGAGTGTGCTTGTTAAAAGAGTTGAAGCGCTTATTAAAAGGTCTCAAGCCGGCAAAAGCAATTCTGATAATGAAATAATATCCATTAACGGTCTTGTTATCGACATCCCTGCCCACACGGTCAGCAACGCGGGCAAGACGGTTGACTTAACAATCAAAGAGCACAATATTCTTGTTAAACTTGCAGGAAATTGCGGAAGAATTTACTCGAGAGAACAGCTTCTTGACAGCATTTGGGGCGTTGACTTTGTGGGCGACCCCAGAACTGTTGACTCCCATGTTGCAAGGCTCAGAACAAAGCTTGGTGAATGGGGAGAAAAACATCTTAAAACAGTTTACGGCGTAGGATATAAAATAGAGGTGGAGAGGAATTGAAAAGCTTTTTTTCAAAACTGAAGCTGAGCAGGATAAGAATAAAGCTGTTTGCAACCATTCTTGCGGTTCTGACCTTGTTTTTTGTTCTTATAACGGTTTTCAGCACCCCCGTTTTGTTCAGGGCTTTTTCTTTCCAGACCTACAGAAACCTGCGCGATACGGCGGAGGAAATCAACGCCTGCATTCCGAGCTCCGCGACCTATTATTTTGACCTTTATTCAATTTCAACCAACAACAATGTTGATTTTGAAATGATTAACCCCGACGGTACACTTTTCTACACTTCAAAATACGGCGGCTCCGCCTACGGAAGCGACCGCTTTTCATCATCCGGCTCAACGGATTCGGAATTCTCAAGCCTTAAGCCTGTCAACAGCTATCAGTACATAGGCGAACACGAAAATTTTGAAGTCATGCGAAAAGTAATCACAAACACGGATTTTTTTGTTTATTCGCATGTTGCAGATACGGGTGAAACGATTTATCTTTACTCCGAGGTTGCAGACGTTGAAAACATTGTTGAGGTTGCCGGCAGAGTTTATTCATTTATCAGCATTTCGCTCATAATTCTGATGTCCGCCATCTTCTATCTTCTGGTTGCAAGGTTTACAAAACCGCTTGTTGAAATGAACGACATAACCAAAGATATGGCGGCGATGAACTTTGAACGCAAATGCGATAACTACGGCAAAGACGAAATAGGTGAGCTCGGTGCAAGCATCAACACACTTTCAACAACGCTTGACGCAACGCTGATGGATTTGAAGGATAAAAACGGTCAGCTTGAAAAAGATATTGAAAGGCGCCATGCACTTGATAACGCGAGAAAATCCTTTATAAACAATGTTTCTCACGAGCTTAAAACACCCATAGCCATTATTTCGGGCTATGCGGAGGGGCTTTGCGAGGGAATAAGCGATGACCCCGAGGTTATCAGGGAATATTGCCAGATTATTCATGATGAAAGCCAAAAAATGAACGAGCTTGTGGTTGAGCTTCTTGAGCTCTCAAAGCTCGAAAGCGGCGCACAGCCCTTTAACCCCGATTATTTTGACATCGGCGCAAAGGTTTCGTCGCTTCTCAACCATCTTTCATTGCTGTTTGAGCAAAACGGCATTACGGTTGTGAATTACATTCCGCCCGAGCTTATCTGCTATGCTCAGGAGGAAAAAATAGAAATTGTTCTGAAAAACTATATAACAAACGCTGTTTCGCATTGCTCGGGCGAAAAGAGAATTGAAATCCGCCTGCGGGAGCGCGAAAGCCTTTATGTAATCGGTGTTTTCAACACAGGTGAACACATTGCAAAGCATGATTTGCCCGAAATATGGGACAGCTTTTACCGCGCTGACAAGGCACACGGGCGCAGCGAAAACCGCTTTGGCCTCGGTCTTTCAATCGTTAAAGGCATCATGACCAACCACTCGCGTAAATGCGGTGTGGAAAATGTAAAAAACGGCGTTGAGTTTACTTTTGAAGTTTCAAAGGATTCCGAAAGCTATGATAAAGAACAGTAATTTCAAAAAAATATTTACAAAGACTGCGGCGATAATTCTGTGCCTTTGCTTTCTTGCAACAAGCTTTTCCGCATGCTCCGGCAGAGAGGAAACCGGCATTAAAACGGTTAAATCCGTTACAGCAAGAAACACAATAACAAGCGCCGCTTCCGATGCTTCCATACACTATGCAAAAAATGCCTCGGCATATTCCGAAAAAGCCGCCGCATCGGGTCTTATCGAGCTTTATATTGACCCCGCAACCAATTCCTTTGCGGTTTTGGAAACCTCGCAGGAGCAGCTTTGGAGCGCCCTTCCTCTGCTTGACGGCGTTGCTTCCGGCGAAGCTCTTGTCGGCAATGCGGGCATGGTTTTGCTCAAGATTATCGGTGGCACGGACATTTATTATCTGAACTCACAGGATAATTCCGTTGCCTACGGCAAGGCATCATATTCCTTGATTGACGGCGGCGCTGTTTTTACATTTGACATTTTTTCAGACGAAAAAACCGCGGCAAAGCCGTCTTATGAAAAAACAGATATCGGTTTTAAAGTTACACTGACCGTCACATTAAAAGATGGCAGCATGAATGTTGTCTGCACCCATTCAAACATCACGGGCAATCCGGATGCATATATTGAAGATATTGAGCTTCTTAACTATTTCGGTGCATACAACGACACAAAGGACGGCGACTTTTTGCTTGTTCCCGACGGCTGCGGAGCGATTATCAAAACCTCAATATACGATGAATCGTTTGAATCGCTTTCTTTTGATGTTTACGGTGCAGACCCGTCTGCCGTGTCGAATTCTTCGGGCAGCGCGGTTGTTCCCGCCTTTGGCATAAAGCACGGAAATGCCGCTTTTGTTTCTCTTATCGAAAAAGGCGATGCCGTTGCATCGGTCAATGCGGAAAAGGCAACAGCAATCGGAGAATATAATATAGTTTACCCCAGCTTTAACATCACACCGGTCTGCTACGAAAACGAAAAGCTTTATATTTCAAAGGCTTCAACCGTAAGCGAAATATCCCTGTGTTATCGCTTCCTTTCGGGCAGCAACGCAACCTATGCGGGGCTTGCATCTGCATGCCGCGAGCAGCTGATAAGAAATTCCGTTCTTTCTACAAAAACTGTTGAGGTAGGCAATTATATGCCGTTTTATCTCACTCTTGTGGGCGCAGCAAAAAAATCCTTTGGCCCAATCAACTATCTTTCTGCGTTGACAAACTTTGAGCAGGCAAAGGATATGCTCACCCGAATGAAGAGCAAAGGCATAAACAATGTCAGCATCCGTTATGCAGGTGTTTTCGACGGGGGACTCAATTCAAAGGACATAACCTCATCATCAATACTTTCCCGCCTGGGCTCAGCTGAAAAGCTTGACGAGCTTTATGACTATGTTTCCGCCCAGAAAATGAGCCTTTTCCTTGACATAAATCTTCTTTCATCTGCTTCGGGATTTGCAGGCGCGCACGCCGTGAATATCCGCAAAAGTGCAACGGAATACACACCCGAAAGTGCTCTGACAGATTATATGGGCGGCGAAATATCGGTCAGGCAGTTCAGAAATATCAGTAAGCTGAAAAAGGTTGTTTCGGATGTTTTGAGTGACACACGATACTACGGCTTTTCGGGCTACTGCCTCAACGATGCGGGAAATGTGCTTTATTCCGATTTTTCATCAAACGGCATCATGCGGCAAGAAGCGGCAGATGTAATAAGCTCCGCCATCGCTCCCCTTTCAACGGGTCATTCCACAATGGCGGTTACCGGCAATTTCTACATGCTGAAAAACATTAATTCGGTTATCAACATTCCGCTGGAAACAAGCATAGCCGAAAGCGGTGCATATCTTGCCGTGCCCTTTGTTCAGCTTATTCTTCACGGAATTGTTGACTATGCGGGAAGCCCGATTAACACATGCATAAACCTTGAAGAAACCCTTCTCAAATATATCGAATTCGGCGCATGCCCGCATTTTGAATGGAACTATGAGCCGATTGCGGGGCAGACAGAAAGCGACGAATTCTATTATGACAACACAATTAATGTTGCGGCGGAGTTTTATACCCGCACCACCGAAGCGCTCAACGATTTGAGAGATGCAAGAATAACCGACCACTATGAGGTTGAGGACGGCATTTTCTGCACCGAATATGACACGGGCGCAAGAATATATGTAAACTACACAAACAACGATTATTCAACCCTCGGCATTGTTGTTGAGGCAAGAAGCTTTTTGAGAGTTAACTAATTGGGAGGAATAAATTATGCCTTATATCAGAACAACCGTCAGCAAGGAGCTGACAGAGAAGAACAAAGAAAATCTTAAAGCAAAGCTCGGTCAGGCAATCGCCCTTATCCCCGGCAAAAGCGAAGCATGGCTCATGCTTGCTTTTGAGGATAATATCAGCATGTATTTTAAGGGCGACTGCACACAGGATTATGCTTATCTTGAGGTCAGCCTTTTCGGCTCAACATCAGACGCGGCTTATGACAGACTGACCGCCGCTCTTTCCGAAATTGTTAACGAGGAGCTCGGAATTGACAGAGCAAATATCTACATCAAATATGAGGAAGCGGAGCATTGGGGCTGGAACGGCTCTAACTTTTAAAATATGAGCGAAAAGAAGCACGAGCTTTTGCTTATCGCTGCCGCGCTTGTTATAACGATAACCGCCCTGCTGTATTCGGTTTTTGATTCGCCGAAATATAACGCCATTGAGGCAGTAATCATAACAACCACCGAAGCTCAAACAAATGAAACAACAGCCGCCGTCGGCAAAATCAACATCAACACGGCAACCGCCGATGAGCTTTTGCAGCTTGAAGGCATAGGCGAGAAAAAAGCGCGGGCAATCATCGAATACCGCGAAAAAAACGGAAACTTCAGAGCCGCCGACGAGCTGACAAATGTTGACGGCATAAGCACTTCGATATTAGAGAAAAATATTGAAAGAATAACGGTTTAGGGCTTGTTATCCGCGGTAAATTATGTTAAAATACTTAATTGTTTAAATCATTCAGGAGGTTTTTATGGAAAGACTCGAAATTAAAAAGCTCTTTGAAGCTCCAAATAAATATGCCGACCAAAGCGTTACTGTCTATGGCTGGGTTAAAACATTGAGGGACTCAAAGGCAATCGGATTTATCGAACTCAACGACGGAAGCTGCTTTAAGGGCGTTCAGATTGTTTTTGAAGCCGCAAAGCTTGAAAACTATAAGGACATTGCAAAGCTCAATGTAGGCGCGGCTGTCAAGGTTGTCGGCAAGCTTTTGCTCACTCCTCAGGCTAATCAGCCTTTTGAAATCAATGCCGACGAAATCAGCGTTGAGGCAACCTCCACCCCCGACTACCCTCTCCAGAAAAAGAGACATTCCGTTGAGTTTTTGAGAACAATCGCTCATTTAAGACCCCGCACAAATCTTTTCAACGCGGCATTCAGAATCCGCTCCGTTGCGGCATATGCAATCCACAAGTTCTTTATGGACCAAGGCTTTGTTTATGCTCACACTCCCCTCATTTCTTGCAGCGACTGTGAGGGCGCAGGCGAAATGTTCCGCGTTACAACCCTTGACATGGAAAACCTGCCCAAAACAGAGGACGGCGAGGTTGACTACAGCGAGGATTTCTTCCAGAAACCCGCTTATCTGACCGTTTCGGGTCAGCTTCAGGCTGAAACAATGGCTCTTGCTTTCGGCAAGGTTTACACATTCGGCCCCACCTTCAGAGCAGAAAAATCCTATACCCAGCGCCACGCCGCCGAATTCTGGATGATTGAGCCCGAAATGGCTTTTGCAGAGCTCAGCGACGACATGGACGTTGCCGAGGGCATGATTAAATATGTTATCAAGTATGTGCTTGACAACTGCCCCATGGAGCTCGAATTCCTCAACAAGTTTGTTGACAAGGAGCTTATCGAAAGGCTCACCGCCGTTGCAAACTCTGATTTCGGCAGAGTAACCTACACAGAAGCAATCGCGCTGCTTGAAAAGCACAACGATGAATTTGAATATAAAGTAAGCTGGGGCTGCGATTTGCAGACCGAGCACGAGCGTTACCTCACCGAGCAGATTTTCAAAAAGCCCGTTTTCGTTACCGATTATCCCAAGGAAATCAAGGCCTTCTACATGCGTCTTAACGACGACGGCAAAACCGTTGCCGCTTGCGACTGCCTTGTTATGGGTATCGGCGAAATCATCGGCGGCAGCCAGAGAGAAGAGCGCCTTGAGCTGCTTGAAGCACGCATAACAGAGCTTGGCCTTGACCCCAAGGACTATGACTGGTATCTTGACCTTCGCCGTTACGGCGGTGTTAAGCACAGCGGCTTCGGCCTCGGCTTTGAAAGACTTGTTATGTATCTCACGGGCATTTCAAACATCCGCGACGTTCTTCCGTTCCCCAGAACAACAGGTTCCGCAGATTTTTAATCGAACAAAAAATTATCCCGCCAACATGAAGTTGGCGGGATTTTTATTGTTATTTGTAGGGGTCGGCGTCCCCGACGACCCGTGTGCTCCGTCAGGTGCACATTAAGTTTGCGCAATTTTGCGGGCGATTCGTGAATCGCCCCTACTATTCAAACAAATTAATATCCAACAGCTTCAACGCCATAAACCGCTTGTTCATGTGTAAAACCTTCATATTCGAGCTGGTCAATCAATTCTCCACGAGAGAAAGAAGAATATTTCAAATATGATTCTGCACTTTTAGCCGCTTGTTCATTCCAATCAGCGCCACAATTATCAGCACCGTATTTTGCTTGTGACGACGTGAATCCTTCATATTCAAGTTGTTCTAACAATCCGTCGTATGAAAAAGCCGAATAATTCAAATATGACTTTGCAGATTTCAGAGCTTGTTCGTTCCAATTAACATTACATTTATCAACTGCATACACTGCATCTTCATGTGAATACTGTTCATATTCAAGCTGCTCAATCAAACCCTCGCGTGAAAACGCAGAATATCGAAGATATGACTCGGCAGACTTCCTTGCATTTTTTTGGCTTAATGTTTCATTAGATGCCGCCGCAGTAGCAACAGGTTTTGATGTTGTATTAGCAGTAGCTTTAACGGTTTCTGCTTTTACCGCATCATCCGAAGTTTTTCCTTTTTGAGTTGTTTTGTCTTCTGTTTCAATTTCGGTTGTATTGATTGTTTCAGTTATTTCTTGATTAAGAGCAGCTATTGTGGTTGTTTCTTCTTTGGCACCTTCATCATCACCGCTGCTTCCGATAATTCCCACCAAAAGAATAACAACAATTAACCAAAACCACCATCTTTTAAAAATCGGCTTCTTTTCTTTAGTAACCATTTCATATCCTCCACAATTTATTGAATATGAATATAGGCTTCAGTCTATATTCATATTATGAATATTATATTCATATAAAATATAAATGTCAAGCATATTTTATGATTTAATTGAATATGCGAGGTGGATATAATGAAGAATATAAAACTGATAAGAGTCATTAACGATTACACACAATTAAAAGTTCAAATGGAAACGGGCATACCTCAAAGCATGATTTCCAAATACGAAAACGGCGAGCTTATGCCGACAACCGAAAATCTGATTATCCTCGCAAAATTTTATAATACAAGCCTTGATTTTCTCATGGATTTGACCGACGAAAAAAAGCCCTACCCGCCCAAAACAAAATAATAAATTATCCCGCTGACGGAATCCGTCAGCGGGATTTTTGTTGTTATTTTATCTCTTATCTTTAATAAACTCAAACGGATTGATTTCGCCGCTGAAGGGCTTGAATGCCGCCGAGAACTCAAACGGCTCAAAGCTCCACTTGCGCTCTGGCTCAACGGATTCATAATAGCCGTGACCACCCCTTATATCAAAGCGGTAGTCAACATAAACCATTGTATCGTCAAGCGGCACAAGCTCATCGTTATGCTTTGTTTCTTCAAGCATATAGGGCGTATAGTGCGTTGCGTTGAAGAAGAATTCATCCTCGCTCGCAGGCGCAAATATCATACCCACGCCGCTTTCGTTTTTAACAATGCCGTATTTCGAGCCAAAGTGCGCGCCGTTTTCAATGGGTCTGATATAGGGCACAAAATTCTCGTTAACCGTTGTTGCAAACTTGCCGTAGCGACAGGCAAGATGTCTGTCGGCATATGCTTCATGCGGACCCTTGCCGAAATACTCCATGTTTTCATAGCCGCCGCTCAGCTTGAATGCAAAGCCGAAGCGCGGAAGCTTCATGTTCATTTCGGCAATCAGCTTTCTGAATTCGCCGCTAAAGCCCATAACCGCACTGCCGTCGCCATAGAATTTGTAGGTG
>JAZSGU010000087.1:0-6180 GCA_045532895.1 Acutalibacteraceae bacterium | reverse complement strand
ATGAACTACCGCACCCACACGGAATGCAGAGCAATCTGCGAGCCGATGTATTACGCATATCCCGAGGATAAGAGCGCGTATGAGTGCAAAAACGAATTTTTCTTCGGCACAGAGCTTATCGTTGCACCTATAACCGAGCATACTTCAGCAAAAACAAATCTTGCGGGCGTTAATGTCTGGATTCCCGAGGGCAGATACACCGATATTTTCACGGGCAGAATTTACAGCGGCAACCGTTTTGTCAAGATGTTCCGCGATATCGAAGCAATCCCCGTGCTTGCAAAAGAGGGCGCGATTATCCCCATGAGCGCAAACGGCACAACAAACGACTGCTCCAATCCCGAAGCCCTTGAGGTGTTGGTGTACAGAGGCAATAACAGCTTTGTTATGTATGAGGATGACGGCGAAACCCTTTCATATCAAAACGGCGAATACCTCAAAACAGCATTCACCGTTGCCGAAAAAGGCGATAAGGTCACTTTCACAATCGCAAAGGCAGAGGGAACGGGCAGCGTAGCCCCCGAATGCAGAACATATAACATAAAGTTCAAGGATATAACCCGCGCGGAAGCCGAGGTTTGCATTGACGGAGCAAAGGCGGATGCCGAGGTTAAGACGGTTGGCAAAACCCTTGAAGTTACGGTGAAAGCGGGCGCAACCGCGTCGGTTGAAATTGAGCTTTGCGGCTGCACATATCTTAAAAATCCCGATGAAAAGCAGGAGCTTATCAAAACCGCGGCAAAATTTCAGATGGGCAATGACCGCAAGGGCATGCTCTTTGCAGGTATGCTCAAAAATGGCAAAATTCCCGGTGTTCACAAGGATTTTTCACAGCCGCTTGAAGAAATACTTAAACTTCACAGATGACAGAAAACACCCCTGATTTTTTAAAATCAGGGGTGTTTTTCCAATCTTAATAATTTCTTAAGAAACAGAAACAGGTTTTTTTGACACATATTTAACGGGAGACCCCCAAAAACTAAAAACGGAGGAGAAAAAATGAAAGGAATAAAAAAATTTTTATCGCTTATTTTGGCGGCATCGGCTTTTTTCAGTCTTTTTACGCCTGCTTTTGCAGCCGAGGAAAGAAAGGTTGTTGACAGCGGTTTTTGCGGTGCACAGGGTGAAAACCTCACCTGGGCACTTTATGATGACGGTGAGCTTATCATCAGAGGTGAGGGTGAAATGAAAAATTATTACTATTATAAAAACATGGCACCGTGGAAAAGCTATGCATCACAGGTTAAGACAATAACGATTGAGGAAGGAGTTACAAGCTTCGGCCCATATACATTTTCAGGCTGTACCGACAGAACCTTGGTTAATCTTCCCAAGAGTCTGAAATCGTTGGCGGAACGCAACTCTTTTGACTTCGCAAAGAACCAGGCTCTTGTGATATGTTATGCCGGTTCTCAAGAGGATTGGAGCAAGGTTGAGTATAAAATCTATGATATATTTGTAGATTACGAAGATGAAACATGGTTTGAAAAAGCTCACAAGGATTCTGATTACGGTTATGATTTTTCAAGAGAAAACAAAGATTTATGCATCAAGATGTATTTCAATGGTGAAAAGCCGCAGCCTTTTTGCGAGGTTTATTGTAAACAGGAATGGGGCGAAGATGACCCGGGCGATGATGCAGAAGTGTTTGCGCATTATTATTTAAACGGCATCGAGGCAGAAAAGATTATTTGGTATTCAAGCAACGGCGGGGTTGAAAGCAAGATTGCGGAAATACCGGTGGGCGAATCAACCAAAGCGGTTGTTACCATACCCGAAGCGAAAAAGGGAGATATATTTGTGAGAGCGGAAGTGGTTGACTGTGACGGAAAAATCATCGCTTCATCTGAAAGCCACATGCTCAAAAACGGCGCGATTGACAGAAGAACACTTAAAGAAAAAATCATAGATGAGCTTCAAATGGCGAATTTCACAGTCTTTTTCACAACATTTTTTATAATTCTTCCCATTGTTGCGGGACCTGTCGTAACACCGATTTCATTAATAATCGGAGCAATTAAAGCTTTGTTTGAATAAGAAGGAGATTTTATGTTTTTCGGACCGTTTTTGCCAATAGGACTTTTGCTCAACAATCTGCCCGAAAGCATCGGTGAGCCGCTCAAAGAGGTGCTTTTGGATATAATGCTTGTTTATGCCGACATTTTAACGGGATTGGGAGAATTGATTTTTTAACATATCTGTGACTTGTTGCATTCGTATTGAGATTAGTGTAAAATGAGTAGGGGACGATGCCCGCATCGTCCCTTGCAAATAGAGGCGAGAGCTTGCTTTCTCGCAAAATTCAGGGAGAAAGACATGAAAAAACTATCAAAGCACATTCCGATTTCCTCTTGCATAATGTTTTTCTTGGCGGTTGTATTATACTTGTTTGCCTTTCTGCACTATGATACGGTTGATATAAGCAAAGCTGAAGTATACGATGTTGTCATAGAGGATTTGGAATACTGTTCTGACCGCCAAAAGGCTTGGGCAATCTTCAGTGCTTCGGGAACTCCTGCATATTTCGAGTTTGAAAGCCGCGGCGATTCAAAAGCGGGTGACTTTGAAAAGCTGGAAAATTTGGCTAATCAAAAAATACAGGTAAAAGTTATATTTACCGATTATAAAGATTGGTTAAGACTGCTCGATTTTTCGGGTCGCAAACAGGTGGTTGATATCCGAACTGAAAGCGGCGTTGTTTTTGACTGCGAAGCTTTTAATAAATATTCGCTTATACGGATTATAATGTGGTCTGTTATTGCAACGCTTGTTTTGCTGCTTGGCGTTGCGCGTTTTGCGGTGTATAAAAAGCTTAAAATTTGAGAAAAACCATGCTTCCGTCGGAGGTGTTGACATGGAAAATTTAAATGATGCTGTATTTGATTTTGACTTTAATCATTGCATTTACAGAAACGGTTTTGTTTTCACTTCGGTAACAGAGCCTGCAAATGTTCTTGACGGAATTGTTATAAGGAATCCGCAAAACTGCGATTGTTGGTCTCCTAAAAAGAGCTTTTCGGAGCGCTCGCTTGAAGAACATATAGATTTTATTAATGAGCACAAGCTTGAAAAGGCGTTTGTTATTGCTGAGGATATCAATTTTATTACCGCTTGCCCCTCATTAAAATATATTATAGTTATTCCTGCAGATACAGCGCATGACAATTTTGACTATTCTCCGTTATATCAAATGCCTGAAATCAAATATTTATCATGTGCAACAGCGTATGGCGGTATCTCTGAGCCATGTGCAGCGACTATTGATTATTCAAAAATCAATGGCTTGCGAGAACTTGATATGCATGGAAAAGGGCATTTGAATTACAGCAAAATACAAACACTTGAATCGATAAAATTATATGAAAACAAAACAATAAAAGATTTTCGAGAAATCGGGCACAATGCAAGCCTGAAAAGAGTGTGGTTTACGCAGACAAACATAAATTCTTTGCAGGGTATCAACAGCCTTTGTGATTTGCAGGAGCTTTCAATCAATTATTCCCGTTCTTTACAGGATATCACGGATTTAAGCGGTGTTGCAGACTCCCTGCGTTCATTGTGTGTTGAAAATTGTCCTGAAATCACGGATTTTTCGTGCTTGCATAAACTGATTAATTTGGAGCATCTTGAATTGTTTGGCAAAAATGAACTGCCGGATTTAAGCTTTTTAAAGTCAATGAAAAAGCTGAAAACCTTTAGCTTTTCAATGTCTGTTGCCGATTGTGATTTGCAGCCTTGCATGAATGTGCCGTATGTGTATTTGGCAAAGGGCAAAAAACAATATAATTTAAAAGACAAGGATTTGCCGAAAATAATTCCCGAACAGGGCTTTGAATTACAATGATTATAGAAAAAGGCGGTGTCTGAAACGGAACTGTTTATAACAATGGAAGCACAGCACGAAGCAGCAGAAATTTTGAGAAAAATATTAACAGATACCTTATGCTGCCTTGACTTTGTAACAAATAAGAATGCGGGCTTGCAAGATATTAATAATTACGGCACGGAATACCGTTTGATTTCTGTTATCCCTACATGCCTTGATGACGGATTTTGGAATGCTTCGGGCTGGAAAGAACGAAAACAGATTTGGAGAAAAAAGAAAGAAGCCGATATAAGGCTTCGAATGGATTATTATAAGTTTGTTAATGAAACAAGCGAAAATCAGCGGTTGATGTTTATCGGCATAATAATCAAATCCATTATGGCAGTTCAGGAAAAATCAATCGGTGATTTTCAAGGTGAAAAATTAATTGAAGATATTCTTCATGCATTAAATGTGACAAAAGAACAGATTGATTTGATACTATAGGGGCGGATATTATCCGCCCGTTTTTATTTCTCTTGAAAATATGCTAACTGTATGATAGTATAATTTTATAATATTTCTCGGAGGGATTGAAGCATGGCAACTGCAAAAGCGGTTATATCATTTATTGAAATTATTTTCTTCATTCTCGGCGTGTTCCCCGTCAGCACCGAAATTGACTACGGCGGCGGGAAATACGAAGCCCCCGCGGTTGTTACGCCGATGAACATTGTTGACGGCAGCGAAACGGAATTTGTAATCGTTACCGAAGAAAACCCCGACGAATGCATTCTTACCGCTGTTGAAGAATTGCAGACATATATCAAAAAAATCAGCGGTGCGGAGCTTGCTCATGTTGCCGAAACGGAGCTTGCTGCGGGCGAAAAGGCGATTGTGTTGGGTGAAACCGAGCTTGAAAAGAGCATAACGTCGGTTGACCGCGCCAAAATCGGTGCAGACGGCTTTTTGCTTTATTCAAACGGAACATATCTGCTCATTGCGGGCGGTGACAGCAGGGGAACGCTCTACGGCGTTTACACCTTCCTTGAAGAATATCTCGGCGTGCGCTGGTTTACCCCCACCTTGGAGGTTGTGCCCGAAAGCGAGGATATCGTGATTGATGCGGGCATTAACCGCGTTGTTCAGCCCTCTTTTGCCGTTCGCCGAAACGACTGCGGGGGAACAAACGCCGCACACAGAGCAAGAACAAAAATGAATGTTTCTTTCCATTATGAAGAAACCGAATACGGCGGCGCGCTGAACTATGTTATGTGGGACGTTACGCTTGACAGGCTTGTTCCTGATGCTCTTTTCACGGAGCATCCCGAATATTTTGCCATGAATCCCGAAGGCAAACGCACCACCGACCATGTCTGCCTTTCTCATCCCGAGGTGCTTGCGCTTGCGGTTGAAAACGCGAGAAAAGCAATTCTTGAATGCAACAGAGAAACCGCCGACCATATCCACATCGGTCAAAAAGACAACATGAATTACTGTCATTGCGAGAGATGTGAAGAGCTTTATGCAAAATACGGTACGGTTTGCGCACCGACAATTATTTTCACAAATGCTTTTGCAGATGCGCTGGATGATGAATTCCCCGATTTTACATTCACTTTCTATGCTTATAACGAAACCGACAGACCGCCGGCGGACAAGAGCCTTAAATGCAGCAAAAATGTTGTGCCCGTGCTTTGCGGGCTTCACAAGGCATGCCGCAGCCATCCTCTGACCGAATGCGGCGCAATGGACGGCATTGAAAACGAAACCTTTGAAATGCTTTACGGCGACCCTGAACCCACCATTGCAGAGGATTTTAAGAATTGGGTTGAAATTGCGGACAGAACATATATTTATGACTACACGATAAACTTCCTCAACACCGCGCAGTTTTTCTCGAATTTTGAGACTATGCAGTCCACGATGAAATATATGCACGATATAGGCATAACGGGCTATGTTTATAACTGCGGCGACGGCCATTATGCCGCGTTCAACGAGCTGCGCAACTACCTGCTCTGCAAGCTTCAATGGGATGTTGACTGCGATGTGGAATACCACATGAACGACTTTTTGAATGCGTTTTACGGCGAGGATGCCGCACCCTATATCAAGGAATATATTGACCTGCAAACGGCAATGACCAAGGCAACGGCGCATGCCTTTGACTTTGACTGGCATTATCAGGCGGGCTTCTGCTCACCGTTTGCCGTTGCAAAGAGCGACATTCTCTGGAAGAAAGCTCTGAATGCAGATGTGACCGAGGAGCAGAAATTCAACATAGAGGTTGCGGAGTTAAGCTGGAGATATTATAAAGCCAACCTCTTTATGGGCGAATATATTTTCCTCAATCCGTTCAGGCTCAAGGAAAA
>JAZSGU010000157.1:0-4868 GCA_045532895.1 Acutalibacteraceae bacterium | reverse complement strand
TCTTTTTCCATTTGCTCGTAGTCCGCCATTGCATCGCGGTAAACGGGCGTTATGTGGCTGCCGGGCAAAATATCGTGAAACTGATTTATCATCAGCTTTTTATAGATTTCTCTCAATTTTTCAGCGGGATATTCTTTGCCGTTTTTCATGCGCAGAACACTCAAAAGCTCGGCATCGCGAAGCATAAATTCGAGCTTTCGGTTATATGCCTTCATCTTTGATTTTGTAGTAAAGGTGCCTCTGTGCATTTCAAGATAAAGCTCGCCGTCCCATGTTGCAAGCTTATCATTGCCGTCAAAATTCTTTTTGAGGAATTCACTGCCCGTTGTGTGCTCAGTTTCGGGCATTACGGAAAGCTTTTCAAAGCGGTGCATAAGCTCAACCATTTCTTCGGTTGCGCCGCTTCCTCCGTCACCGTATCCAAACATCTGAAGAGTCTGACCGCCCTCATTCTTATCCTGAAAGGCCTCCCAGTTTTCCTGCACCTGGCTCGGCATATTCCATGTTATAAAATGCGTGGGCGGCACGCAGGCATAAACCTCGGAGCCGTCGATGCCTTTCCAGATGAAGTTGTTGTGAGGGAAGCGGTTTGTGTCGTTCCACGTTGACATTTTGTTGGAAACAAAATAGTCCACTCCGCTCTTTTTGAGAATCTGCGGCAAAATCCAGCTGTTGCCGAAAACATCGGGCAGCCAGCAGTTGTTGACCGTTAATCCGAATTTTTCGCGGAAATAGCTCTGACCGTAAAGGCATTGGCGGATAAGGCTTTCGCAGGCGGGCACATTGCAGTCCGGCTCAACATACATTGCACCTACGGGCTCAAACCTGCCCTCTGCAATTCTCTTTTTAAGCTCTTCAAAAATTTCGGGATAATATTTTTCAACCGTTTCGTATGTATAAGCCTGCGTGTGGGCGTATTTGAAATCGGGGTATTTATCCATTAATCGAAGCTGAATGAGCACCGTTCGCAGATTTTTTTGAACGGCATGAATTCTGCGCCAATAATATGCAATGTCAAGGTGAGAATGCGCAACAAGCGCAACATTGCCGCTGCCCTTATAATCTTTATTAGCGAAAATATTTTCGTCAATATATTTTGATGCCGCTCTCACATCCTCATCGCGCAAATCGTCAAAATCAATGAGATTGAGCGCCGCATCAAGCCCGCGGATAACCATTGCGGAAAAGTCCTCGTTAAAGACCTCGCTGAGTGCCGCATCAAACAGCATTTCAATATCATAAACCAGCGACTGCACCGCTTCGTTGACAACGGAAATATAACCGCCCTCAAAAATCTGTCTGCAGCCCCTTACGCTGAGGCTTTCGGGGTTACGCTCGTCATCGGGCTTTGAGCGGTTGTAGCCCATAATTTCAAAATGCAGCTTTCTTCCCTCAGCATAGTCGGAAAGATTGAGCCTTTCGCGGTTGGGGTCAATGCCGCCGACATAAACGCCGTTGACCTTAACAATCATTTCCGCGGCGGTTTTGAGAGAGAAGCAGTATTTTTTACCCTCAAGATGCGCGGGCAACTCATAATCGGCTTCGATAAACGCCGTGCCGTCGGGGGTAAAATACATATCGCCCTTTTTGAGCGGTCTGAATTCTTCGTCATAAAACTCAAAATTCATTTCGGACACCTGACGGGCATCCTTTATCATAAATGTTGTTATTTCGTTTTTCTCGCTGTAAATATGTCTTTTGAGCCAGCCGAAGCGAAGCCGAATCCATTCCTCGGGCCTCATGCTTCTTCGCTGAACCTTAATATGTGCCACAGTTACTCACCGTCCTGAAAATAGGGTTTTTTACGAATGCCGATAATCTTAACCTTTTCGTGCCGATCGGCTTCTATCCTCTGTTCAATCCAAGCAAGACAGCGGTCAAGAATGAGGCACTTTGAACATTCGCCCTGCAAAAGAACCGTTACTTCGCTGCCCTCCTGCTTAACAAAGGTTATTTCGCCGCCGTCGCCCTGAAGCCTCGGACGGATATATTCGTTGATATATTTTTCCAAAATCGGCACCTCCCGATATTACTCTATTGTAGATTATATCACTAACTTTTTTATGTAGCAATTAAAAATAAAGAAAAATATTCAAATATTTTTTATTTATACTTTCAAACAACTGTAATATGTGATAAAATTAAAATATAGAGTTATGGGAGTGAAAGAAATGTTTGTTGTCACAAGCAAGCAAATGTATCAGGCGGAGTGCAACGCCGTTAAAAGAGGAATATCCTTTCCGCAGCTTATGGAAAATGCAGGTCAGGCATGCGCAAAAATAATCAAAAAGCACTTCGGAATAAACAAACAGACTCCGCGCAATGTGCTCATCATCTGCGGCAAGGGCAAAAACGGCGGTGACGGCTTCGTTATTGCCCGCAAAATGTGGGAATACGGCTGTGAAGTTACTGTTATGCTTGCTTGCGGCGAGCCGAAGGCAAAGGACGCCGTTGACATGTTTTCGCTTGTTGAATCGGCAGGCATCAACATTGTCCGCTATAACAACAATCTGACAGTCCTCAAGCAATATATTGAAAGAGCAGAAATAATAGTTGAGGCTGTTTTCGGCACAGGCTTTACAGGCGCGCTTGACCATTCTTTGAGCGTTCTTGCGCAGGCGGTCAATGCCGCAAAGGTGCCGGTTGTTGCGGTTGATGTGCCTGCAGGCGCGGACTGCGACAGCGCATCGGTGCAGGGCACGGTTTTTAAAGCGGACATGACAATCGCAATTTCGGCATACAAGCCCATTCACATAATGAAGCCCTGCAGCAAATACTGCGGCAGACTTGTTGTTGCCGATATCGGCATTACAAGCGACGACATAAAGAATATTGACAGCGTAACCTGCTTCACGCTCGGCATGCAGGATGTTAAAACAATGCTTCCAAAAAGAAAGCCCGTTTCAAACAAAGGCACTTACGGCCATGCCCTTTGCGTTTGCGGAAGCATGCGTATGACGGGCGCAGCTTATCTTGCTGTCGGCGGTGCGCTTCGCTGCGGCGCGGGGCTTGTTACCGCAGCTTTCCCGCAGAGCGCATATCCCGCAATCGCACCGAAGCTTACAGAGCCGCTTCTGCTGCCGCTTGAATCAAACTTTGAGGGCACCTTTGCCTTTTCCGCAATGGCGGGAATCATAGAGGCATCAAGCCGCGCAACTGCGGTTTTGGCAGGCTGCGGACTCGGATTTAACAAAGACACTACTCTGCTGATTACAAATATCATTAAAGAAATAAAAAAGCCCATGATTATTGATGCTGACGGCATAAATGCTTTGAGCACAAATATAGATATATTGAAAGAAGCCGAAGCACCGATAATCATAACACCTCACCCCGGAGAAATGAGCCGCCTTTGCGGCAAGAGCATTCCCGAAATTCTTGCAAACCCAATATCGATTGCCTATGATTTTGCCAAAAAATACGGCATAACGGTTGTCCTGAAAGGTGCAAACACCGTTGTATGCGACGGCAAAAACGGCGGAATTCATGTTAATGCAACGGGCAACTCGGGGCTTGCGCGCGGCGGAAGCGGCGATTTGCTTGCAGGCATGGCGGTTTCATTCCTCGCGCAGGGCATGAAGCCGTTTGATGCGGCGGTGTGCGCGGTTTATCTGCATGGACTTTGTGCAGACGAGGTTGCAGAAAAAACCTCCATGCGCGGAATGCTGCCGAGCGACGTTTTGAATTATCTGCCCGAGCTTTTTTCAAAATTTGAATAGCAGGTGATTACTTGAAAAGAGCTTTTTCAATCCTTGCCGCGCTGATTTTTCTTTTGGCGGCGGGATGTGAAAAACAACGGATTGACGAAACGACTCCCCCTTCAGCACCGACCTCATTCACGGCAGACCTGAATGTTACTTTCGGCGACACGGCAATGACAGCAAGGCTTACGCAAACCTCTCCCGACAGCTTTGAAATCCAAATTCTTTCGCCCGAAATACTCAGCTCTCTCGCGCTTTCTTATGCAAACGGAACTTGTACGGTCACATATGACGGGCTGAAGTTTGAAACGGATTTAACAAGATTTCCGCAGGCGGAATTCGGCGCGCTCGTCACACAGACTCTTGCGGACATTGCGCAGGATATGAACATTCAAAAAACATATTCCGAGGGAGTCTGGACATATAAAGGCGCGGGAGAAAGAGGTTCCTTTTCGCTCACGCAAAACGGCGAAACGGGCGCATGGCTTGAACTTACGGTTGACGGCGCGGATTTGCATGTTGTTTTTAAAAATTTCACACTAACGCAATAAGAAAGACGGCTTAAGCAATTTGCACGCTTAAGCCGTCTTTTTGTTAAAATTAAAGGTCTATTTTCTCGCAGATGCTGCCTGTAAGCGCGTTGCTCACATTATCGGGCTGATGGCCGCCGACATAAAGAACTGCTTTTCCGTCGGGGTCAACGCGGCTGCCGTCATCAAGAACGGCCTTTATCCAATAGCGGTCAATTTCGAGAATTATGCTTGCTTTTTCGCCCGCATCAAGCTCAACAGCCTTAACGGCGCAAAGCTGATAGTGCGGCGTGGGAGTTCTGCTGTCGGTAAACGAAGCGTATGCCTGCACTCTTTCAATGCCCTTCATGCCGCCGATATTTGCAACATCAACGCTGACGGTGAGAGCATCATCTGTTTTGCCGAGAAGCTTTGCGTTTTCATAAGCAAACTTTGTGTATGAAAGGCCGTAGCCGAAGGGATAGAGAGCATCGCCGTTAATATATCTGTATGTTCTGCCGCTCATGTCATAATCTTCAAAATCGGGCATGTCATGGTCGCCTCTGTAAAGCGTTACGGGCAGCTTGCCGCCGAAGCATGCTTCACCTGAAAGAAGCTTTGCAAGCGCAAGACCGCCGAGCGAGCCGGGATACCATGC
>JAZSGU010000054.1:0-14445 GCA_045532895.1 Acutalibacteraceae bacterium | reverse complement strand
TTTTTGTCAAAAAGCGGATCGTAAAGCAAATCTGTTTTGCTGATTGTAATATTGTCAGCCATTCATCTATTCCTCCTTTTTTAGCAGGTACTTAACCACCATTCGGTGTAGGCATCGGGATAGTTGGTTTTGAATCCCGCTATGCCCATATCGCATATCTGCTGCCACCACTCGGGATAATCGCCAAGATTTGAAAACACTTTGATCCCCATAGACTCAAACATTTCAACGTCCTCTTTAGTGAACGCTTCGTTATTGAGACCCACTTCCCAAAGATCGGAGCGTTTAACGAAATCCATTGTTTGTTCATTTATAAAACGGATATTTGCACCCAAACGCAGTCCCTCAGGCTTTCCGTTTTTACGGTAATGTTCCTGCATCTCTTCAAGCACTTCCCAGTCACCTGAGAAGAATATGTATTTTGAAACGTTTTCAGATTTTGCAAGAATTTCATCCATGCGGGGACACATACCCTTGCACTTGAATTCAACCTCAACGGTGAGGTCATAGTCAACAGTTGACAGCCATGCATCAAATTCGGGGAAGGTTATCAGATGGGTCACTCTGTCTTCAACGTAATCGGGCGGTGTGATCATACGTCTTCCACCGAAATGCTCCGTCCACGGATAAGGAGGATATTTAAGTTTAAGTGCATTACGATAAGGAATATCAAATTTCTTTATCTGCTCAGCTGTCATATCCAGTAGAACGTCACGGTGCTTTTCAAAAGTCATATAACCCATATTACCGTTATGAGTTATAATTATTTCTCCGTCTCCGCACAGTTGGATATCCAGTTCAATGCCCTCAAAACCGAGTTCTGCAGTTTTTCTGAATGCTTCCAGGGTGTTTTCAGGAGCAAACTGTGTCACACCCGTATGTGCAATTCTCATCGGCATTCCGCAATATTCTTTTTTCATCATTTTTACTCCTTACTTTTTATTCTGCAATAACAGCCACAGCCTGACCCGCTTTGAGGTTAAGAGAAAATTTTTTGTTTTCAACCGCAACGTCGCAAAGATATTCATTGCCGTCAGCGGTGATGATATATACCCTGGCTTTGTCAAATTCAGCATCGGGAACATTCCACTCGCCGTCTTTTCCGTTTTCGGAATATGCGATAAAGATTTTGTTATCTTCCGTTATCGGCAGAATAACGTCGTAACCTTTTTTCAGTTCAATGCCGTTCTTGGTGATTGAAAGTTCATTTCCGCACGTTTCAACACCGTCAGAGAAAGTCACTTTATAACCTTCTTTGTCATTACCCGTATAGCTGAGCCTCTTATATCGGTTAAGATATGTATACGGCACCTGCATTGTGCAGAACTGCCTGATAAACATCGGCACCCATACGTCTTTTTCAATGCCGTTGTTCATCCAGATATCTTCGCCGTGTACCGTACCGTAAAACACATTTCTCAAAGGCTCGACGTTGAGATATCCGCTGAATTCACCGGCCTGAATATTGATGCAATCGTCGATTGTCATATTGCTCATCCACCAGACGGCAGGGATTCTTCCCAGCGTGCGGATAGGTGCATCGCGCCAGTCTGTATCAATAATTTCAGCACCGCATTTTTCGTAATACTTTCTTATGGGGTGGTTACTCTCGGAGCGTAACGGCATTTCACGGTAAGTATATTCACTCGTAACGTCAATTCCGAGGCTCATAATATAGTCGAGCATCTTGTTTCTTGCCTCATCCTGCTCATGCATTTCTGTTCTTGGTCCGAAATTTTCCGCAATGCAGAAGTTATCGAGATGAACCGTGCCCGCCTCTCTGACAGGAATAACCTCACAGAATCGGTCAAAATATTTTTTGAAAAGACCGCTTTCCCAATACTGCTTATATGATGTTTTATATGCATTTCTGCCGTAAAAAACCTCAATAACCGCCGGAGTACCGTCGGGATACTTTGTTATTGCGCTTGCTTCAACAAATTCGGGATGTGATTGATTTGCATCATATTCGTCGGCAAGGTTACCGTGAACACTTACTACCGTGTTGTATTTTTCAGCTTCTTCAAAAAGCCACATAAAGCTGTCTCTCGGCGTAGCATCGCAGTCTCGCTTGAGATACGGATTAATAACTTCCATTTCGGGGTAACAGTCATCATGTCCGAGTCCCTGCCAACCGACAAGGTAAACAATCTTTTTTATACCCTGCGTTATGTTATCCATCATCCTGATTATTTCAAGTGCCTGTTCAAAAGTGATAAGAATCTCGGATGTTTTTTTCTCCCAATCGGGTTTTGCAAGAAACATCTTCATCCACAATGTTTTTGAATAGTCATAGTTGAATTTTTTCTGATTCATTATTTACCCTCCCGTTTGGCATACTTTTATTTTGTATAAATCGCAAATCGAATTAATATCTATATTATAATATAACAAAATATACAAATCAATACCGTAAAGTGTATTATTTTTGTGTTGTTCGATTAATCCAATATAAAAAACTTCTGATTGGTGAAGAACCTGTTGTAATCTGAAATATATTACCGTTTCTTCAGAAATCTCGTAAAAATTACCTTTCAAAAAAGCTGTCTTTGTGATTCAAAGGCAGCTTTCAGGCACATTATATTGATTATGTTGTCATAAAATATGTGTTTTTTCTTTAATAAGGGATTGAACGCCAACACCGAAATCGGCATCATTGTCAGAAGCATTGCAATGTTGAGCAGTATGCTTAGAATTTGTTTGTGTTTTTTATAGAGTTTCCACCTTTGGTTTTTGTTTACAGCAGCATTTTATCACACCGAGCGTAACAAAAGCCAGCGGATTGCTTTGCATGCAAACAATTTATGTCCGCAAAGCAAGATTTTTCAAAGTTGTTTTTGCTGTCAAAATAATAGACGTCACCGCCATCGTTGCCTTGTATTGTATAGCAGTTTTCGCCGTCAAAAACAACAGCCGCGCCGTTGTCACAGGCTATGCCCGAAAGGCTTTGTGTTTTAACCGTGTCTGCAAAAGACTGCCAGTATTCGCTTTCAAAGTGGGGGCAGTTGCAGTAGTCGAGCAGACCGAGGCAGTCCACAAACATAAAATCGTGGTTTTCGCCGCAGTCATCATATCCCCTCGAAAACCAGCACATGGAGCCCGAGCTGTAGCCGCTTAAAATTATGCCTTTTTCATATGCTTTTTTGAACACCTCATCAGCACCCGTGCGCTTCCAGGTGTCCATCAAAAATTTAAGGTTTCCGCCGCCTGCATATACTATATCGCATGAAAGAATTTTTTCTTCAATTTCGGCTTTTGTGAGCGATTCATCGGTCAGCATGAGTGCACAAACGCTGCAGCCCAGACCTATGAAGAGCCTGAAAATGTGCTCGTCGCCGTTAATATCGTCAAACCCTGCTGTGGGCACAAACAAAACCGACGGATTTTTCTTTTTTGTAAGCGAAACAATATGCTCAAAAATCGGCAAAACCTCGTTGTCGCTGTATCTTCCGCCGCCTACTCCAACAATAATTCCCATATCACTTATCCTTTGCTTTTTTCTTTTATATTATCACATTAAATCTGCCTTGACAATAAGTTAGTTTTGATTTACCATTGTATTGGTGATTAAAATGTATAAACAAAAGCTTTGTCTTGCTTTAAATCCGTCTTATAAAATTCCGTATGATGAGCAAATCCGCCTTTTTAAGGAGGCGGGATTTGAGGGCTTTGCGATAGATTTGAGCGACAGAAGCGCAAATGCCGCAGAGCTTGCAGCAATCGGCAAAGAGGAGGGCATGATAATCTCTTATCTGCATGCTCCGTTTAACAAATCCGACGATATGTGGGCAGAGGGTGAGCTTGGTGATGAGGCTCTTGCAGAGCTGCTTGACTGCCTTGAAACCTGCTCAAGGCTCGAAATCCCCGCAATGGTTGCCCACACCTTTATCGGCTTTGACAGCGATAATATTCCCACACAAATCGGCATTGAGCGTTACGGTGCGCTTGCGATAAGGGCGCAGGAGCTCGGTGTTACGCTTGCGCTTGAAAACACGGAGGGTGAGGAATATCTTGACGCGCTCATGAAAAACCTTGGGGATATTCCGAGCGTCGGCTTTTGTTGGGACACAGGGCACGAGCTTTGTTATAATTACGGCAAAGACCTTGTTGCTCTTTATGGCGATAAGCTTGCGGTTACTCATATCAATGATAACCTCGGCATCCGCGATTTTGACGGAAAGATAACATATATCGACGATTTGCACCTGCTTCCGTTTGACGGAATTACCGATTGGGCTTCGGTTGCAAAAAGGCTTGTAAACTGCGGATTTGATAAGCCGCTTTCTTTTGAGCTGACAATTCAAAGCAAACCGGGCAGGCATGAAAACGATAAATATGCGGCAATGCCGTTTGAAAGCTTTGTCGCAGAGGCTTATAACAGGGCGTGCCGAGTTGCAAGCCTTATAATTAAGGAAAGGGAGGCTTAATCAAAATGAGCGAACAGAAAATGACAAAAAAACAAAACATAATTCAGATTATCAAATTTGCGCTGTTTTCCGCATCGGCGGGGATTATTCAGATTGTTTCGTTCACCCTGCTGTTTGAGGTTGCGGGGCTGAACAACACCGTCAGCTACATAATCTCACTTGCGCTGTCTGTGCTTTGGAATTTCACTTTTAACAGAAAATTCACCTTTAAATCGGCGGCGAATGTGCCCGTTGCAATGCTAAAGGTTGCGCTTTTCTACTGCGTTTTTGCTCCGCTTTCAACATGGTGGACACACGAACTCACCGAGCTCGGAATTAACGAATATCTTATTGAAGCGGGCACAATGCTTGTAAATCTTGTTACGGAATATCTCTATTGCCGTTTCGTGGTTTACAGAAATTCAATGAATACGGCAAAATAACAAAACGGCTCCAATCGGAGCCGTTTTTGCTATTTCAGAACCTTTTCAAGTGTTTTACCCAGAATTTTTTCTTTGCATTCTTCGCTGATATCAAGGCTTTTAATTCTTGCTATGTCGGATTTAATGTGTTCGGGTTTTGAAAAAGGGAAATCCAAGCCGAAAATGCTTCTGTCTTCGCCCGTCTGCGCAATAACAATTTCGAGCTCCTCATCGGTCAGTGCCCATTCGTCACCCTTGCCTTTGCGGTTGCTCACGCTTGTCCAGCCCGCAAAAACATGGTCCTCTTCACCTCTTGAATTGTTGCACATAACGGCAAGTGCCTCTTTGAAAAAATGATAGCCGCCGATATGCTCCATGCTGAATTTGAGCTTTGGGAAGTTCCACGCAACCTCATCAAAAAGCAAAACGCGGTTGTCGCGGAGCCTGTGCCAATGCATGCCCGAATGGAACGAAATGAAAAGCCCGAGTTCCTGCGCTCTTTCGTAAACCTTAAACGCATCTTCGCCGTCAATAACAAATTCCTGATAGGGCGGATGAAGCTTGATGCCCTTGAATCCGAGGTCAGCTATTCTGTCCACTTCATCGCGAAGATTTTGAGTAAAATCGACCGTGCCGAAGCCCACAAGCCTGTCGTTGCCCTTTATCTGACCCGCAAGCCAGGTGTTGGGGCTGCCTTCAAAGCCGCCCTCGTGAAATCTGTCCGCAAACGGTGCAAAGGCAACCGCTTTGTCAATTTGACACTCGTCAAGAAACTCCATGAGCGATTCAACACAGCCGGTGGGTCTTATTTCTTTCGGATAAACATGAGCGTGATTTGCAAAAATCATTTTTATCACTCCTTATGTTTAAATAATAAAATATGAATAAAAATTTGTCAATAAAATCTCCGCTTGATTTGGTAATACTAAAATCGGGAGGAGATAATTTTGAGTAATAATCAAGACACTTTATATTTACTTCGCGAATGCAGCGCAGGCATAAGAATGGCAGTTGCTTCGATTGACGATGTTTTGCCCTATCTGAATGACGGCGAAATGGTGCAGGTGCTCAAAGAAAGCAAAACGGAGCACAAGGACCTTGAAAAGGATATCGATGCAACGCTTCACAAGATGAATTGCGACGGCAAGGAGCCGAATCTCATGGCAAAGGGCATGTCAAAAATCAAAACAAACGCTGAAATGGCGTTCAAGCCCACGGCTTCGCAGGCGGCAAGCCTTATTACCGACGGCTGCGGTATGGGAATCAAATCCATTCATAAATATATGAATCAGTATCCCGCCGCCTCGCACGAGGTTATGAATTTAGCCAATCGAATCAGCAGCCTTGAAGCAAAACTTGAAGAGCAGATGAAGCCTTTTCTGTAAAAAAGAAGCGGTTTGCATTTATTTGCAAACCGCGTTTTTTATTGTTTAAAATCCGCCGCCGGTTGTGATTATATAGTCAACCGTGCCGTAGGCGCTTTCAACCGTTGCTGACAGGGGAAGCCTTCTGCCGCCGATATAAAGATTTTCGGCAGTAACAAAAACATTATAGGACCATGTGCCTTTTTCTATTACTCCATCCTTGTTGATTTTCACTTTGAGCTTGGGATTTTTATAATGAAGCTTGATTTCAGCTTCTTCGAATCTTATTTCAAAGTTGGGCAAAGCCTCTTCAACAACCTTGAGGTCGCCGACAACGGAAATTGCATGACCAACCGTGCCGCTGTGCAAATCGCCGTGAACGCCGTCAATCTGCTCCTTCATGGTCATTTCAACAACGATATACTCGCCGCTTCTGTATGCTCTTGCGGACTGCGCATCCTCGGGAACAAGCTTTTCATAACCGCCTGTTATTCCGTCAAATTCAGTTGAGCTGTCCTCAAGAGCGGAAATAAGGAAGGGTGTTATCATTTCAACAAATGTGCCGAGCAAGCCGTCGCCGTCATTAACAACCATTTCTTTAAGGGTCATTTTCTGAACGGATTTTTGAGATTTCGAGTTGATTGCTGCGTTTCTGTAAAACTCAACAACCTGCTCCTTTGTCCATGTTGCGGGGTCGGAATCGGGGATGGTTACAGGTGCAAGAGTTGTTTCGGGTGCGGTTGTTTCAACATTTACCGCAGAGGTTTCTTCGGCATTAACGGTTGTTTCCGTATTTGCCGGCTTTGTAACAGCCTCTCCTGCACTGTCTGTAACTGTTTCGCCCTTGCTGTCTGTTACAACTTCGGGGGTGTTCTGGGTGGTATCGACGCTGTCTTTGCACGAAGTGAGTGCAAAAAGCATTGTGAGCGCCAAAACCGATGCGATTAATCTTTTCATCTTTTGTCTCCTTATGTTTTATTTGAAATCCTTTTCGGATTCTGAAAGCTGCTGTGCCTTTGTTTTGGCAACAAGTTTTTTGGTTATAAGGCTTGCTATTAAAACAAAAATAATAATTACCGCTACGGGAATCGCTGCAATCCAGGGCTGTTCACCGACTCTTTTTAGAGTGCAGCCGAAGAATGTGTAAACAGCAACAAGGGGGAGCATGCCGAGGTTTGCACCGATTGTGTAATTTTTAAAGGAAATTCCCATTGCGCCGAAAAGCAGGCTTGATAAATCGCCGGGCATAATGCCGGAAAGCTTTATTGCAAAAGTCATCTGCATTTCGTTTGCGCCTGCAAAATCATCAATTCTCTTGATTGCCTTGAACTTATCCTTAAGGGTGTTAACCATGCCTGCGCCTGTAAATCTGCCGAGGAAATAGGGGATTGACAGGCTCAAAAAAACAGAAACAATATTAATCAGAAGCGCCAGCCAGAAATTCGGCATAATATAACCGCAGATTGAAAAAACAACCGCAGGGGGAAACACGAGCGCAAAGGATTTCACCACCGAAAAAATGATAATTCCTATTGCGATTGCTGCTGTTCCGCCGCTGATTTTTTGACTGAGTTCGGGTATATTTGAAACTTTAATATTATATTTCTGAACAAAAAAGATACAAAGCACAACCATTATAAGCATCAGGATTCCTGCTGCAATCTGAAGCGCTTTAACAAGCTTGCTGTAATTCTTTTCAGCCACGAAAAAGCCCCTCTCTATTTTCAATTACAAATAATTATAAGAGAAAAAACGCAAAAAATCAACATTTTTCGAAGATATTATATAAAAACTTTTAACGGGCTTATTACACGAATTACATATATATAATGTATATTACTATAATACTATAATATTATGTGGGCTATTGCGGAATGTCTGCATGTTTTTTTATGTTTGAGCATATATTTCATTCGGTGAATTAAGGAGCTTTTTACGGCCAATAATAGTAATGCAGGCATTTATTTCCTGTGGCATAGGCACGGAATAGATGCCTGTATTTTTATAATTTGGAAAAATGTAACCGTTTTTTACGCTTTTGTAACCATTTGTAACTTTTTCTGTTTTTCACAAAATATTTACCATTTTTTGACAAAAGCCGCGATTGTTCGCAAACGGCTTTATGCTAAATTTGAAAAAAGAGGAAAAGCAGTTGTGCAAAATAAACAAAAAACTGTTTCGAAAAAATTTGACAAATTGAAATTTTGTCAATATAATGTCACCCGTTGCACAAAAGGAAATCGAGGTCTACCCCCAAAATGGGATTCACCAAAAAACTACTAATGCGCAAATAAGGAGAATTTTATGATTACAAATTCATCATCCGTCGGCAAAACCGGCCGCAAGCACAGCTTCAGAATACTGACGGCTGTCATCACGGTGCTGTTTATCTGCTCGGTAACAATAACAGCTTTTGCAAGTGCAAACGCCGTTACAAAGGTTACGGTAACTGACGGAGAAAAATCGGTAAGCATATCCACCGAAGAAACTGACCCCCTCCGAATAGCTAAGCTTGCAGGCTTTGCCGTTGATGCAAACGACGAGCTTAACACGGATGGCTACAATGCCGAAGAGGGAGGCACAATAGTTATCGAAAAAGCAAAGGTTGTCAGAGTTGAGGACAGCGGCATTGTTTCTTATTTTGTCGGTTACGGCGATACTCTCGGCGGCATGCTTAAATCGGAAGGCTTTATTTTCGGTAACGATGACGAGATTGGGGCTAATCCTTCTCAAAACATTTTTGACGGTATGAGAGTTTTCATCAAGAGAGCTTTCAGCGTCAACATCAACGCAGACGGCAAAGATAAAAACGTTTTTCTCATTAATGGCACGGTAAGAGATGCTCTTGAAAAAGCAGACATAACAGTTGGCGAAAACGATGTTGTTACCCCGTCGCTTGACACTCCGCTCAACGGCTTCACCAAAATCAGAATTTTCAGGGTTAAATACGATGTCGGTTTTGAAACCCGCGAAATTGATTTTGAGACCAAAACAATCCCCAGCGCAGATATGTATATCGGCGAAGAAGAGATTGTTACCGAAGGCGTAAAGGGCTCAAAGAAAGTGTTCTTTACAGAAAAATATGTTGACGGCAAGCTTGAGGAAACAGTTTTCTCAAAAGAAACCGTTATTAAGGAACCTGTAACAGAGGTTAAAAAAGTGGGCACAAAGAGGCAGGAGACACTTGCGGCATATAAAAACACAAGTGAACCTATTTCAGAGCTTAAAGTGCCTTCAGATTTAAAGCTTGATAAAAACGGTATCCCGGTTGATTATGCTTATTGCGTATCCGCAAAGGCAACTGCTTACACGGGCGACCCCGCAACAGCTTCCGGCAGAAAGCCCATGCCCGGTCACATAGCTGTTGACCCCAAGGAATATCCTTATGGCACAGAGCTTTATATCGTTTCCGCTGACGGTAAATATGTTTACGGTTACTGCGTTGCAGCTGATACGGGCGGATTTGTTAAAATGGGCAATACTGATGTTGACCTCTATATGGATAACGAGGATATGTGTTACGATTGGGGCAACAGAAACATTAAAATCTACGTTCTTAACTAAAGAAAAGCGAAAACGAGGCTCGCAACACCCCGTTTTCGCTTGTTTTTTCACTTTCAACAAATTGGAAAGCGGTTTTTTGTTAAAAATGATAACAATATGTATATAAAAGAAAAAAACAATATTAGTTTTGTACATTGACTTTTAAGTGTTTCGCAATTAAACTAATATGCATGAGAGAACCCAAGTGCTGAAAAGAGATGGAACGAAGAAGCGCATCCTTAAAGACAAGGCTCTTTTAGCTTGCCTTCTTCCGAAACCTCTCCGCTGACAGACTTAGGGCGTTTTTCTTTGTAGCGCAAAAATTCGATTTTGTCTATCGTCAATTTCAACAAAACAAAAATTTTTGACCGCCCGCGCTTTGGCCGACAAGCCGAATTATTCTTAATCAGACCAAAACTGCGGTTAAAAATGTTGACGAAGCAAAGTTTTGTGATATAATAAATAATATTAAAAAGAAAAATTAATCGTGGGAGTTATAGAGTATGTACGTTAAAGATGTAACAGTTCAGAATCAGGTTGGTCTTCATGCACGCCCCGCAACTTTCTTTATTCAGAAGGCTAACGAATTCAAGTCATCAATCTGGGTTGAGAAGGAAGAGCGCAGAGTTAACGCAAAGAGTCTTCTCGGTGTTCTTTCGCTCGGTATTATGGGCGGCACAAACATCCGCGTTATCGCAGGCGGCCCCGACGAGGAGCAGGCGGTTGACGAGCTTGTTAAGCTTGTTGAATCCGGCTTTGCAGAGTAATTAAAAAATCACCGGCTTGAAGCAAAGTCTTCAGGCCGGTTTTTTTATTTGTTGTTTATTGTAATATCGCATTTTTCGGCTATTCCGAAGTTAGAGAAGTATTTGTTTTCAAGTGGTATCCATTTTGATGTAAATGCTTCAAGAGCATCTTCTCCGTTCCTTGCGGCAATGCGCATGAGCTGTGTTTCGTGAGATACCGAAACAAATACTTTTAAATCGTATATGCCGCTGAAGAGGGGATGTGTGGAGTATGCGCCCTCGATTATAACGGGTTGCTTGGGTGATACTGTTTTTCTGCCGATTATGCGCATCTCTTTGCAGTTGAATATGCCGTATTCAAAGCTCTGTCCGCTTTTAATTCCCGCGGCAACCTCGTTTAAAAATCGCTCGTAATGGATGTTGCCTCCCGCTTCAAGCAAACGTTCCTTTGTGCGCAATTCGGGCGGCAAAAAGAAATCATCCATATGTATAACCTGCGCACCGAATTGCTCCGACAGCAGCGAAGCAAGCGTTGTCTTGCCCGAAGCGCAGCAACCGTCAATACCTATGACTGCATTTGGCTTTTCTTTAAGAAGCTCTTCAATTTTGTTTATCAGTTTTTCCATGCTATTACCTATATTTAAAGCCCCGACAAAAGTCAGGGCTTGGTTTATATTATGCTTGAGGTTTGCCTGCTGCGTCGTTAAATTCCTTAACTTCTGCGGCAATCGCCTTGCGTCTTTCGCGAAGCTCTGCATACATTCTGTCTCTCTTTTCACCCTGAAGGTCATAGAAGAGCTGGGGAATGATGCTGAGAATGCCGGTAACAACGGGAAGAAGTGTGCACATGAAGAAGAGTGCGTAGCGGGCCTGAGGAGTCTGAGCACCCTGATTCTTTGTGTTATCGTAACCGAACAACTTGAAGAGAAGGGGCTGAATAACGCCCTTAACGGTGTTAACCATTTTGGTGATAAGACCCTTTGCAACGCCTGTCATACCTTCGGAACGGAAGCCGTTCTTCCACTCGCCGTAGTCGATAGCTTCGTTTCTCATTTCCTCGGGAATAACCTTTCTGATGCCCCAGAAGAACATCCAGATTGTTTCACGAATCATAAATGAGGGAATCATAACGGCAAGGCTTTCATAACCGGGCTTTCCGCCGACCTTTATGAACTTACCGGCTGCATAAACGCCGAGCATCAGCACGCTGTCAACATGGGAGCCTGCAATCCACAGGGCTTTTGTTGAGAACTTTGAACGCGCCCACGGAACGTATGAATAGGAAATGGGAGAAACAACAGCACCGGGAATACCAACGATTGTTGACATTGATGCAAGGTTAAGAACTTCGATGTAGTAAAGGTTTGTACCCGAGTTAAGGCTGAATGCGCCGAGGAACTCGGAAAGAGTGATGAGAAGGAGCGGTTTGTTGGTGATAACCGATTTGACACCGCTGAAAATGCTGGGACGGTCAATAGTCTGCATAACTCTTTCTTTTGCAACAAATGCATAGAAGAGAGCGAAAAGACCTGAAACAACAGCAGTAATAACGCCGCCGAGAACGAACATTCTGTTGTAACCAGCTTGATACATGTCGGGATTGACAAGCTCAAGTGCCTGCTTTGCAGGGCTGTTGATATAAATGTCGATAAGAAGACCCATGAGAATTTCGGGAGCCTTTTCAACGAAGCCTGAAAGAAGGTTTGCTGATGTAATCAATCGGGTTCTGTCAATGATATTGGGCGTGATTGTTGAGGTCATGCCCTGACGGACAATCGCAATAAGCGAGCCTGCAAGATTCTGGAAAATCTGAAGAACCAGGAAAACTGCAAATCTCGGAATGTTGTTGCCGATACCTTCGGTACCCATGAACATAGGAAGCGCCCAGAAAAGAACTGTGAGAAAAACACCGGGGATAGCGTAAATTACAAGCCAAGGCTTGAACTTACCCCATCTTGTGCGCGTTTTATCAACAATGGCGGCAAGGAAGATATCGTTAATGATATCCCATACACTTATAACACCGTTGGTGATTGACTGAAGCACAAGGTCGATTTTGAGGATGTTCATTTTGAAAACATCGTCGTATTTACCGATATTGAAGCTTTGAGCTATGTCATCGAGTATGTATGCAAAGGTTTCTTTTGAGCCGACATATCGCCTGTCTTTGGGTACGGCAGACGGTGCCTTCTCTTCAACAACCCTGGCGATTGATTCAGATGCCATATAATCTCTCCTATCTTTAGTTGATAAAATAATATAAGTTATATTAACATACCCTTAACAGTTTTTCAATACTGCAATATTTTTTTATGAAATACATACAAGAAACCGTGCGGATTTTTGGCTATAAAGACAATAAAAATCGGCAGGTTGTGCCTGCCGATTTTATGTTGTTCACGAATGCTTATTAAACTTTGAAATTAACTGCCGTGTCGCCTTTTTCGTCGCTGCCGAATTCATAATCCTTGCCGGGAAGAATTGCGTTGAGAATAATGCCGACAAGAGCGCCTACTGCAAGACCGGAAAGGCTGATTGTTACCGAGCCTACGGGAATCTGAATTGCGCCCGCGTAGTTAATGCCGATTGAAAGAACAAGAATGATTGCCGCGATGATAACGTTTCTGGTGTTTTCAAAGTTAACCTTATTTTCAACAACATTGCGAACACCGACTGCGGAAATCATACCGTAAAGAACGAGTGATGCGCCGCCGATGGTTGCTGTGGGCATAAGGCTTACGAGTGCCGCGAATTTGGGTGAGAAAGAAACGAGAACTGCAAGATAAGCGGCGATTCTGACAACCTTGGGGTCAAAGACCTTGGAAAGGGAAAGAACGCCTGTGTTTTCGCCGTATGTGGTGTTAGCGGGTGCGCCGAAGAGAGAAGCGATTGTTGTTGCAAGACCGTCGCCGAGAAGTGTTCTGTGAAGACCGGGGTCTGCAATATAATTCTTCTTGCAGGTTGATGAAATGGCGGAAATGTCACCGATGTGCTCAACCATTGTTGCAAGGGAAATAGGCATGATTGTGATAACTGCGGAAACGAGCAGATTCTTGTCGAAATCACCTGCAAGCAGACCGAAAACGGTGTCTTTCATCTGGAAGGGGAGTCCAATCCAGTCAGCAGCCTTGAAAGCTTCAAGCTTTGCGGGGTCAAGAACTTCCATTACACCGGTGAAATGAAGAATAACAGCAACAAGTGATGAGCCGAGAACGCCCAGCATAATGGGGATAATTTTAATCATACCCTTGCCCCAGATATTACAGCCGATGATGATAACGATTGCGATAACTGCGATAAGCCAGTTTACCTGGCAGTTCTGGATTGCGCTTGAAGAAAGGGTGAGACCGATTGCGATGATGATGGGGCCTGTTACGATGGGCGGGAAGAATTTCATAACTTTCTTCGCGCCGAATGCTTTAATAAGAGCGGCAAGCACAAGGTAAAGAAGACCTGCGCATGCAACGCCGAAGCATGCATAGGGAAGAAGACTGTAGTCGTTTGCGGCATTGCCCGCTTCATCCGTAATTGCGGTGATTGCGGCATATCCGCCGATGAACGCAAATGATGAGCCGAGGAATGCGGGGACCTTGCCTTTTGCGAGCAGATGGAAAAGGAGAGTGCCGAGACCTGCGAAAAGCAATGTTGCCGAAACGCTCAGACCGGTCAGCGCGGGCACAAGCACCGTTGCACCGAACATTGCAAACATGTGCTGAACGCCGAGCAGAGCCATTTTGGGATAGCCGAGCTGTTTGGCATCATAAATGCCTTCGCCGAGTTCGAATTTTTTCTTTGACATTTTTTCAACCTCCAAAATTTTATTTACAAATTCACTTTATCATATTGTGAACGGTTTGTAAAGAAAAAACGCAAAAAAAGAAAAAGCAGGAATTTCTGTTGTTTGTTATGTGAAAAGATGATATAATTTTAAACGAGGTGTATCCCGAATGTCTGTAATCATGAA
>JAZSGU010000050.1:0-1949 GCA_045532895.1 Acutalibacteraceae bacterium | reverse complement strand
GAAAAGGGCATCACATTGCTTTACCGCTCATTTATGAGCAAATTAATTGAATTGGTAAGATAAGCTTTGCGGGGCGAAAAATCGTTTTCGCCCCCATTTGATAAACGGGGGAATAAAAATGAAAAAAGCAGTTGCAATTATCTTGACTCTTTCACTTTCGTTCTTTTTGTTTGCGTGCGATAATAACACAAAGAGCTCTTTAACCGAAACAACACAAAAAATTTCAGAAACCGTTGCAGAGATTATCGGGCATTCGACAGACAGCCCTGCAAAAATCAAGGTGCTCATGAATTTGGAAGAAACAGAAAACTACGAAGAAACCGTGCTTTCCTATGCAGACACTCAAAAAGTAGCGGAAATAATTAAAAACTGCAAATGGGAAACACTCGGCGTAACCTGTGACTGTTTATATGATTTCAGCATAACTCTTGACAACAGCGTATATTATTACAGCTCCTCTTGCGGCACATTGGAAAAAGCCGAAACAGCCATAAATCAAACCGCTGAATTGGACAGCGATAAAAAGGCTGAACTCAATGAAATTCTGACAAGCTGCGGCATACTTTGCTGCGACACGGTTGAGGACCTTCATGCACTTTCTGCAACGGCACCGCAGTCGGGAGGTGAAATTTGCGTTCAGCCGCGAAAAACAACCCTTGCCGCAGCAGATTTTGCATTCAAAATGCTGAAAGAAGCGATTAACAATGAAATAAATGCACTTATCTCCCCCGTTTCGCTTATAAGCGCGCTTTCAATGACGGCTAACGGCGCAAAGGGCGAAACCTTGGAGCAGATTGAAGCCGTTCTCGGCGCGGATATCGCCGCATTTAACCGCGATTTTTCAAAATCCGCACTCAACAGAAACGGAGTTAAAACCGCAAACTCAATCTGGATAAAAGACTCACCCGCGCTAAAGATTAATCAAAGCTTTATTGACACCAACAAAAAGCACTACAGCGCGGAAATATTCAAAGAAAAATTCAACAAGGCAACGCTTGACAAAATCAACCGCTGGGTCAGCGACAACACAGACGGCATGATTAAAAACGGGCTTGACGAAATAAGTGCCGATGCTTTGATGTATCTTATAAATACTGTTTTGTTTGATGCCGAATGGAAAGTTAAATATGATTCAACCCAGGTTATGAAAAACCAGACCTTCACGGCGGAAAACGGCAAGAAGCAGACCGTAACCATGCTTTTCTCGGAAATGGGATGTAACGAATATAACAATTTTGTTCTCGGAAAAACGGAGGGTATTATCAGGGACTACACCAACGGCTATTCCTTTGCTGCACTTCTGCCGAATGAGGGGGTCAGCATTGAGGATGCGTTAAATAGCTTTTCGGGCAATCAGTTTGTGCGAGCGGTAACAAAACACGTTGGTGTTAAGGATTTTGACGACGGGGTTTATCTTGTAGAAACAAAAATCCCAAAATTTGAGTTTGACTGCAGCTTTGAGTTTACAGATACGCTCAAAAAGCTCGGCATGCCGCTTGCATTTGACCCCATGAAAGCGGATTTTTCGGGTATTTCGTCATCATTGGATTATCCGCTCTATATCAGCAGGGTTTATCACAACACGGCGATTTCGTTCACCGAAAACGGCACTAAAGCAGGCGCGGCAACCTATGTTGAAATAAAATGCGGAAGCGCAAAGCCACCCGAAAACGTTAAAAGGCTCTTTTTTGACCGCCCGTTTATCTATGTTATATACGAAACGGACACCGGTTTGCCCCTGTTTGCGGGCACGGTCAGAGATTTTGAGGGGTGATAAAGAATGAAAAAAGTGCTTTCAATTCTTTTGATTTTCTCAATGGCATTATGCATGTTTTCATGCGGCAAAACCCCAAATCTCGCCGATACGACAAACGGCATAAATGAAACAATCGTTTCCACGCTAAAAGAAAACGGCACGGAGCAGACAACTCAAAGGGTTGGCGGTCAGG
>JAZSGU010000091.1:0-16933 GCA_045532895.1 Acutalibacteraceae bacterium | reverse complement strand
AGCACCGAAAAGGTCGCAGTTTTGATTCAGCGGAGTGTTTCTTTTCTGAAGGCATACTCTCGTATGGCGAAGAAAAAAACGCTTCGATGGGTCGGAAATCCGACCTTTACGGCGTATTTAGTTCGAACCATTTCACTCTATAGACCGGATTGAGGGTGGTGAGTTGTAATGGTATCCATCAGGAAATATGAAGAAAAGGACCGTGCTGATGTGCACTTTGTGTGCCATAACAGCGAGGGCCCTGAAGAAGTGCCGAATTTTTTAACGGGGCAGTTTTATCTTAACACATTCTGCAATTATTATATTGAGCATGAGCCTGAAAATTGCTTTGTTCTCGATGATAACGGCAGGGCAGTGGGTTACATAATCTGCGCTGAAAATTTTGACAGCTTCAAGGAGATTTTTGACAGAGAATATCTTCCCCGTTCAGACAGCTACGGCGAGGACAGATATGAGTGGGCATCGACGGCATATAATGCTCAGGAAAAGTTTAAGGACGAATATCCCGCTCACTTACATATCGACATTCTTCCCGAATATCAGAGAATGGGCATGGGCGGCAAACTGGTTGAAACCCTGTGCGACCATTTGGCGAAAAAAGGTATTCACGGCGTCTGCCTTACCTGCGGACCGAGAAACGAAAGAGCCGTGGGCTTCTACAAAAAATACGGCTTCACACTTTTGTCAATCGACTATGATGACGCTTGCTTCGGCAAAAAAATCAAGTAAAACTTTAAAAACTATTTTTTTGACTAACTATGAATAGGAGAATTGATTATGGCATCACCGGCTCTGGTTGAACAGCTTTATCAGGCACTTCCCGATGAAACAAAAGAATTCTTAAATACCGCAATCAAAAAAGTCATTGAAGTGAAAAAGCGCGGCGGCAAGGTTGCGGCAGTTATAGGCAGCGGACCCAATCTTCATGAGGGTGTTACAACTCTGATTGCGGCTCTCATTCACGCAGGTCTTATTGACGGCGTAACAACAAGCTCTGCTGTTATCTCCCATGAAATGGGCGGCACTCTTGACAGAGTTAAGCGTTTTGACGCGGATATTCTTGGCGACAAATGCCCCGAAAACATCCGTTGCCGCGGCAATATCTATGAGCTTACCCAGCTCAGCGAAGAGGAGTGGGCACGCATCCGTTCGGAGCTGCCTCTCGATGAAGAGCTTGTTTCCATCTGCGAAAAGGCAGAGGGCAAGGTTATTATCAAAGCGGCAGGCAACATGGCTTACCCCGTAGGCTACTTTAATGAAACGGTTTCGACAGAGGTTATGGTTGCGGCGCAGACGCTCGGCGAAAGCTTTGAGTATGTTGCAGGCCTCGGCGCTGACCCCAGAACCATGATTGGCGCAGGCGCAATTAAAGGCGTGCCTGTTCTTGTAAGCGTTCCTCAGCTTATCGGCGGCGGTCAGGTCGGTCTTTGCATCTCTGACAGTATCCCCGTAAGCCAGCGCTGCAAGCGCATTGCAAAAATGCTTTCCGATGCAGATGTTATTATTGAATCTGCAGTTGCTCTTACGCAGGAAATTCACGACGGACCTTTTGAAACATACACGGGTCACGGCATCTGGGCTTCAATGAACGGTCTGCCCACATACAGCCTCAAGGACAAAACCCTTATTCGTTTTGACCTTGACGAAAACCTTAAGCGTTCTTGGGACCTTAACAAACAAAGCGAGCTTATTCAGAAAGCGATTAACGAGGGTCTTCCCAAAACCAAGCTTACAAAAATTCCGTTCCGTATGGAAATGTCCGCATTCACACGCCTTGAAAACAGCATTCCCGTTATCGGTGATATCGGTGAGCTTTGGCCGATTTTTGTTGACCGTATCTGCAACGAGCTCGGCGTAACTCTTGATTTTACATCCGCTCCCCAGAACACCGACGAAGGCAAGGCAATGCGTGAGCGTATCTGCGACGAAATCAAGCCGTTCTCGCTCAACAAGATGCGCAATGCTCTGCGTGATAAATACAGCTTTTAATTTTAAGATAAGAAGGAGATTATTAATATGAGCGCTAAAGTTTTAGGTGTTATCCCTGCCCGTTACGGTTCATCCCGTCTTCCCGGCAAGCCTCTTAAGGATATCTGCGGCAAACCCATGATTCAGCATGTTTATGAAAACGCAAGCAAATCAAAGGTTCTTGACAAGGTTGTTGTTGCAACCGATGACCAACGTGTATATGATGCGGTTATCGCTTTCGGCGGCGAAGCTGTTATGACGAGTGTAAATCATCCCACAGGCTCTGACCGCGTGGCAGAGGCAGCAAGCAACTATGATTGCGACTATGTTATCAATATTCAGGGTGACGAGCCTTTGGTTCCCCCCGAAATCATTGATGATATCGGTTCCGCTCTGATTAACAGCCCCGAATGCGTTATGGCAACTGGCAGCGTTCCTATTGAGGGCGACTATGTTCTCAACAACACGGTTGTTAAGGTTGTAACCGATGTTAACGGCAACGCTATCTATTTCTCACGTTCGCCGATTCCGTATCCCCGCCACGCTGAGGCTGCGAAGTATTTTGAGCATGTAGGAATTTATGCCTATACACACGAGTTCCTCAACACATATACAAAGCTTGCCCCCACACCTCTTTCAGAGGCAGAGTCCCTTGAGCAGCTCAAGGTTCTGGAGCACGGCTACAAAATCAAAATCGTTCCCGCCCCCGCACAGTATGAGGCAGTCAGCGTAGACACAGAGGAAGACCTGCAAGAGGTTATCCGCATTTATAAGGAGCGTCACGGCATCTGATTGTTTGGCTCACACCCCGAATGAAATAAGAAACAGTTTCATTTGGGGTTTTTAATGTTTTGATGATTTTCATTTCAAATGGGTGAGAAATATGAAATTGACACATAACATCGTGGCTTTTGATAAGCCAAGCTTTTTCGGCTGGCCTGCAAACCACGGTATCTGGAAATTTGATGACGAATTGCTTGTTGGTTTTGAAAAGGGAATACACCATTATAACGGCCCGGATGTTCACGCGCTTGACAGAACAAAGCCAACAATCAGAATGTTCGCAAGATTCCGCCCCGAAACAGGATGGGTTCACGAATACCCTGAAATTCCGGCGATTGATTATGAAAACAAAACACGCCTGCCCGACTTGCCTGCAGATTTGCTCAATGCCGACAGCGGCTTGTATTTTATGCCCTCGGGCTGGGACGGCAATGTGTTCACGCAGCTTATGGTTACAAACAACGGCGGCAAAAGCTGGGAGGGTCCGTTCCATATCCCCGATTTCGGCCTTGTCGGCGTTTCTGCCAGAACCGATTATCTTGTTTGCGACGGCTATTATCTTCTTGCAATGACAGGAGTCAAGGCAGACGGGCTTGAGGGTAACGCCTTTGCCGCAAAGCTTACTTTTGACGGCAAATGGGAAAAGCTCGGCATGATGGGCGAAGACCCGCCCAAGGGGGATTTCCGCATTATGCCCGCCCTTGCAAAGCTTCCCGACGGGTCGCTCCTCGGAGTTGCACGTTACGCCAGCGAAAATGAGCCCGGCTTTACACAGCTTGATGTTTATTTAAGCGATGACGAAGGCAAAACATGGGTCTATGAAAAAAAGCTTGCATATATAGACGAAGATATGAGCGGCGGCAGTCCGCCTGCGCTTTGTTCGCTGCCTGACGGAACCGTTGTGCTTGCTTTTTTCCGCAGGCAAGACCCTTGCGGACTTTTTATCACCGCAACCCGTGACGGCAAAAGCTGGTCAGAGCCTGTTGCGCTGCGCACGGATGCCGTCAACACAGACATCGGTTATCCCAGAACAGCGTTTTTTAACAATGAGATACATATTCTCTATTATTACAATCTCGGTGAGGAAGAAAACCGTTTTGTAGCGGATACCGTAATTTCGGAATGGGAGACTTTGATAAATGATTAAGACTGAACTTTTATATCAGGAATACCTTGCAACCGAAGGTATTAATGAAGAAACAGGCGAATGCCATGCAGCAACGGTTGCTGTCTGCAACGGCAAGCCCACAGCTGCCTGGTTTGGCGGCATAAAAGAAAAAAATCCCAATGTGCGCATTTGGTTTGCGCGCCGTGACGGCGAATGGAGCACTCCCGTTCCCGTAACACCCGACGACGGCGAGGCAGACTGGAACCCGACTCTTTTTGCAGAGAACGGCGTTCTCACGCTGATTTATAAAAGCGGTATCGATGAGGGACATTGGTACTCAATGAAAACCGTTTCCGCTGACGGCGGCGCAACATGGTCAACCCCCACAGAGCTTGTTCCCGGCGATATCGGCGGCAGAGGCCCCGTTAAAAATCAGATGATAAGGCTTTCAAACGGCGCACTTCTTGCTCCCGGCTCAACCGAGGATTTAGCCGACCGTTGGGAATCCTGGACTGACTACAGCGAAGATAACGGAGAAACATGGAAGCTTTCCGCTCCCGTTGCATTCGAGCTGCCTGACGGCACAATATGCAACCGCAAAGAGGAGCTTCCCAATGAAGGCGAGGGTCTTATTCAGCCTGCTGTGTGGGAAGACCAATCGCACGACGGCAGAGTTTATATGCTTGCCCGCACAAATCTCCATTGGATTTATCGCAGCGAGTCAACGGATTTCGGACGCACCTGGTCCATAGCGCGCCCCACGGATATGCCCAACAATAACAGCGGAATCGGCGCGGCGATGACCGATTGCGGCGTTTTGGGTTTGATTTGTAATCCCGTAAGCGAAAACTGGGGTGACAGAACACCTCTTTGCCTCTTCCTTTCTGAGGATAACGGCGCAACATATCCTGTTCGCATTGACCTTGAAACTCAACTTGGAGTTGAGTTTTCATACCCCTCAATCGTTGCAGAGGGTAATCTTCTTCACATGGTCTATACCTGCGGACGCAAGAAAATCGGCTACGCAGTTGTTCGCGTAGAAAAAAATTAAAAATTAAGAAAGGGTTTTGCGTATGGAAACTCAAAACATATTTGCCTTTTTAGCTATCAGCATGGTTACCATGTGCTTTGGCTGGGGTATACGCGGCTCGGCAATCGGCGGCGAAAAAGGTGCCATGTTACCCGGCGCATTCATGGGTATTCTTTGCGTATGGTACACGGGTTCAGAGCTTCTGATGGATAATGTGTATCTGTTTGCGGCAGCCTGTGCACTCGGTTATTTCTACGGCGGTATGGAGCCCTACGGCTCAACAATGAGTCTTATTCTTCATCACGATGAGCCCCGATACAATCCGCCTCTGGGCTATCTGGCTCTTGCATTCAAAGGCTCGATATGGAGCGGCTTGGGCTCGGCATTTCTCGGTGTAAGCTTCTCTGCTATGAGCGGCGTTGTTTATAAATGGTACGACTTTGTTATTTTCTTTGCCCTTGTTCCCATTGTTCAGGAAATCGGCTACCGCATCTTTAACACACCCTACGACCCCGAACACGGCAAAATGCCCAAGGTTTGCTTCTCGAAGGACAGCCGCGAAGAATGGGGACGCAATCTTGTAATAGTTGCAGGTTTGCTGTTGCTTATGGCAATCCGCCGTGATATTTTCGGCATTATCATGTGGATTGGCGGCGCGCTTGCAGGCTCAATCGGCTGGGTTGTTGCCATTACCTTCTATGACAAACAGCTTCATCCTCTTAAGAACGGCAAAATGCTTTTCGGCAGATGGGAAAAACTCAAGATTATTGACGGCTGGAAGATTATGGAATTCACTCAGGGCTGCTTTAACGGCCTCGGAATCAGTGCCGCTTTTGCTCTTGGCTGGCCCCTTGCCGCCAAGAATCTTGAACAGGCAGAAGCTGCAGGCAAGCTGTGGTATATGCTCCCCGAAAAGGTTGACATCACGCTTTCATGGGTTTTCTGCGCTCTGATAATTCTCACAATTTTCCTCTTTATTATTCCCTACCGCAGAAACGGCAACAAGATAACACGCGCCTTCGGCGAGGTTGATATGAATATTGTTGAGGTGCTTGAGCGCCCCTGCTATATGGTAGGCCCTCTTTGCCTCGTTATGCTTGGCTCAACAACCATGGCGTCGATTATCTGCTGCTTTACAATGTATTATGTAATTGCGCAGCATGACGGCCTTGAACGCTATTGGGATTATAAGGGTATAAAGCTTATACGCATTTTCCTTATTCTTGTGGGTGCCGTTGCCCTCGCAATTCAGGCATTGAGGGGCTATACTCTTTGGGAAACATGGATTTTCTACTGCGTAGGCTATATTCTCTTTGACCTTGCTTACTTTGCACGCCCGAAGAGACTCAAGGAAAACCGGGAAAAAACAAAATCTTTCAAGGAATTCCTTGTTTCCTTCGGCGGAGATGCAACGGTTCTTCCGTTCTTCTATGTCTTAATGGCAGGTTTGCTCGTCTTCGGGTATATTAATTTCCGTTAAATATACAGCAAGGACCTCCGGTTTTGCCGGAGGTCCTGTTTTTATATGCATCCTCAAAAGCTCTCCACATCCCTGCGTTTATCTCTTCCGGTCGGGAGACACCTTGGCACATGCACACCGTTGCAAAGCTCAAATGTGTCTGTCAGTTTATTCATTTTAAGAGTGATATAAATTGTAACACATCCGAAAAAACATATCAACAATCATTGTCAAATCGAAAACAACCAATTAAATTTCGCATAATCCGCAAATTCTGACAAACAATAACAGGGCAACCAAAAAATTAACGTAGGGGCGAACTGTGTTCGCCCGCAGGAAACACGAATTTTCCCTACAACAAACAAGGAGAAAGATATAAAATGAAAGCCACAGGTATTGTCAGAAGAATTGACGACCTCGGAAGGGTCGTTATCCCCAAAGAAATCCGCCGCACCATGCGTATCCGCGAAGGCGCCCCGTTACAGACAACATACATTTCCGCAACGCTCGATTTAGAAAAGCATCTTGAATTATTATTAAGCGGTAAGATGAGAGAATATTTAGATAACAGCACAGACCATACACCAAAAACAGCCTACTGATTTCTCAGTAGGCTGTTTTGTTTAGTTTAGCTGATATTGAATAAATTTGAGAACAACAAACCAATGCCGTTGTATATCCAAGTAAGGCAGTCCCAGATGAGGTAGAAGAAACGGAGTGAAATGTATTCTTTGGGAGTATGGATAATTTCAAGTATTTCTTCTGCCTGCGTCTTGTAGCCTTCAAGTTTTTCAATTTCTGCAGGGCTCATATTGGGATTTTCAAGAAGAGAATTGATTTTATTAAGGAATTCTTCAATATCATCCTCCCAGAAAACAGTCGCTCTCTCTTTATCAAGCACGGCGGATTCTTCCTCAGCTTCTCCGAGAGCCTTACGGGCTTCTTCAATCTTTGCAAGAAGGCTGTTGCACTTGTCAAGAGCTTCCTGAAGCTGCTTCTGTTCCTCTTCGTTCTCAGGAGTGAATTTGTTGAGTTCGGCAATAACTTCGTTTATTGTTGCCTCGTTGTCCGAGGTTACGTTATCTTCGGTAACGCCGTCAAGCGGAGCCACGATTGTTTTAACCGAAACCTTAATAATTGAAAGGTCTGCACCGTTACCGTCCGGATAAACGACTGTAAGTGAATAGTTATCGCTTGTTGCAAGAGAATCTGCGGTTATAACATCCTCATATTCGCCGATAGCAGACTCCTTGGTCACGGAGCTGTCATACTTGAATGTGAGACTGCCTGCAAGAACGCTTGAGTCTTCACCGTTAACAAAGCCGACATATTCATATTCGGGGTCTTCGTTATCAAAACCGTATTCGCGAACGGCGTCCTTAACCGAAAGAGTGAGAGGTGCAGGATTTACCGTAAGCTTGCCGACTTCTCCATCAACATAGAACCTGATGTTATCATTTTCTGCAATCGTGAGAGAAACGTTGATGTCATAAACGCCGACAGGTGCAGTTGCGGGCTCGCCTTCACTTGTATAAACAACGATATCCTTGATTTCGCCGTATGCATTTTCGATATGGTCGCCCTCGGTAATTACGGGAGCATAAACGGGTGTTGCGCCGTAAAGCTTCTCAATATCTGCCGCTTTTACAACAATCTTGCCCTTGTTGATAACCATATCAAAGTAGCCTGTGCCCGCAAATTCGGTATCAACTATTTCATAATAGACCTTATATTTACCTGCGTTAATCGGGTCTGCAAAGACAGTATCTGCGCCGCTTTCGCAAACGAACTTAAGCTGAACGTTATTATCATCGGGAACAAATTTTGAATCAGCCGAAAGAATTTCAGGAATCTGCACTCTGCCTGTATAAGTTTTGATAAGCTCCTCAGGAGTTGCATAAAGCTGAATGGTCTTCTTGGATGCATTAAGCGGGAACTGAGCGGGGTCAATTCCGTAGCCTTCATCGATTGCTGCATAGATAATCGCAGAGCCTGCGCCGACCACCTTAACAACACCTGTCTGAGGATCTACAGTTGCAACAGCTTCGTTGCTGCTTGACCATACAACTTCAGTTACCTCGTTTGTATAGAAGGCTCTGAGTGTAAATTCTTCGGAAACAACAACATTGCTGTGATGTCCGCTTACATAGAAATCCTTGGGAGATGCTGCTACGATGCTTGCCTTGCAGGTTGCGGTTTTTGCTGTATCTGCAAGAACATAGTTTGAACTCAAATCGCCTGAAAGACCTGTTGCAGTGAATGTAACGGTCTTGTTTTCGCCTCTGTCTTTAGTGTCAAACTCTGCCGAGCCGTTGACCTTTACATATTCCGCGTCAGCTTCAAGAACATCATAAATCTTTGTAACTGTAGCATTTGCAGCAGTTGTCTTATCAAAAACTTTATCCTCTGCCGTAATTTCAAAACCTGTGATAACAAGCTTCTCAATGTCAACATTCGCCTGAGTTGATGTTATTGCAGGCTGATATTTGCTGCTGTCTGAAAGTGCGATATCGCTGATGAAAACAGTCTTTGACTTACCGGCATCGGGAGTTGCAAGAGTTCCGTTTGCGGTTGCTGTGATTCCTTCATCACCTGCAAGAAGTCCGTCAAGCTCAACAACAACGTCAACAGCTGTTGTGCCGTCATATGTTCTTGCAACAGGAGTTGCCTTAACCGCAAGGGTTTTCTTGCCAACGGTGAAGGTTCTCATAGCGGATTTATCGTTATAGTTGGCAAGCGATGAAGTTGCCTTAACAGTAACAGTACCCATACCTGTAATTTCAATATAGGTTTTGCCGTCAACGGTTTCAAGCTTTGCAATATCGGCGGGGTTGCCGTCAACTCCCACACCTGAAACGGTATAGGTAATTGTTCCGCCTTCCTGCGCACCCGCAGTCTGTACTTCAAACCTGTCACCATAGGTAACTGTTTCGGGGATTCCTTCAACGGTAAATACATCCTGAGTTGCAGATTTTATAACAAGAGATGCGTCGTATGCGTTTTTGATTGTGAAATTATCGGAGTCTGCAAGCTCAATAACAACATTATATTTGCCTACGTTTACGGGTTCGGTTGTTTCAACACCGTTTTCGTCAACATATTTAACGGTGAAGTCGTTGTAATAAAGACCGTTTGAATAAGCAAGAACATTAACGCTCTTGATTTCACCGTCATAAACAACTGATGTAGTTCTGGGCATTGTTACGGAAATAGGAGCTTTTTCTATTGTTCCGGTTGAATTTCCGCTTACGTTTGCCGCAAGAACATAGTTACCGCTGTTGGGACCGGTGAGCTTTGTAATTTGGTAACCTACAAGCTTGTTTTCGCCTGCTTCAGAAGTGTCAAATTCGCCTTCAACCTCTGCCTCAACAACATCGTTGCTTACAAGCACGCCTTCCTTGAAAGTAACTGAAAGCTCAGCTTCTGTTGTGCCGTCATAGTCCTTGGTTTCGACGTTTACACTTTCAATATCATCGTTGCCTATTTCTTTCTGAACAACCTCAAAATATCCGCCGATATTCGTTACATCATAAAGAACCGATGAAACCTCATTGATTGTTACCGAATATCTGCCTATACCCGAACCCTGTTTGTATGTGATGCTGTATGTGGGTTCATCGTTTGCTTTGCCGGTTATATCGCTATAGCTGATATTATCAACCACACCGCCGTTTGTTTTAACAACAAGACCGCTTGCAGCAATAATTTCAAGAGCTTCTTCCTGTGTCTGACCGTACGTTACAACTATATCATCGGGAACGGAGAGAGTCAGGGGCTGCTTGTTGATATAGAGAAGATATGTTGCTTCAACATCATCTTTACCTGAAACGCTGGAGGTTGCAACGATGCTTGTAACACCGCTCTTATGAATTGTAACAAGGCCTGTTTCATCAACGGTTGCAACGCTTTCGTCTGTACTCTTATATCTTACAGTTGCGCCTGCATTGAAGTTTGAAAGCTCGTTTTTAACAGTTTTCTGAGTTGTATATACTGTTATTGATGAGTTCTGGAAATAGATGGGCTGCTGTTCACCCGCTGTTGTAACAACATTGATTTTCTTGGTGTAGGTGAAGCTCTGAGCATCAGCACCTTCGCCGTCTGTGTATGTTGCGGTTATGAAATAAGTGCCGTTAACGGTAGCCGTGAAAACATTGTTTTCAATAATATAGCTGCCCTCGGGAGCTTCGCTGTATTCCATTCTTACTTCATAAACAATGGTGTTATCAGATTCAAGGCTGTAGGGTGTAGTTACAACATCTTCAAGCTCCGTGTCATTGCATGTAACAGAAGTAACATTGAGAGCCGGTGCAAGATTGATGGAAGTGTTATTGATAACGGTATCATTGCAATTCATAACAAAGCTCTTTACTTCCTTGGTTCCTGCGCCCGACACTTCATAAGCTGTATAGGTCAGGCTTTCAGATGAAGATGAAAGGAGCCTGCTGTTGCCGTAATATGTTGCAACGATTGTATAGGTTCCGTCTTCTGAAGGAGTCCACTCTGTAACTGCAGAGCCTTTGGTTTCGCTGTATTCTGTGAGAGGAATTTCGTATTTTGTTTCTTTTGATGAATCGCCGTTAAGAGAAATCTTAAAGCAAACATTGCCTGTGGGAACCATATTCATGCCAACACTTGTGCTTTCAACAAGAGCTGCAAGAGTTACGGTATCACCTGCAACAACAGTTGTTGTGTAATATGTTTCTTTTATTTCCTTTTCAAAAGTAACAACTGCAGTTTCTGTTTCCATTGTATAGGTTTTTGAAGAATCTGCTGCCTGTGCATAGCCCATTACCTGAACGGTAACTTCAACAGGCTCGGTCATCGTTGTGTCAGCGGAGTCGATATAGTAATATGTATCGAAACTTCTTGAGGTTGTTGTGACGTTTCCTTCATCGTCAACACTCTCAATTTCCTCCGTAACGGGTACAACATAAAGAGTTTTTGTGCCTTCGGTATATGTTTTGGTGTACGTTACTTTATGCTCAATCGTTTCTGTTGTTCCGGCAGTTTCATTTTCCGGATCGGTGGGATCGGGAATATAAACAGTTTCTTTAAGAATGAAAGTGTTCTTGCCCGCTGCAACGTCTTCTTCGCTTACCTGAACAAAAACGGCATTGTCAGATATACCGGTTGAAACTCTGCTTTCGGTTACGTACTCTGAATAGGTAACTATTTCTGCAAGATTTGCTGCATTAAGAGTAACGGTTTCCTGCTTGTTTGTGATTGCCGCTTCAATAGCCGCTTTTGCTGTTTCGTCTGCAATATATTGATAAACAGCAGTATCTGATTCTTCCTTAAGGGTAAGAATATAGTTGCCATCTGTAAGCTTCGCAATGCCGTAGCTGTCAGTGCCTACCATTGCGATAAGTTCTGTAACCGCCGTGTTTACTTTTTCATTCTCAACCTGATATGAGCCGCTTGCAGCACCATAAGGCTCGCTGATTGCAAGAGAGGTTGTTGTGCCGCCCTGACCTACATAGAGGGTTACGGTGTTTGAATAAACATAAGCTACCTTACCGTCAATAAGCTGGCCTACCTCGCAACGATATCTTTTACCGTTATAATCATCGGTTACGTCAATTATGGGCATCATGGCGTTGATTTGATTCTTTATGTTCTGCCATACGTAAACATCATTCTCCTCAACCTGCTCCTGCCACTGATAAGTAAGGGTTCCGCCGTCAACTGCTGTTGCAACAGCCTTGATATTAACATCCGAGCCTGAAAGAGCGTGAATATCGCTTATATGGTCAACATGAGGAACCTCTACACCTTCGTCATATTTTGTTTTGCCCGAAACAGCGGCGGTATAAATACTTGCCTCTGTGCCGACGTTATCTGTTGATCTGAGGGCAAATGTGTATTTTGTGTTAGGGTTAAGTCCTTCAACCGTATATTCGTTTTTATCCGAGTCAATGGTATCAATCAGGAAATACGGATTTGTTTCATTATCCGTTATCATATATACCTGAGTCCAGTCTCCGCCTGCCTTTTCCCAGTTAAGGGTAATTGTTGTTGCGGTTGAATCCTTGATTGCAAGGTTCTTGGGGGATTTGAGAGGCATTTTGACGTTCTTGGTTATAAAGCCGAGAACAAGGCAATCCTGATTGTTGAGTTTTTCCTTCCAGCTGCCAAAACGCCACTGGAAATCAAAGCCTGCAGTTTCGCCGTTTTCTGTTGATGGCATACCTGCAACAGTACCGGCAATGTAGGTTGACGAACAATTCATAGTGGTATAACTGCCTGTGTACTCTACACCGGCTGAAGCACCGGCTTTAACTCCGCCTGCATTACCTACCATGGTTGTTGTGATTCCTGCTCCCCATGTAACCGATGAGGCGCTTGAGGACATTTCTTCAATGCTCTGAGTTACGGTACCGCCGCCCTTGGAAACCCAGATATAATCGGAATCGCTCATATCAAGACCTTCGCTTACAACGTCACTGCCGCCCGAAAAATCTCTGAGGACGGATTCGTTATGGTTATATGTTGAGGGATCACCTATGCTGTGATTCAGGACGTTGCCTCTGATAGCCTCAAATTCACCGGTTGATTCAGCTACCTTATCAAACTCGGTTACGGTTATCATTGAAAGTCTGGGTGTTTCGGGAACACACATTACATATTTTGACCATCCGGCGGGAACTGTCTGACCCCAGCCGTGTGTATTGGTAGTTCTTAAAACCTCATTCTTGTAATTTTCAAGAGCCGCAGCATCGTCTTTCAATGATGCACAAGTTGCGTTATATTCAGACTTTGTGGGAGTGGTGAACTGAGGTGTCCACATATTATATACATAGCGGATATACGGAGTCATTGTAAGGATAACTCTGTCCTCCGTACTCGGTGAAGAGTATTCAACTGCAGTTGTATTTTCAGTTGCATCTTCCCATTCGCCGCCTACCGAAGCGCTTACTTCAACCTCAAAATCAACGCCGCCGAGTTTAACTCCGAAGCAGGTGATATCTTGCTCGTAGCCTGTGATAATTGAAGCTGTAACGTTAAAGCCGTGAGTTTCTGAGGTTCCTGAGCCTGATGATTTACCGAAAACGGTTGAGCCGTCTTCACAGTAATCCTCATTAAGAAGAACAAGGTCTTCAAAATAGGGAGCTGCCTGAAGAACTGCAACAACATTCGGGTCTGAGAAATATGAATCCTTTTCCACAAACTGAAGAATCATTCCGTCATCATCAATATCCATTGCCGTATAGGTCATATTTCTCTTATAGCTTGTGCCTGTCTTGTAATTTATTGCAAATCTTGATGCGATAAGCTTGTCTTTTGCATCCGTTGCAATCTGAACTACATCATGCCTGAAGTTGTGACCTTCGCTTGACTTTCTGCCAACGATGAACATAAGCTGTTCACCCGCATTTTCATCATTGAGGAAGTTGCCCGTTGCAACGGATTCGATCCAGATATTGTAATGCTTTGTTTTTGAGTTGCCGTAGTAATCCTCTGTGCTCTGCGAATAAATTGAATCCCAGTCCGATGCTTCATATTCAAGCTTAAAGCCATAGTCCGCCGCGGGGTGGTTATGGGAAAGGTCAACGGGAGTCTGGCTGCCGCCGTCGGTACGTAAGGAATAAACCGAACCGCCGATAAACACATAATCCTTACCGCCTGTGCCTACGGGATTGAAGCAGGCAAGCGCTATGGGTGACTGACCGTTATGCTCATAAAGACCTGCCGCAATATTCGGGTTGATTTTAACATACTGGCAAACTCCGCCGGCACCCTTCTTATATACTCCGTCGGAATACTCAATAACACCTACGTTGGCATAGCTCTTATTGATTCCCGAAGTGTCTGTGTTGTTTCTCTCGTCTGTTGAAAGGTCATATCCGGCATAGACAATTTCATCTCTGCCGTCGCCGTCAATATCGCCTACAGCCGCCGAGCCGTAACAGCTTATCTGGGTTTTTCCGCTTGTGTTACCTGAGTCGAATTCTGAATAATCCCATGCATGCTCAAATGTCGCATTAACCTTATAACTGAAGCTTCCGCTATATGTAACAATGGAAGTTCTGGGCATGGCATAGTCTGTGTTTTTGGTGTTGGTGTATCTTCTGTGAGGGAAAGATGCTGTAACAATAAGATCGTCTTTAAAATCCTTGTCAAGATCGCTTGCAGTAAGCTGAACTATGGGCCAGTTAGTTGTAACTTTTATGGGAAGAGTTCCGCCATAGCAAGCGTTACGTACCTGCATGTTGTTTCTCTGTGTAAGCGTTCTGGAGCTGTTGTTATATGAGAATATTTTTATTGCACAAGCACTTGTGGTCGGCTCAAGGTCATAAACCGCAATTTCCTCATAACCGTCGCCATTGAAGTCGCCGCTTGTTATAGCAAGAAACGCATTTATCTCATATCCGTCAGGCAAATTATAATCATCCGGGGATAAAGTATCATAAATCTGGCCAAGGTTATATTCAGCAAAAACATTACCGAAGCTGTCTTCAACCCGAAGATAATATTGCAGACCTTTAGCATTGTTGGGAGCATCACATGCAACATAGCCAACGGTTGCAACATAGTTTTGTTTGCCAACACCTGTGGGGTCAAACGCTGCGCTCTGCGAAGCCTCAAACTTTCTTGCAGGTGTTTTGGAGAATTCCTCATTATCCCAGATTATAGGTTGCTTTCTCTGGTCATAATCATAAACTCTTCTGTAATATACAGAATTGTTGTTATGTACGTTATCGTAGTACATAAGCTCCATTCTCGGAAACATATTAATGCTTCCCGGTCCGTAGGGGTTGTCCTTATCGTTGGGAACATTAACAGCCGTGTCATTAATGTCAAGCATCTGAAGAAGGCTCTCTCCCTCAGCAGCCTGAGCATAATTTCCGAGCTGAATGTCCCATTTGGTTACTCCGATCTGTGCTATTCCGATAAGCATAACCGCAACAAGCACCGCGCTGATAATTCGTTTTTTCATGATTTAAAAAAACCTCCTTGGTTATTGAGTGCAGAGTTTAGAGTGCAGAACACAGAGGTGGTTATATTCGTTCTGCATTCATCATTCTGCGTTTATTTTAAGCTTGTTTTCTTGCATATTGAAACGAGTATTGCGATTATTTCATCAATATCTTTCTCAATGCTTTTAAATTCTTTATCTGTCAGATAATCTGTTTCGTGTAACAACCTTAACCAGTAATATGTTTCATTTGCCTCTTTAAGAGCAATGTTCAGTTTTGCATTGAAGTCCGCCTTGCTTTGCCCTCGTTCAGCTTCGGCAATATTTGCACCGATGCTTGTTCCGCAACGTAAAAGCTGTTTTGATAAAACAAACTCTTTTTTCTTCGAAGTTAGATGCTTATAAAGATTTACCGTTCTGACTGCAAAATCAAAGCTTTTAATTTCAATAATGCTACCCATCAAATTCTCCGTTCTGCGTTCATCGTTCTGCATTCTGCACTCATTTAAGCAACTCATCAAATGCCTGCTCATTTTCCTGTTCAATATATTCCTTGAATTCTTTAAAAATTCGTTTGCCAATTGAACGGTAATTCATTGACTGAACTTTTTTGATTTTAATCTTACGAATTTCCTCGGGCACATTGTAAATTGTCAGTATCGCTTCAAGTGCACTCGGAATTCGTGTTTCAAGCTTTGCAGAGTAGCGTGTTGTGTTCAGCGTTGCATACTCTATGCCGGAAATAAGGCTTTCCGACCCCTTGAACTGCTCATCGGTCCAATCGGAACAAAACTCCGCAAAAACCTCTTTTGCCCTTTCAATATCATTTTTCTGAATCATTTCAAGACACATCCTGCTCTGATAAGCAGAAACCAAAAAGTCCTTTGCAATTTCGTCCTCCTCCGCTGCCGCCGCCATTGTCATAAGCTCAAGGCAAACCGCAAGAAGAGTGCTTATTCCGTCCTCCGCCTCTTTTTTTATCAGTTTCCATTGAAACGAACAAAGCTTGTCTATAAGAACTGCAAGCAAATGTTCCTTCGTGGGGAAATAAAAAACAAGATGTCCGGGGCTGATATCCAGCTTATCCGCAATCGAGCGCAGAGATGTTGAAGAATATCCGTTTTCAATAAACATTTCAGATGCCGTCTGAATAATCTCCAGCTTAGTTGTGTTAACCTTTCTTCGTCTAATAAAAATCACCCGCTCACAAATTGTATACGTACTATATAGTTCATGTACTATAATACATATTCGTTATCGATTTGTCAACACTTTGAAAAAAATTGTACAATTTTTTCCAAAAAAGATTCAACCGTTCATTTAAGGCAGTAAATCAATATTCGATAGAATTATTTCGTATAAACCGCAATTTCTGACAAACAATAACAGGGCAACAAAAAATTAACGTAGGGGCGAACTGTGTTCGCCCGCAGAAAACACAGATTTTCCCTACAGCAATTAAGGAGAAAGATATTTATGAAAGCCACAGGTATTGTCAGAAGAATTGACGACCTCGGAAGGGTCGTCATCCCCAAAGAAATCCGCCGCACCATGCGTATCCGCGAAGAGACCCGTTACGGACAACATTGACACCTTTCGACAAGTTTTGTACTGCAATACATAGTGCGGTGGAAAGATATAAGGAAACCGCGGAGTGTTTTCACTCCG
>JAZSGU010000154.1:0-8290 GCA_045532895.1 Acutalibacteraceae bacterium | reverse complement strand
AGTTCTTCCTGAACCTTTAAATCAACAGCAGCATATATCTTAAGTCCGCCGTAAAGTATAGCGTTTGCTGCCTGTTGTTTGGAATATCCATACTCCTTCATAAGGTCATTCTGAACGCATTGCCTTACATAATCAACATAGAAGCTGTGGTTGGTTTCTTCTTCGATAATATCGACTTTATCTTCTTTTTCTTTGGGAACATAGTTATCGCTATTAGTGAAAATAAGCTCATAGTCGCACGCGGCTTTGTATTCTTCTTCCGTGAGAGCACCCGTTTCTTTCCACATCATTTCAAGGCAATAAAGCTGACGCTTGCGGTTTTCTTCGGGGTTAAGCAAAGGATTATGCTTTGTGGGCTTTTGGGTTATTGAAGCGATAACCGCGCATTCAGCGGCGTTTAGCTCGCTGACATCCTTACCAAAGTATTTTTCGCTTGCTGTTTTAACTCCGTAGCATCCGCTGCCAAGATAAAGAGTGTTTAGATAAGCTTCGATAATTACATCTTTTTCATAGTTTTTTTCAAGATTTAACGCAGTAAGAATCTCGTTAAACTTTCTGACAACGGTAACGGCATTGTTATTAGTATAGTTTTTAATAAGCTGCTGTGTGATTGTTGAGCCGCCCTGGCCGAGGTTCTTGGGAACAACAATAACACCGATTGTTCTTATCCAGTCAACACCGTTGTGTTTTTCAAAGCGGGTATCCTCAAGAGCAATGAAAGCCTCTTTCATATAAGGCGACATGTCATCAAGGTCAACCCAAACTCTGTCTTCTTCACCATGAAGCCTTGCAAGCTCAACGGTATTGCCTTTTTCATCATAGGCATAAATAAAAGAAGTTTGGTTTTGATTTGCCTTGTATTCCTCGAGGTTGATAATTAAATCACCGTTTATAACCGAAATGGCATGAATCAAAACATAAGAAACAACAATTAAAACTGTTAGAGCGCAAACGCTTGCAAACCCATAAAGAATAAGCAGCGGCTTGTTTGTTTTTTTGTTCTTGTTTTGTTTTTTATCTGATTTTTGTGCGGCCCTGTTGTTCAAAACGCTTAACCCCCTCGGAAAATAGTATAGGTTGATTATAAAGCTGTTAATTTGTTGAATCACAGCGAAAATATAACGCTTCGTGTTTATTTGATTTTATCGGTATATTTAATTTGGTTGGCTATAAAACCAAAAAGAATCAAGATGAGCCAAACAGGAAGCAAGCCGATTAGAATAACTGCGCCGATAACGAGAATGGGCAGACCCTTTTTACTTCCTTTTACAGTGCTAATCCTTTCGGAAAATTCAAGCTTTTTAAAGCTGCAATCCTTTGATTCAAAATGGGGAAAAATTTCAAGCTCAGCTTCATATGAATCTATTTTTGCATTATATAACAATGGTTCAACAAGCTCACAAAGACTTGAAGAAACATTTGTTATTTTTTTCAAATCAATATGAAGTATTCTTAATATGCAGTCCAAAATGCTCAAAAAGCCCATAACGATTTTGTAAATCGGTGTTTCGGGGGGATATTTGCTTTCTCCGCCGAAAAGATTCATCACCAGCTCGCAAATAATATCAACAACTTTAATATCTTTGATGTCTGCATAATCTTTTCGGGAAAGACCCGTCTCTTTTTCAGTCCATCTTGCGACAGTACCAACTTTCAAAGAGTTAAGATATTTGAATATCGGCTTTATTATCCAGCCGAATTTGTAAACGAGCTTTGGCTTAATACTGATTGCCGTTACTTTATCAGCAAGCTTGTCTATATCCTCTCCTGCAGTTTTTATAATGCCGCGAATTGCGCCGATAAGCTGATTTTCAAGAACATCCCTCAACTCTCTGCCGTCTTTTTTGAAAGCTTCGGGCGTTTTCACAAATTCGGTTGAAACCAAAACAGTGTTTTCTTTCGGATTGAAAGTGACGCTTCTCATAGCTCCGGGATAACCTATTGGAGATGAAGTGCAGATATCGTAAAGCACATTGCCCCTAGGGCTTTGATATGCTGATGTGTTGTGAATATGAGTATGTCCGGTAAAAATAAACTGTATCCCCAGATCTGCAAGCTGTTCTATGCGCTTATCATAGTCACCGAGCATGTCACCCTTGCCGATTATCTCGTAAATCGGGGATGGCGCAATAAGGGGATGATGGGTCATGGCAATAATAAACTGATTATCTTCTCTCGCCTCTTTTGCTCTTTCGGAAATCCATGCGAAGCATTCATCCGAAAAACCACTTTTTCCGCTCAAATTTCTGTCATCATTAAGAGCAAACAAGCGGTATCCGTCGCAAAGCTGAACAATATATGACATGCTGTCCCTATGGACCGCAATCGCATCGTCAGGACCAAATTCACGATACATGTCAAACAGCATTTCACGCAAAGCGGCAGGGGTTTGTAATTTGTTGTCGCCGTCATAAAAGTCGGCAACACCGCCGCCGCGGTAATCATGCGTTGCGGTAATAACATAAACTTTTTTACCTCGGTTTTTAAGCGAACGCAACATTTCTGTAAATTCCGCGTGTGCATTTAACTCACCGTTATTGGTAATGTCGCCGCTAATAAGAACGATGTTGCTTTTTGGATTTTCGGCAATCTGGTCAAAAGCCGCTGAAAGAACTTCTGCACTTTCTGCAAGAAGCTTTTGACTTTTTGCATTAGCAGTATCATAAGCTTTTCCGCTTGTTCCGTTTTCTTTTGAATAATAGTGAGTGTCGGTCAAAACTGTTATGGTAAGAGGCGCAATACTCATTTATTTTTCATTCCTTCTGGCTATATCAACAAGATTTTTATAGCTTATTGCCATTGAATCACGGGGGTCTATTTCGCAAATGTCCTGCTCAATAACGATATATTTTACTCCCGTATCTTTGCATTTGTTATAGATAGCATCAAGGTTAAGGTTGCCGGTTCCAATCTCAACAAATTTCGGGGTATGGTCAACAATACCGTAATCTTTAAAATGGCAGACCTTCATTCTTCCTGCAATTTTTTCGATGTAGTCACAGGGATTTACGCCGCCGAACTGGAACCAGTATGTATCGCCGATAAAGCCGAATTCTTCTGGTTTGGTGTCTTCGATAAGAACATCAAAAATTCGTCTGCCGTTGTCAAGCTTTGCAAATTCAAAGGCATGGTTGTGATAGGCAAACTGCAAGCCGTTTGCATGCATCTTTTTGCCGATTTCACTTGTAACCTTAATAAACTCATTAAGGCTTTCGGCATCTTTTCTGTATTGTTCGGGCATACCGCCGATGCCGAGGGTGTCACAGCCCATCATTTTATGCTCTTTCATAACGGAATCAAGGTCAGTAAGCATTCTGTCAAATGAAGTGTGTGTTACACATACATCCATATTGTATTTTTCAACAAGATAGGCAACCTTTTCGGCGGGAATGGGACCGATTCCTGAAATCTGGATAACATTTATGCCGATGCCGTTAAGAAATTTAAATGTTTCTTCACAGTCCTCATATGTCTTAATATAATCGCGCAAAGTATAAAGCTGCGCACCAAGCTTGATTGAGCTCATAATATACACCCCATTATCATATTTATTATATTATATATCTTTTAATAATAATATGCAAGTTTTATCTTTGCGTGATTATGCCTTTTTCGGTATTTTATCATATAAAAAACATATAATTTACGGAATGGGGTGTTTGATATGCTTAATATTTTAATTGACATTATTTCAAGAGGATTTCTTTTTTTTGCGCTTCACATAAAAAATTCCGGCGCTTTCCCACCTGCCCTCTCCGCTAATGAAGAAAAAGAATATTTCAAAAAATATAAAAGCGGTGATTTACAGGCAAAAAATAAGCTGATTGAGCATAATCTGCGACTTGTTGCACATGTGATAAAAAAATACTCGGCAGTTAATGACCAGGACGATTTGATTTCTATCGGCACAATCGGCCTGATAAAAGCTGTTAACACATTTGATGAATCAAAAGGGATTAAGCTTGCAACATACGCCTCAAAATGCATTGAAAATGAAGTTTTGATGTATTTCAGAAGCCAACGCAAAATTTCACAGGACATATCAATTAATGAGCCGATTGATTCTGACAGTGAGGGTAACCCTCTGACGCTTATGGATATTTTGAGCGTTGAGGATACAATAGCAGAGGAAATAGATGATAAGATAATGATAAAAAAGCTGTATAAATGTATTGATGAAATCAAGGATGAAAGAGAGAAAACAATAATTATTTTAAGATACGGCTTATACGGAAAAATGCCGCTTACCCAAAAACAGATAGCGGCAAAGCTTGGAATTTCACGCTCATATGTAAGCAGAATTGAAAAAAAGATTATTGAAAAATTAAGAAAACAGCTTGCTGAAAAATAAAAAGAGCCACCCTTAATGAGCAGCTCTTTAAAAACAAAACTATTTAATGAAAAGAACAACAAGTGTTGCAACAAGTGAAAGAACAAAGAAAACGATTGCAAGCACCTTTGTTATTTTAACAAGCTTTTGTTCGATTGTTTTACCTTTGCTCTTGCCGAGGAATGTTTCCGCACCTCCTGCGATAGCACCGGAAAGACCTGCCGAACGACCCTCTTGAAGAAGAACCATAGCAATAAGAGCAAGTGAAGTAATAATAAGAACAATGCCTAATACGATTTCATACCACTGCATAGGTAATAAACCTCCAAAAAAATATTGTACTAATGGATTTTAACACATCTTTATTGTAATTGCAAGATGTTTTTTTAATTTATTTGGCAAAAAATACAGAGAATTTTATAAAATCAGCAGGTTAATATACTATTGCAGAGAAATTTATTTTGAATTGCGTTTGCATTTTCTTTGCTTACCGATATATGAAATCGGTGTACCGTTCAAAGTGGGGAAGCCAGACTTTGAACGGTATTTTTGTTTTAAGGGTTAAATGTTATTTGTTCTGCCTCATCGTCGGCACTAAGCAAAGCACCGGCGGCAGGAAGGTTTTTTGCCATATATCTGTGAGGTTTTGCAAACTCGCCTTTTGAGTATATTCTTGCAGTCATCACTCTGTGCCCTTTTTTTAGAGTCATAACGCCAACACCTATTGTATCTTTTGTTGTTTTAGGCAGTATAACAGCTGTGTTAACAAGCAGATGACGGCCCGCACTCGAAACAACAACCACCTCTGTATCTTCTTTAATATGCATTATTGTTGAAACGGGTGCTTTATCGGAAAACGCCTTTATCAGCTTTTTGCGCTTAGTAACGGTTTGATATGATTTCATATCAATTTTTGCAACCTTGCCGTTTTCAAAGAAGAAGAGCATATATCCGCCGTAATCGTCGGTAACTGCCATGTAAACAGGCACTTCGCCTTCTTCCATTTCAAGCTTTGCGGGGATATAATCACCGAGAACGCTTGCCTTGGAATCCTCAAAAAAAGCTGCAGAGGTTTTATATACCTGACACTTATTAGTAAAGAACAGCAGTTCCTTTGCGTTGGTAGTTTCAAAGGTCTGAACGATTTCGTCGCCGTCTTTCAGTTTGTTTGCACCACTCATTCTTAAAGAAAGCGGAGTAATCTTTTTGAAATATCCGTCACGGGTGAAAAACAGATGAACGGGATAATCGGGAACTTCTTCCTCTGCGGGTGCGTCATCTATTTCAACAGAATAAACAATTTCTGTTTTTCGCGGTTTGGAATATTTCTTGATGATTTCTTTAAGCTCCGCAATGATTATTTGTTTAATTCTCTTGGGAGTATTCAGAATATCGTTCAAATCCTTAATTGCCGCTTCGAGCTTTTCGATATCCTGCAGGCGTTTGAGAATATATTCCTTGTTCAAATGGCGAAGCTTGATTTCCGCAACATATTCCGCCTGTATTTTATCAATCTTAAAGCCAATCATCAAATTGGGAACAACCTCTGTTTCTTCCTCGGTGTTTCTGATGATTTTAATTGCTTTATCAATGTCAAGAAGAATTTTTTCAAGTCCGCGAAGCAAATGCAGCCTGTCCGAAGCGCGCTTTAAATCAAAAGCGGTTCTTCTGCTTACGCAATCGCTTCTGAAATCAATCCATTCATTAAGAAGCTCACGCACGCCGAGCACTCTCGGACTGCCATTAATGAGCACATTAAAGTTGCATGAGAAGGTATCCTGAAGCGGCGTTGAATCATATAGCTTTTTCATAAGCTTATCGGGGTCTGTGCCCTTTTTGATATCAATGGCAATCTTCAGACCGCCCAAGTCCGTTTCATCGCGGATATCGTTAACTTCGCGGATTGAACCTGCTTTTACTTTTTCAATAATTTTATCAATTATTGCTTCACAGGTTGTTGTAGGCGGAATTTCCGTCACTTCAATACAGTTGCTTGATTTGTCAAAGCTGTATCGCGCTCTGACTTTAAAGCCTCCCCTACCCGTGCGGTAAATTTCCTCCATGGTTTCTCTGTTATAAATCAGCAGTCCGCCGCCAGCAAAATCGGGAGCAAGCAGAGTTTCGGTAACATCATGCTTAGGGTTACGAATGAGCTCGATTGTTGTTTTGCATACTTCTTCAAGATTGAATGAACATATTGAGCTTGCCATACCTGCGGCAATACCTGTGTTTGCATTGACAAGAACACTCGGAAAGTTAACGGGAAGCAGAGCGGGTTCTTTCATTGTGTTATCGAAGTTATCAACCATGTCAACGGTGTTTTTATCGATATCAACAAAGAACTCTGAACAGATTTTTTCAAGCTTTGCTTCCGTGTAACGCGAAGCTGCCCACATCATGTCCCTTGAGAAAGCCTTACCGAAGTTACCCTTTGAGTCAACATAAGGGTGCAGAAGAGCCTCATATCCCTTGGAAAGACGAACCATTGTGTCATAAATCGCGGCATCACCGTGGGGATTAAGCTGCATAACCTGACCAACAATTTTTGCGGATTTTGCTCTTGGACCCGTAAGAAGACCCATTTTATACATCATATAAAGAATTTTACGGTGAGATGGTTTGAAGCCGTCAATTTCGGGTATAGCTCTTGACATGATAACGCTCATGGCATAGGGCATAAAGTTAACTTCAAGTGCATCAACAATATCTTGGTTTGCTACCTCGCCTGCGCCGAAAATATGTGTTTTGGCATCAAGCTGGCGCAAAGATGATGATATATCCTTTTTACTTTTTTTAGCCATAATCTTAAACTCCGTTTACTATTTATGAAACATCGGTCAAATCAAGATAAAGATGACCGTTTTCGGCGATGTAATCCTTTCTGCCTGCAAGATTATCGCCAAGCAGCAAATCAAATTTATCAGCAGTTTCCTGAGCAAAAGAGGGCTCAATTTTAATAAGTCTTCTTGTGGTCGGATTCATGGTTGTCAGCGACATCATATCGGGGTCGTTTTCACCAAGACCCTTTGAGCGCTGAATAGAATACTTTTTGTTGCCGATTTCGGAAATAACATCGTTCTTTTCTTTTTCAGTGTAAGCAAACCATGTTTCGTCGCCGCAGTTGATTTCGTAAAGCGGTGATTCCGCAATAAACACCTTGCCCTCGTTAATTAGTGTGGGCATGAGACGGTATATCATTGTCAAAATAAGAGTGCGGATATGGAAGCCGTCAACGTCGGCATCGGTACAGATGATGATTTTGTTCCATCTCAATAAATCGAGGTTGAATGAAATCATATCTTTTCCCGATTTTTTCTTTGACGGTACTTCTACACCGCAGCCGATTACCTTAATCAAATCTGTAATTATATCACTTTTAAAGATGCGGTCATATTCAGATTTGAGACAGTTCAATATTTTGCCTCTGACAGGCATTATTGCCTGAAACTCCGCATTGCGTGACTGTTTACACGCGCCGAGAGCCGAGTCACCCTCAACAATGAAAAGCTCGCGGAGCTCAACATCTTTGCTGCGGCAGTCAACGAATTTTTGAATTCTGTTAGTCAGATTGCTTACATTCTGAATAAGCGATTCTTTCATGCCAAGCCTTGTTTTTTCAGCTTTAACTCGGCTTCTCATATTGATGAGAACCTGGTCAGCAATCTTTCCTGCTTCAAGCGGATTTTCAATAAAATATATCTCAAGCTGATGCTTGATGAAATCCGTCATTGCATCCTGTATAAACTTATTGGTTATCGCCTTTTTGGTCTGGTTTGCATAGGAAGTCTGTGTTGAGAATGAGGAAATAACTAATACAAGGCAGTCTTCAATATCCTGGAATGTTATTTTGCTGTCACTCTTCTGATATTTGTTGTTTTGCTTTAAATATGAATCAATCTGCGCAACAAAGCCGAGTCTGGTGGCCTTGTCGGGTGAGCCGCCGTTTTCAAGAAAGCTTGA
>JAZSGU010000105.1:0-3429 GCA_045532895.1 Acutalibacteraceae bacterium | reverse complement strand
GAAATACTCAAAAAACTTTTCAATCGCCCACACTTCTCTTATACTTAAATGAAGAAATTCAATAATCTTTTCCCACATTATAAATTCTCCTCATATCGAAATGACCCCGCAAAATGCACGGGGTCATTTGTTTTATGCTTGCGATTTTTCAAGAGCCTGCTTAACATCCTCAATGATATCGTCAACATGCTCAATGCCGACCGAAAGGCGGATAAGGTCATCTGAAATACCGCAGTCGATAAGCTCCTGCGCGGTAAGCTGGCGGTGGGTTGTGCTTGCGGGGTGCAGGCAGCAGGTGCGTGCATCGGCAACGTGGGTTGCAATTTCCGCAATCTGCAGGCTGTCCATGAACTTTGTTGCGGCGTCTCTGCCACCTTTTATTCTGAATGAAATAACGCCGCTTGTGCCGCTTGGCATATATTTCTGTGCAAGCTCATAGCCCTTGCTGCCCTGCATGCCGGGGTAAGTAACCTCGATTGCACAGCCGCTGTCGCGGATAAATTCCGCAACCTTGAGCGCATTGGAGCAATGTCTTTCAACTCTCAAAGGCAGGGTTTCAAGACCGAGGTTGAGCAGGAATGCGTTAAACGGCGAGGGAATCGAGCCAAGGTCGCGCATAAGCTGCGCCATGCACTTTGTAATATATGCCGCATTGCCGAAACGCTCGGTGTAGGTAATGCCGTGGTATGAATCGTCGGGAGTAGTCAAACCGGGGAATTTATCATTCTGTGCCCAGTCAAACTTGCCGCCGTCAACGATTACGCCGCCAACGCTTGTTGCGTGACCGTCCATATATTTTGTGGTGGAATGGATAACGATATCCGCGCCAAGCTCAAAGGGACGGCAGTTAACGGGTGTGGGGAATGTGTTATCAATGATAAGGGGAATGCCGTGTGAGTGAGCGGCATTTGCGAATTTTTCAAAGTCAAGCACTTCGAGAGCGGGGTTTGAAAGTGACTCCGCAAAAAGCGCCTTCGTGTTGGGTCTGATAGCGGCGTTAAGCTCTTCTTCGGTTGCCTGGGGGCTTACGAAAGTGAATTCAATGCCGAGCTTTCTCATGGTAACATTGAAAAGGTTGAATGTGCCGCCGTAGATTGTTGATGCGCTGACAACGTGGTCACCTGCACCGGCGATATTGAAGATTGAATAGAACGAAGCCGCCTGACCCGACGAGGTGAGCATTGCACCCACGCCGCCTTCAAGGTCCGCAATTTTTGCCGCAACGGCATCGTTGGTGGGGTTGGCAAGGCGGGTATAGAAATAACCCGAAGCCTCAAGGTCGAAAAGCTTGCCCATTTCAACGCTGGAATCATATTTATATGTTGTGCTCTGATATACGGGCACCTGTCTGGGTTCGCCGTTTTTGGGTGAATAACCGCTCAAAATGCATTTTGTGTTAATTTTGTAGCTCATTTTTATGCCTCCAAAAATTCTTTCATAAGTCCGCAGCCAACTTCAACAAAGTCGCCCGTTGCCTTGGCTGTTATTTCGTTTATTGTTTCAACGCCCTCAACCTCGCCGTTTTTATGGTAAATCATAAAGGGCACGGGGTCAGATGCGTGCGTTTTTGTAACAATGGGTGTGGGGTGATCGGGGAGAATCATGATTTTATAGTCCTCACCGCAGCCGTTAAGATATTCAATAATAATCGGCAAAACGCGCTCGTCGATAAGCTCGATTGCCCTTATCTTGTTTTCGGGCTCGTTTCTGTGGCCGCATTCGTCGGGAGCTTCGATATGGATATAAACCAAATCCTTGCCGTTTTTCCATTCATCAACAGCCGCCTGCGCCTTACCCTCAAAGTTGGTATCGATATAGCCGGTTGCGCCCTCAACCTCGGGCACGCCCATGCCCGCGCAGATTGCAATGCCTTTAAGCAGGTCAACCGCTGAAACAATGCTGCCCTTTACGCCGTAGGTTTCTTCAAAATCAGAAAGTGCGGGCTTGCTGCCCTCGCCCCAAAGCCAGATTGAATTTGCGGGAGCCTTGCCCTCGGCAATTCTCTTTTTGTTAACGGGGTGGTCTTTGAGAAGCTCGTAGCTTTCTTTCATCATAGCGATAAGCTTTTCGGCATTGGGAGCGGTTGAAAGATGTTCGCCCACAACCCTGCCCGAAATATCATGGGGAGGAGTCATTTTGCCGAGGTCGGTTGTGCCGTTATTCCAGATAAGACAGTGACGGTAGCTTACACCGTTGTAATATTTGAACTCATCATTGCCGAAATGCTCCTGAACGGTTTTGATAATTTCCGCCGCATCCTCGCTGGAAATATCACCCGCGGAATAGTCAAGCATTGTTTTATCTTCGTAGTTTTCCTCATCGCTTAAAGTAACAACATTGCAGCGCAGGGCAACGTCGGTGTCTTTCATCTTAACGCCTATGCTGACAGCCTCAAGCGGCGAACGACCCGTGTAGCAAACCTTGGGGTCATAGCCGAGAACACTCAAATTCGCAACGTCGCTGCCGGGCTTAAGCCCGTCGGCAACGGTTTTAACAAGACCTACCCTGCCCTTTTGGGCGAGTGCATCAAAATTGGGCTTTTTCGCAAGCTCCATGGGAGTTTTGCCGCCCAGCGCGGGAACGGGATAATCCGCCATTCCGTCATAAAGCACTACTGCATATTTCATGTATATCATCCTTTCGTGGGTTTTATTTTATCTCTTTATCCTGAAAAACTCTTGAACCCGTTGCGCCTCGTTGACCCTGATATTTGCCGTTATAGGGGTTAAGGGCTTTATCGTCCATTTTCGCAAAAACAAGCTGACCGACTCTGCGACCCGCCTTAAGCTCGATTGCACAGCGGTTTGCATTGAAAAGTTCAAGCGTTATTTCTCCCTTGAAGCCGGGGTCGACCCAACCGGCATTCTGAATGAACAGACCCATTCTGCCGAGCGAGCTTCTGCCCTCAACAAAGGCTGTCAAATCATCGGGAAGCTCAAAATACTCCATGGTTGTTGCCAAAACAAACTGACCCGGGAGCAAAACATATGTATCGGTTTCAATCGTTTCATATTCTATTTTATCTTCAAGATTAATTATTCCCGTTGAGGAATCCTTGACGATGCTGAATGTGTTACCAAGGCGTATATCAATGCTTGCGGGCTGTACCTGTGCAGGCTCAATAGGCTCGGCAACCAAACTACCGTCTGCAAGCATTTTCATGAGTGTTTTATCTGAAAGTATCATGTGGTTATCTCCTTTGTCAAAATGTAGGGGACGGCGTCCCCGACGTCCCGTGTGCGGTGAAACCGCACGATTTACTTATTATAACAGTCCTCCTGCCATTTTGCAGGATTATTGTCGATGTATTCCCATATCGTGTTATACGCTGCCTCTGTTCGCACAACATGGTCATGATATGACCTTTGCCAAATATTAAAACCGATTTCTCGGTTAACAAATCTTTTAAATGTTGAAATCAGCTTTGCT
>JAZSGU010000117.1:0-12629 GCA_045532895.1 Acutalibacteraceae bacterium | reverse complement strand
CAAGGATTTGCTCCGTATTGATTATATCAAATATCAAAGCCTAATTCAAGATGCATTTTAATGCACAAATTCCTGCAAAACTCAATAACGATGCAGGAATTATGAAAGATTATTCACCTTATGTTGCAAAACATAGTGGTTTTATTGCATGTTTTTATGTTTTTTTAACAAAATTATGAAAGAAGCAACATTTTTTGTTGCATTTTTTTGAATATAGGTATAAAATACTATTCAAACGGTTTTCCGTTGTTTATTCAGTTGAGAGGCTGTCTTTTTTGCGGCAGTTTATAGAAGGAGTGTTACTTTTGAGTTATGTAGAAAGAGTCATCGACCAGGTGGCAAAAAAATATGCGAGAGAGCCTGAATTTGTTCAGACCGTAACAGAGGTTTTTGAATCAATCGCTCCCGTTGTTGAACAGCATCCCGAATACGAAGCAAACGCTTTGCTTGAAAGAATGGCCGAGCCCGAAAGACAGATTACTTTCAGAGTTACATGGGTTGACGACAACGGCAAGGTTAATGTCAACACCGGCTACAGAGTTCAGTTCAACGGCGCAATCGGTCCTTATAAGGGCGGTCTGCGTTTCCATCCCTCCGTATATATCGGCATCATGAAGTTCCTCGGCTTTGAGCAGACTTTCAAAAACAGCCTCACCGGCCTTCCCATCGGCGGTGCTAAAGGCGGCTCTGACTTTGACCCCCGAGGCAAGAGCGATGCTGAAATTCTTCGTTTCTGCCAGGCATTTATGACAGAGCTTTACAGACACATCGGCCCCGATGTTGACGTGCCCGCAGGTGACATCGGTGTTGGCGGCAGAGAGATTGGTTATCTCTATGGTCAGTACAGACGCATTAAGGGCGCTTTCGAAAACGGCGTTCTCACCGGCAAGGGCATCCCCTACGGCGGCTCGCTTATCAGACCCGAAGCAACCGGCTTTGGCGCAACATACTATGCTGTTGAAATGCTTAAGCATTTCGGAGAAGAAATCAAGGGCAAGACCTTCGCTATCTCCGGCTTCGGCAATGTTGCATGGGGCGCAGTAAAAAAGATTACAGAGCTTGGCGGCAAGGTTGTTACAATCTCCGGCCCCGACGGCTATGTTTATGACGAGGACGGCATCAACACCCTCGAAAAGATTGATTATATGCTTGAAATGCGCGCTTCAGGCAGAGATAAGGTTCAGGATTATGCAGACAAGTTCGGCGCGCAGTTCTTCCCCGGTGAAAAGCCCTGGGGCGTTAAGGTTGACGTTGCAATGCCCTGCGCAACACAGAACGAGATTAACATGGAGCAGGCTGAAAAGCTTGTTGCAAACGGCGTTCCTTATTATATTGAAGTTGCCAACATGCCCACAACAAACGATGCTCTTGCATACCTCAAGGCAAACTGCAAGGCAGTTGCTCCCTCAAAGGCAGTTAACGCAGGCGGCGTTGCCGTTTCTGCTCTTGAAATGAGCCAGAACTCAATGAGATACAGCTGGACTGCAGAAGAGGTTGACGCAAAGCTCAAGCAGATTATGAAAGATATCCATGATAACTCTGCGTTTGCCGCAGAGCAGTACGGTCTCGGTTACGACCTTGTTGCAGGCGCAAACATCGCAGGCTTTATCAAGGTTGCGGATGCAATGATGGCACAGGGACTTATCTGATGGCGCTGCATCAATAAGCGAAGAACAAAAGAAATCGAATAAAAAATTAAGCGGCTTGCATCGGATTTTTCATCCTTGCAAGTCGCTTTTAATTTGATATAAGGCAATTTTTATATTTCTTTTTAGCCGTTTTTTCCGACTCGACGTATAACATACGCCTATCGTCGGAAGAAAACGACTTCTTCATCTTATTGATGCAACGCTGTTTTTATTTTATGCCGCGAGCATATTCAACGCCGTCTGAAGCTGATTATCCTGCTCGTCGGTGAGTAAATCAAGGTTTAAGTCGTCACCCGATGTAAGGCTGACGGCAACTGCGGGCTCAATGCCCTTTCCGTTATAAACGGCGTTTTCGCCGCCCTTGGGCTCAACCAGCGCAACAGTCAGCAAAACCGCGCCGCCATCTTCAAGAGCAAAAAGCTCCTGCATCGTGCCTACGCCCGCCGTTTTTGTGCCCACAAGCTGTGCCTGACTGATATCACGCAGGTCGCAGGCGAAAAGCTCTGCAGGTCCGCTTGTGTAGCCGTTAACAAGAACAACAAACGGCATTGTAATGCTGCTGTTTTCTGCGGTATAAATCTTATCTTTGTATACATTACCGTTTTTATCCTTAACAACGGCAATGTTGCCCGAAATTGCGGGAACAATAACATCCACAACCTCTGCAGCGTAGTCGATACTGCCGTCCGAGGTGTTGCGGACATCGAATATAAGGCTTTCCGCGCCCTGCTCAATAAGCTTTTGCGCCATGCTCTTAAATTCGGATGCGGTATTTTTATAAAAACCGCTTATTCTTATATAACCGACATTGCTTTCAAGCCTGCCGCTTATGCTTGGGATTGAAAAGCCGAGCATCGGCTCAACAACCTTTGTTTCGCCGTTTCTCTCATATTCAACTTTAACGGACATAAGCTTGTCGCCGTAAAGCTTTTCACGCAGGAGCGAATAATTGCCCATTGTAACGGCTGCATTATCAATCGCTGTTATTATATCTCGCTCTTTAAGACCCGCTTTTTCCGCGGGTGAATCGTCATATACATGAGTAATAATAAAATCGCCCGCATAATAGTCAAAAGCGGTTTCAATGCCGATGCCCATAATTCCGCCCTGCAGCTTTGCGGTGTATGAAGCATACTCGGAGGAATTGAGATAAAGGCTGTTGCCGTCACCGAGGCCGTTAACATAGCCCTCTGCCAAAGCGGCGTTGAGCTTGCTTTGATCCTCAACGGAGCCATAAAAATAGTTTGAAACTATCTTGTTGATTTCATCAACGGATTCATAGGTCTGTGAACGCTGTGAAATGTTGCTGATAATGCTGTCATAAATCTGCTTTGAAACAACCATTGTTATTGCAAAAGTTGCTGTTATTGCCATTATTATCAGCGAAATGCATATGCCAAGTGAAATCTTTTTGTTCATAAATATTCACCCTGTAATACATAACCGCCGGCTGAAAAATCTTCAGCCGGTGGCAGTTTTATCAAATAACATATGACGGCTTTGATACATAATCGAGAGGGTTAACTCTGTTTACGCTGCCGTCTGCTTTTTTGATTCTGACTTCGAAATGAAGGTGGGGTCCGGTAACATTGCCCGTGTCGCCCATAAGACCGAGCTGCTGACCCTTTTTAACGATATCGCCCTTTTTGACATTCAGCGATTTTGAATGCGCATAAAGGGTCTGTTTACCGTCACCGTGGTCAACAACAACATAGTTGCCGAAGCTGCTGTGCCAGTCCGCGATGATTACCTCACCGCCCTGCGCGGCGTAATAAGGCTCGCCGTATGAAAGGCTGTTGCCGTTGGAATCTCTCGTGCTTCCGCTCTTTGTGCAAAGGCAGATGTCAATGCCCCAATGGCGTCCGCCGCTCGGATAATAAGGATAACCCGCGGTTATTGTGCATCTTTCTTTGAGAGGCCAGCCAAGCTCGCCGTCGTTTTCGTATTCCTCGTCGGGAATATCGCCGACCTGTGAGCCCTCCGCCTTGATGATAGCATCGATTTCGGCTTCGAGAGCTTCTCTCTCGGCTTCTTTTCTTTTAATCTGCTTTTTATATTCTTCGCTGTCCTTGTCAAGCTCGCTTATGATGTTCTCTACCTCGCGGTATTTTTCAGCGGCATCGTTCTGCTTTTGCTGCTGAGCCTTTTTGCTGTCCTCAAGCTCGGTCTGCCTTTCGCTGAGGTTATCCATCTGAACATCAAACTCTGCCTTGGACTCTTCGAGAGTTGTTTTCTTTGCTTCAAGCTCTGTCTGAAGCTCTGCAAGCTCGTTGATTTTATCGGTGAGCTCGGTTATGAGCTTCGCATCGTTTTCAGAAACGCGGGTTACAAGCTCTTTTCTCGCAAAAAAAGTTGAAAGGTCGCTGCTTGTGAGCAGAAGCTCAACCGTTGACGCCTCACCGGACATATAGTTTTCGCGGATTCTTGCAAGAAGAACCTCGCGGGTGCTATCCATCAAAAACTCTGTTTCGCCAATCTGAATTTCAATCTCGGTGATTTGAGTATCGGTTTCGTTTATTTTTGCCTGCAGCAGGTCAATGTCATTCTGCAAATCGTCGATATCGTCGTTGAGAATGCTGATGCTGTCCATGATAAGGTCAACCTGTTTTGAAATCTTATCAAGCTGTTTGTTAAGCGAATTAAGCTTTTGCTCGTTGGTTTTTATATCATCCTCAACCTCTTGCAAAGCCTTGTTGTCTTCGATTATTTCGTTCTCCAAATCATCGATTTGATTTCTCAAATCCTCAAGGCTCTCCTGCGCCGAAGCCGTGGGAGCATAATAAGGAGCCGCAACCGAAAACGCACACACAAGAGCCAGCAAAAGGCAAAGTGTTTTTTTCTTTGTGCTTACTCTTTTATTCTTCAAGCTCAACAAACTTCCTTTCCTTCAAATATTTTCTTATCGATGTTGCACTGCCGAAAATGCCGGTGAAAATGCCGATACCTACAAAAGCCGCAACAAGATAAAGAGCATAATCGAGGAAACTGATTTGAACCTCCCCGCCAAAGCCGGAAAGAACCGATGTGAACGAGCCGAGAGCAAACTCATAAATCGCCCAAACAGCTCCCGTGGCAAGCAGACCGGCTATGATTCCGATAATAATACCTTCAACCATAAACGGCCAGCGGATGAACGAATTGGTTGCGCCGACGCTTTTCATAATGCTTATCTCAAGGCGGCGGCTGAACATGGTAACTTTAATTGTGTTGGAAATAATAAAAAGTGAAACTATAAGGAGCAGAGCAATCATACCTGCGCTGATATAAGTCACGGAGTTCCTTATGCCCGAAAGCTGCCTTGCAAGGGAGCTGTTTTCATAAACTCTTTCTATTCCGTCAAGAGTTTTTATTTCCGAAACAACAGCCTCAAATCCCGTCATATCGGCAACGGTAACTCTGTAGGCGTCAGGCAGCGGATTTTCGTTAAGCTCGCTCAGATACGATTTGAGTCCCTCATCAAGCTCTGAAAGAATTTCGGCATAAGCCTGCTCTTTTTCAACCTTTTCGATGAACGCAACATTGTCAATGCTTTCGAGCCTGTTTCCAAGGGAAATATAGTCAACTTCGGTAGAATCAAGGTCGGCATAAACCATAATGACATTTTCCGCTTCGATTCCGCCGATGAATGCCTCAATATTGACAAGCAGCATAAATGCTATACCTATAAGCATAAGACAGCTGAAAAGCACTGTTACGGAAGCAACAGACATAAGCTTGTTGACCTTGAGGTTGCGAAAACCCTCTTTAGTCAAATATCCGAGTTTTCCCATTATTCATCGCCTCCGGTCAATATAAATTCTTCCGCAATTTCAAAAGGCTCCTCGTCGGCAGAGCCTTGCTCCGCGCTGAAGCCCGCATAGGCGGAATAATCCTCCTCGGGAGGCACAACATATTCGTTGGAAATCTCGCTGACAGGGTTAATGTGTGAGGTTGCCGCTTCGCGGTTAAGAGTGCCGCCGTCGGAAACAACGCTGCCCTTGTCAAGAATAATTACGCGTTTGTCAAAGCAGCGCACAAGGCTGTGTTCATGGGTAACCATAATAACGGTTGTGCCTGCTTCGTTAAGGCGCATAAGCAAATCAACAATCTCGTAGCTCATCTGCGGGTCAACATTGCCGGTGGGCTCGTCCGCAATAATAATTTCGGCATTGTTGGCAAGCGCACGCGCAAGAGCAACCCTCTGCTGCTCACCGCCCGAAAGCTCCTTGGGATAATTTCTTGCCTTTTCGTTAAGACCCATAAGGCTCAACACATAAGGAACTCTGCGGCGGATTTTTTTCTCCTTTGTTCCGATAACGCGCATCGCAAATGCAACATTATCAAAAACAGTCATATTGGGTATAAGGCGGAAATCCTGAAAAACTATGCCGAGCCTGCGGCGGAATTTCGGAATATCGCGCTTTTTGATTTTTGTAAGGTCAATATCTTCAACAACGATTGTTCCGTTGGAGGGCACTTCCTCGCGCATCATAAGCTTGAGAAAGGTGCTCTTGCCCGCGCCCGATGAGCCGACAACGAAAACAAATTCGCCTTTATCTATAGTTAAATTTATATCTTTTAAAGCATAAGCGGGCGCACCGTCATACTTTTTGGATACATTCTTAAATTCAATCACAGTATCATATCCTTAAATTATTTATTTAGAACGAACACGTGACAGCTTTGCGGCATTAATACTTGACGGGCTTTGCGTCAAGATATTTCTTAACCATGAGCGCAACTTTAAATACGATTGCGTCGTCAAACTCTCTCAAATCAAGGCCGGTGAGCTTCTTGATTTTTTCAAGTCTGTAAACAAGGGTGTTTCTGTGAACAAACAGCTTTCTTGAGGTTTCGGAAACATTAAGGTTGTTTTCGAAAAATTTCTGGATTGTAAACAGAGTTTCATGGTCAAGGCTTTCGATTGAGCCCCTCTTGAACACCTCTCTGAGGAACATGTCACAAAGAGTGGTGGGAAGCTGATAAATAAGGCGGGCAATGCCGAGATTATCATAGCTGACAATGGTTTTTTCGGTGTCAAACACCTTGCCGACCTCGAGAGCAATCTGAGCTTCCTTGAATGAACGGGCAAGGTCTTTGATTCCCTCGATTGTTGTGCCGATACCCACAAGAACATGGGTATAGAGCTCGGTGCTCAACGAATCGGAAATTGAGCGTGCAAGCTTTTCAAGGTCTTTTGTTTCGATATTGCTGCGAACTTCCTTGACAATGGCAATATCGTGCTCATTGATATTGATAACGAAATCCTTGCTCTTGTCGGGGAAAAGATTCTGAACGGTGTCAAAAACAGCAGCATCATTGTGGTCTGTTATTCTGATAAGCAAAACAACCCTTGTTGCCTCCGAAGTAAAGCGGAGCTCTCTGGATTTGAGATAGATGTCGCCGGGAAGTATGTTATCGAGAATAACGTTTTTGATAAAGTTGCCTCTGTCAAACTTTTCTTCATAGTACTGCTTAAGGTTTTCAAGCGAAACACAGCAAACTGCCGCAAATCTGCCTGCAAGCTCATCCGTACCCTCAACAAAAACAGCATATTCGGTTTGAATATGTGAGCCGAAATTGCAGAAAGTATAACCGTTGATATAGTGGAGCTCACCGTCCGCAAAAACCTCACCGGCGGTGGAAATAACCTCACCTATTTTGCTAAGCTCACTGCAAGCGATAATAGTACCTGTTTCGTCAATTACGCCCAAGGTTCTGCCGACAGCATCTTTCATTTGGTGAACAAGACCTTGGAAAATTCTGTTTGACATAATAATTACCCCTCAATTCGTTTTCTTTTGACTTCTTTTGCGAATTTATACAAAATGACCATTGGGATATCTACATTTTACACAATAGACGAGCGTTTTGCAATAGATTTATTCGCTTTTTTTCAATATTTTTTTGAATTTATTGTGAATTTTACGGCGTTTTTATTCAAAATTAACAAAATTTAGTCGATTTAAGGGTGTCAAAAGCTTTGTCAATTCGGATAAATCGCAACAGGCTTTTTTTGTATTTAACACAAAAACCGCATCGTTTTTTTGTGAAAAATCACAGTTTTATTTTAAAAATCAACGCATGTAAAAGCAGCTTTAGGTAAAAAATACCAATATCGATTCGGTGAAAAACGCCGTTGTAACAATCAACAAATCAACCGCTCGTTTTTTGTGCACTTTAACCTCAACAGAAATAATAATTTACAGCATATATGTATCTCTGTTTTCGGCATACTATATGTGCAGTTTAATAAAAAACAGAAATTTCGCAAAAAATTACAAAAAAATTACGAAAAAATGACATATTTTTTTAAATAAGGTCTTTTCAAAATATAAAAACAATGATATAATATCATGAAATTTGATTTTTTGTTTTAATTTGCTATATAAGAATTCAAATGAAAGAGGGAACACTCTTGGAGAAATTTATAATCAACGGCGGCGCTCCCCTTCACGGAGAGGTTGAGATAAGCGGCGCAAAAAATGCGGCTCTTCCCATCCTTGCCGCATCCATTCTTTCACAGGATATTTGCGTTATTGAAAACCTCCCCTGCTCCATCAGCGATGTTAACTACATGATGAAAATCCTTGCGCATATCGGCGCAAAGGTTAAGCTTATAAATAAAAATACCGTCGAAATAGATTCACGCTTTGTTAACTCCTATGTTATTTCACACGATATGACGAAGCACCTGCGCGCTTCATATTATTTTATAGGTGCGCTTCTGGGCAGATACGGCAGAGCAAAGGTTGCAATGCCCGGCGGCTGCTATCTCGGTGCAAGACCCATTGACCAGCACATCAAAGGCTTTGAGCTTCTCGGTGCAGACGTTTCGGTTGAGGATAACGCAACCGTTGACGCAAAAGCGGACAAGCTTATCGGAAGCCCCATTTATCTTGACGTTGTTTCCGTTGGTGCAACGGTCAATATTCTTCTTGCCGCTGTAAAGGCAGAAGGCTTGACGATCATCGAAAACGCAGCAAAAGAGCCTCATATTGTTGACCTTGCAAACTTCCTTAACTCAATGGGTGCGGACGTAAGAGGTGCAGGCACCGACGTTATCAAAATCAGAGGTGTTGAACAGCTCCACGGCTGCACATATTCAATAATTCCCGACCAGATTGAAGCCGGCACATACATGGTTGCCGCTGCCGCAACCCGCGGCGATGTTCTTATCAAAAACGTTATTCCCAAGCATCTCGAATCAATTTCAACCAAGCTCATCGAATGCGGATGTATTGTTGAGGAATTTGACGATGCAGTAAGAGTTTCGCTTGATAAGCGTCCCGGAAAGTGCAACATCAAAACCATGCCCCACCCCGGCTTCCCCACAGATATGCAGTCGCAGATGGCTGTGCTTCTCGCTCTTGCGGACGGCACAAGCATAATCTCCGAAAGCATCTGGTCAAACCGTTTCCGCTATACGGAGCAGCTTAACCGAATGGGTGCCAACATCAAGGCTGACGGTCAGCTTGCCGTTGTTCAGGGCGTTGAACAGCTCAAAGGTGCTCCCGTTAAGGCAGACGATCTTCGTGCAGGTGCGGCAATGATTATTGCGGGTCTTGCAGCAAGCGGTACAACCGAAATTGAGGACATTCTTCATATCGACAGAGGTTATGAGGACGTTGTTGCAAAATTCAAGGGTCTCGGTGCCGACATCAAACGCACATATTTCCCCGAGCCCGATGCACTCACCACAGCAGGCTGATTTACAGAATATAATGTATATAATAAAAGCGGACTGTTCCAAACCGAGCAGCCCGCTTTAAATTAAGGTATAAGATATGGCTAAATTTTGTTCTCTTTATTCGTCAAGCAGCGGAAACTGCACATACATAGGCGGCTCACAGGGCGGAATTCTCGTTGACGTCGGAGTCAGTGCAAAACGAACCGAAACCGCATTGCTCAACATAGGAATCGACCCCTCATCAATAGAAGCGATTTTCGTTACCCATGAGCATTCCGACCACATCAACGGAATCCGTGTTTTTGCCCACAGATACGGCATAAAGGTCTATGCCTCGGAGGGCACTCTTGCAGGCATGGAGGAGCAGGGCGTTTTCACTTCAAAAATCGATGCGGAAATCATGCCCGAAAGCGGAATTGAAGCGGGCGGAATGTTCATCCGCTCATTCAGAACTCCCCATGACAGCCGTGAAAGCACGGGCTACTCAATCGTTACCGCCGACAGCAAACGCATTGCCGTTGCAACGGATATCGGCTGCATGACGGATACGGTTATGAACGCAATCTACGGCAGCGACCTTGTTCTGCTTGAATCCAACCACGATGTGGGAATGCTGCAAAACGGTCCGTATCCCTATTTTCTCAAGCAGAGGATTCTATCCAATCACGGACATCTCTCCAACGAAAACTGCGCAAAAACCGCAGTTAAGCTCATGGAATCGGGCACAACACGCTTTGTTCTCGGTCACTTAAGCAAAGAGAACAACATCCCATCCCTTGCTTTTGAAACTACCCATGCCGCAATGACAATGGCGGGTGCAAAAGAAAACATAGACTATCTTCTCACCGTTGCGGGTGACCTCAACCCCGTTATTGCTCTGTAGAATCCGTTGAAGCGAGCGTTGTGATATGACGCATATCTTCGGGATACGATTCGTCAAAAACATCGTAAACCCGTTTATATTCTCCGCTTTCCGTGTCCTTCACAACCGTTGCTTTATTCTTATTAAGCAATTCCACAAGAGCGTACATATCAAGCCAAATCTGATTTGTGCCCTCCTTCTGAACCTCATTGAAAATGAGCTGCATTCCGAGGTGAAGATGAGGCACGGTCATTCCGTTAACGTTTTCCTCGGCGGAATATCCCGTCATTCCGAGATAGCCGATAACGTCTCCGGCTTTTACTTTTGAACCGATTTTCAGACCCTCTGCGTAGGGTCTGTTTCGTCTTAAATGGGCGTAATAATAGGAGCGTTTTCCGTCAAAGCTGCGTACGGCAATCCGCCAGCCGCCGTACCTGTTCCAACCAAGTGCCTCAACGGTTCCGCCCTCAATCGCAACAATCGGAGTGCCGATTGAGCCCATTAAATCATTCCCCAGATGGCGGCGTTTGTAGCCGTAGGAGCGTGACACCCCGAAATCGTCATAATGGGTAAACCCAAAGCCCTCCGCTATGGGCGAATAAGCCTTCAGACCGTAGCCCTCAACCACTTTTATTCCGCCGTTCCCGTCGGGTGCAGCCTTTGTATATTCTCCCAGAAATCCCGAAAGAATGGCACCGAATGCCTCTTTATAAAATGCATAATATTCATTTCCGCTCATAAGTTCATCGGGCGTCATTTCATCACCCAACACCTCGACAAGCTTATCAAGCTGTGATGATTTATAGTTTTCCCAATGCCCCGCATTTTTGCAGGCAAGAAAAGAGAGGGTTTCAATCCACGAGAGATGCCGTTTTGTGCCGTAGGTTGAAATATCAAGCTCCATGGTGTCACGCAGGGCGGTGTATGTTACCGAAAAATCAACCCATTTTATATACTTTTCGGTTGTCTGTGCTTCGCTCACCTCTGCGGCGGCATTTTCCGCCCTTTCCGCAAGACGGACACCGCTTACGCAGCAAATCAGCGTAAACATACAGAAAGCCAGAATCAGAAGTCTGTTTTTAAGCATCTTCAACCCCATCACCCCACAATAATCTATGAATAAAAACCTTTTTTAATGACGGAGGTTAACATGATAAACATAAACATAATCTGTGTAGGAAAGCTGAAGGAAGATTATCTCCGCATGGCATGTGCGGAATACGAAAAAAGACTCGGTGCATTCTGCCGCCTTAAGATAACGGAGCTTACCCCCGCAAGACTGCCCGAAAATCCCAATCAGTCCCAGATTGATGCCGCTCTGAACGATGAAAGCGAAAGAATTCTTGCCAAAATTTCCGCAAACGAGGCGGTTTTTGCCCTCTGCATCGAGGGAAAAGAGCTTTCCTCCGAAGGACTTTCAAAAGAGATTGAAAAATGTGCGGTTTCGGGCTTCGGAACGATGACTTTCATCATCGGCGGCTCCCACGGACTTTCTCCCGCCGTCAAAAGCAGGGCAAAATTCCGCCTTTCCATGAGCCCCATGACCTTCCCTCATCAGCTTGCAAGGGTTATGCTGCTGGAACAGATTTACCGCTCATTCATGATTTCAAGCGGCGGAAAATATCACAAATAATCCGTTTATATCGATAAAATGCTCCCGATTGACAAAATTTTTTCGGCATTTTGCACCCTTTTTTTCACAGATTTCAATAATTTTGGGCAAGTTACCAAAACTTGAAAAAAATCGAAAAATTCATAAAAAAACTGTTGCATATTTACTCAAAAATGTATAAAATAAATACGGTCAAAAAAGAAATTATTTTTTTGGAGGTAATTCACCATGGCAGTTAAAGTTGCAATTAACGGTTTCGGTCGTATCGGCCGTCTTGCTTTCCGTCAGATGTTCGGTGCAGAAGGCTACGAAATCGTTGCTATCAATGACCTTACAAATCCCGCAATGCTCGCTCACCTTCTCAAGTACGACACAGCTCAGGGCAGATATGCTCTTGCTGATACAGTAGTTGCAGGCGAAGACAGCATCACAGTTGACGGCAAAGAAATCAAGATCTATGCTAAGGCTAACGCTGCAGAGCTTCCCTGGGCAGAAATCGGTGTTGACGTTGTTCTTGAATGCACAGGTTTCTACACCTCAAAGGCTAAGAGCCAGGCTCACATCGATGCAGGTGCTAAGAAAGTTGTTATTTCTGCTCCCGCAGGCAACGACCTTCCCACAATCGTTTACAGCGTAAACGAAGGCACTCTTACAGCTGAAGACACAATCATCTCAGCTGCTTCCTGCACAACAAACTGCCTTGCTCCTATGGCTAAGGCTCTCAACGACTATGCTCCGGTTCAGAGCGGTATCATGACAACTGTTCACGCTTACACAGGCGATCAGATGATCCTTGACGGTCCTCACAGAAAGGGTGACTTCCGTCGTGCTCGTGCA
>JAZSGU010000039.1:0-11819 GCA_045532895.1 Acutalibacteraceae bacterium | reverse complement strand
GTTAACTTCAAAATTAAGGTCGGTAACTATCGGCTTGCCTTCATATCCGAGCGAAGCTCCGCTGACTGTAATCAATGCCATCAGTTAAGTGCCTCCCGAAGAATTTCAAGATTGTTTTCCATAATATTAAGGTAATTTGCGCCTTGTACGATATCTGCAGAGGATACCGATTGGCAAGAGTTGAGCGAGAGCACCTTTGCGCCCGTTTCGCCCGAAATCATTTTCGCAATCGAGCCGTCAGAGCCGTCAATGGAAAGAATGACGGGCAAATTCAGCTCCTTGGTTTTGTCAATGAGAAACGCCATTGTTTCAAAGCTCGCTTCGCTTTCCGATGAACAGCCTGCGAATGCGGCATAATATGTCAGAGAATAATCCTCTGTCATATATCTGAAAGGAAAGCGGTCTGCAAAAAGGAGTGTATTCCTTTCGGCAGAGTTGATAACGGCTTGGTATTCGCCGTCAAGCGCGTTAAGCTTTTCAATATATTCATCGGCATTCGCTCTGTAGAGTGCGGCGTTTTGCGCATCAATTTCGCAAAGCGCATTGCAGAGATAATCCGTGATTTTTGCGGCGTTTTTAAGAGAAAGCCAGATATGCTCGTCCTCTTTTTCGTGGTCGCCGTCATGCGCTTCAATATGCTCGTGCTTATGGTCATGCTCCATGCCCGCGGCATATTCTTCTTCAAGAGTATCAACCGTGTCCATCAGCGCAACCGCCTTTAAATCGGGATTGTTTGCGGATTTCAGCGCACCCTCTGCCCATGAATCCGAAACTCCGCCGAGATAAACAAACAAATCAGCCGAGCCTATTGCAATTATATCCTGCGCCGTCGGCTCATAGCTGTGCAAATCCCCACCGTCGTCAACAAGCAGGGTCAGCCCGCTGTCTGAGCCGAGAATGTTTTTGATGTAATCATATTGCGGAAATGCCGTGCAGACAATTTTCAGCCCCTCGCTTTCCTGCGCCGTGTCGCCGCAGGAGCAAAGGCAAAATGCAAGAATAAATATAAGTATTAACGAAACAATTTTTTTCATTTTGTCCTCCGCTTTATTTGCAGTTGCCGCATTTGCCCAGCAGCATTGTGTGGCTGTCAATTTCAAAATGCGTGCTTTCTTTGATGTCGTTTTGTATCAGCGCGGTTACGCTGTGGTCAAGATGATATACCTTTCCGCAGTCCGTGCACTTCATGTGCAGATGTCCGTCGCATTTTTCGCTGTTCACATATTGATATAAAAAGCTTCTGCTGTTACCTTTGACGGAGCGATGAACAAGCCCGTCCTCAACCAGCTTTGTCATCAGTCTGTATGCCGTGCTTTGGCTTATTTCGCCGCCGCTCATTTTTTCAACTATTTCTTCAACGGTAAAGGCTTCTTTTGGGTGCGACTGCAAAAACTCGATGAGTGCCTTGCGCTGATGTGTGTTATAGGTTTTCATTTTCAAATCATCTCCGAATTTGAGAATAACTCCTAAATTATTATACACATTTGAAAGCCGATGTCAATAATATTGGTTGACTTTGGAGCGATTTTGATATAAAATATTAACATTAATTTATTATACGGAGGTATTGAAATGAAAAAAATTGTTTCAATCGTGCTCGCACTTGTGCTTGCTTTCGGCGCATGTGCAATTTCGGCTTCGGCTTATGACCTTGTTCCTCTTAAATTCGACAAAAACGGCGAATTTAAAATCATGCATATTTGTGACTGCCAGGACGGTTATCCTGCAGTTGACACAATGCTTAAGTTTATCGATGCGGCTCTCAAGGAATATCAGCCCGATATCGTTGTTCTCGGCGGCGATAACAGCGTAGGTCCCAAAGAAACAAAAGCACAGGCTATTGAAGAGCTTTGCAAGGTTTTTGTTGATAATGAAACATATTTCACCCTCGTTTTCGGCAACCATGACCGTGAGCAGGGCTATGAAAACGATGAGCTTCTTCCCATGTATCAGCTTTACGGCAAGGGCTACTGCCTTGCATATGATGAGGTTCCCGCTCTTCACGGAACAGCAACCCACAATCTTCCCGTTATGAGCTCGGACGGAACAAAGGTTAAGTTCAATCTTTGGATGTTTGACTCAGGCTCACACTATATCGACGAAAACGGCAAAGACCTCGGCATCTATGACTGCGTAAGAGAAGACCAGATTAAGTGGTATCAGGAGGAGAGCAAGGCTCTTGAAGCTCTTGCGGGCGGCAAGGTTCCTTCCCTTGCATTCCAGCATATCGTTGTCGGCGAGGTTTATGAGGCTCTTTTCCATGAGTCACTTGTTGACCTCGGCGTGCTTACCCGCAAGGCAAACGGCAAAATTTATTCGTTCTTCCCCAGAACAGAAAACATTCAGGAAGGCTTCCTTTTTGAATTTCCTTGCCCCAGCGAAAAGAACCACGGTCAGTTTGACGCGTTGGTTGAGCGCGGCGATGTTCTTGCAATGTTCTTCGGTCACGACCATGTCAACTCATACACAACAGAGCTTGACGGCATTAAGATTATCAATACTCCCGGCGTAACATTCGATGCATACGGCAACGATATTGTAAGAGGTGTCAGAATGATTACCGTTAAGGAAAATGACCCCACAAAATTCGAAACGGAAGTTGTTACCGTCAGCCAATTTGCGCTTGATAACAATGACTTTGCAGAGAATGCGGGTATCGACACCTTCACAGCAGGTCTTATGCTTTTCCTCGGTGATATCCTTCTTGCTCTCAATGGCTTAACAAAGGGCTTCTCATCAATCATTTCACTTATTTTTAAATAATAAATAAGGGCTGTCTCACGAAAAGAGACAGCCCATTTTTGTTTTTATTTTCTGAAAACAGGGGTTTCGGTTATACCGTATGCAACGGTATTCATAAGCGCATTGTTGGCTTCTTCAAGATTTTCGCCAATCGATACGGGCTCAAAAAACTCAATCTTAAGCCCTTTTTTTCTGAATATTTTATATTCGCCGGTTATGGAAAAAGGAATGATTTTTGAGTTGGTCTGCTGCGCCATTCTGACAGCACCGAACTTGAACGGATTGATTGTAAATTCTGCTTCAGATTCAAGCTTAACTTTTCCCTCGGGGAAGATGCCGATAACTTTGTCATCCTGCAACACCTCTATTGCCGAGGCAAGCGCTGCCTTATCTCTTTGACCTCTATGTACGGGTATAAGACCGAAAGGCTCAAAAAAACGCTTGAGCGGCGGCTCAAGAAGCTCGCTTTTGCCAAGAAAATGAACAACCCTCTTAGTTGCGCATGCAACGAGGATACAGTCCATGAAATAGACGTGGTTGCCGGCAAGAACGATTCTGCCGCTTTCGGGAATATGTTCCGCGCCGATAACTGTGGGCTTGTATAAAAATCTGAACAGCCAATCAAGCATGGGTCTGTATTTTATGTATGCTTTGGGTTCCTGCATGTTTTGACCTCCTCAAAAACTTCACATATATTTATATTTTATCACAACAATCGCCAACAAACAAGAGTTAATTGTAAAAATGGAGTTGAAGAAAAAGAAAAACTGTGATATAATCAAGGCATGGAAAAAATTAAAAACACAAAAATTCTCAATCAAATCAAAGGCGGACTTATAGTTTCCTGCCAAGCCTTGTCAACAGAGCCGTTATATGACAGCTACATAATGAGCAAAATGGCTTATGCCGCATCCCTCGGCGGTGCCGTGGGCATAAGGGCAAATACTGTTGTTGACATTTTGGCTATCAGAGAAAGAGTCGGCCTGCCGATTATCGGCATCATCAAAGAAGTTTATCCCGACAGCGATGTTTATATTACCCCCACAATGAAAGAGGTTGATGCGCTTGTTGAGATAGGCTGTGAAATCATCGCAGTTGATGCAACAAACAGATTAAGACCCGGCGGAGTTACTTTTGAAGAATTTTTCAAAGAAGTGCGCGCAAAATATCCCGAACAGCTTTTCATGGCGGATACATCCTGTTTTGAAGAGGGCAAGAAGGCTCTTGAGCTTGGCTTTGACCTTCTCGGCACAACCATGAGCGGCTATACGCCTTATACCAAGGGCACTTCTCTTCCCGATTTTACACTTATGAAGCGTTATAAGGAAGAGCTTGGAGCAACCGTTATCGCAGAGGGCGGCATATGGGCGCCCGAGGAGCTTGTTAAAGCGTTTGAAAGCGGTGCACATGCGGCGGTTGTGGGCACGGCAATCACAAGACCCATGGATATTACAAAGCGTTTTGTTAAAGCTCTTGAAGAATCAAAAAAATAATTCCGTAAGGGACGATGTAAGCATCGTCCCTTGCGTTTTATCGGAGGAACCCTAAATGAAAATCCTTGCATTCGATATCGGCGGCACGGAAATAAAATATGCATTCTGTGACGAAAGCTTTAATCTGACCGAAAAGAATTCAATCCCCACAAATGCTCATGAGGGCGGCAAAAGAATAATTGAACGCATAGTTGAAATTATTAAAAGCAGCAGCGGTGTTGACCGTGTCGGAATTTCAACTGCAGGTCAGGTTGACGGCATTAAGGGTGAAATTGTTTTTGCAACCGACAGTATTCCCGGATATACCGGCACAAAAATAAAAGAGATTGTTGAAACCGAAACGGGAATACCGACTGCGGTTGAAAACGATGTGAATTCCGCCGCTCTGGGTGAAGCGATTTTCGGCGCAGCGAAGGGATACACGGATTTTATCTGCCTCACCTACGGCACGGGTATCGGCGGCGCAATTTATCTTAACGGTAAGCTGTTTACGGGCAGCTCGTTTTCTGCGGGTGAATTCGGGCATATAATAACGCATGCGGGCGGCAAAAAATGTACCTGCGGCGGTGAGGGGTGCTACGAGGCATATGCCTCTGCGGGCGCACTTGTCAGAAATGTTGCCGAAAAGCTCGGCAAAAAAATGAACGGCAGAGAGATTTTTGCGAATTTTGATAACCCGGAGATACGCATACTTATCGATGAATGGATTGACGAAATTGTTACAGGCTTGAAGAGTCTTATTTATATTTTCAATCCGTTGCTTATTGTTGCGGGCGGGGGAATAATGAACGAATCATATATTACCGACGAAATCAATAAGCGCTTGCAAAAAGAGCTTATGCCCAGCTTCAGAAATGTTTCGGTTGTCAAGGCTCTTATGGGTAACGATGCAAACAAGCTCGGCGCGGCTTATCTTGCCGCCAACATATAAAAAACTAAAACACCTCTCGGAACCGATACGGTTTCGGGAGGTGTTTCTTGCTTTACGGCAATATATATTTTTCTTTGAAGCCTTTGAATTTTTCTGTAAATTCTTCGTTGCCCGAGGTTTTGTATTCGTTGAGGTATTCGTGTGCATCAAACACGGACTCGCTGATTCGGATAAGACAAACGGCGATGTTGGAGCAATGGTCGGAAACTCTTTCGTAGTTTGTTAACAGGTCCGAAAGAACAAAACCGAGCTCAATCGTGCAGTTGCCGCCCGTCAGGCGGGAGATGTGCCTGCTCTTGATTTCTGAAAGAATGCCGTCAATAACCTGCTCAAGCGGCTCAACTTCAAGTGCGAGCTGAATGCTGTTTTCGGCAAAGGATTTTTCTGTAAGCTTCAGAATTTCTTTGATTGCATTTGTTGCAACCGCCAATTCCTTGCTTGCCTTGTCTGAAAAGCTGATTCCTTTTTCATTAATTTCCTTTGCGGTTTTCATGATGTTAACCGCATGGTCGCCGATTCTCTCAAAATCGCCTATAACATGCAGCAATGTAGAAACCGTGTTGCTGTCTGTGTCGGTTAAATCATGGCTTGAAATTTTAACAAGAAATGTGCCGAGCTTATCTTCGTAATCGTCAAGTATCTGTTCGTTTTCGATGATTCTGTCGGCAACTTTTTTGTCGTAGCTTTCAATCAACGAAACGGATTCAAGCAGGGTATCAATGGCAAGCATACCCATTTTAACCGTGTAGTTGCGGCTTTCGGAAACGGCAAGCGCGGGTGAATTGAGAAGTCTGTCGTCGATGAATGCTTTCTGACCGCCCGATTCTTTAACAGTTTTTCTCGCAAGCTTTTCAAGAAACTTCGAGAATGGGAAAAGAATAACGGTTGTTGCAACGTTGAAAATGCTGTGTACTATCGCTATGCCTGCCGGGTCAATGGCAGATTCTGAAAAGGCAAAATCGAATATTGTGTTTGCAGCGTAAAATGCCGTGAGCAAAACTGTTGTGCCGATAAGGTTAAAATAAACATGGATTACCGCAACGCGCTTAGCGTTTTTGCTGACACCAATGCTTGAAATGAGTGCGGTAACGCATGTGCCGATATTCTGACCCATGATTATGGGGATGGCCATGCTGTAGGAAAGGGCACCTGTCAATGAAAGCGCCTGCAAAATGCCGACGGTTGCCGAGGAGCTTTGAACAACGGCGGTTAAAACAATGCCCACAAGCAAGCCGAGAATCGGGTTATTGAACATAACCATGATTTGGCGGAATTCTTCCATTTCGGAAAGAGGCGACATTGAATCGCTCATCATCTCCATGCCGAACATGAGAACGGCAAAGCCGAGGCAGATGCTGCCGACATCCTTTGAACGGCTTTTCTTTGAGACCATTACAAGCAGAATGCCGATAAATGCAACTATCGGCGAAAATGACGAGGGCTTGAGAAGGCTGACAAAGAAATTGTCGCTTTCAATGCCCGCAAGGCTCAATATCCAAGCGGTAACCGTGGTTCCGATGTTAGAGCCCATAATAACGCCAACAGACTGACCAAGCTGCATGATGCCCGAGTTAACAAGACCGACAAGCATAACCGTAACCGCGGATGATGACTGGATTGTTGCCGTTATGCCGACACCGAGCAAAAGAGCCTTGATGGGTCTGTCGGTCATCTTTTTCAGAATTTTTTCAAGCTTGCCGCCCGCGGTTTTCTCAAGCCCGCCCGACATGGTGTTCATTCCGAAAAGGAAAAGGGCAAGACCGCCGAGCAATGATATAAAATTAAAAACAGTCACAGCGCACCTCCATGACAAGATTTTTATCACAATTTAAAATATATAGTAAAATTTTGGATTTTTCAATAGAAAAATTACAATTCCTTAAAATATACTTTTATATAAAGTAGTCTATCTGACCGGCAAGGCCAATATATTTGAAGAAAGGGTGTGAGATAATGATATTAAAACTGAAAAAGGCATATATTTCCGTTGCTGCAATAATTATTTCTGCGGTTTTAACTGTATGTGCGGCGGCAAAGGTTATTTCCGTTTCATCAAAAGCGGAGTCGGTGAGTCTGCCGATAGTGATGTATCATCAGCTTACAAGGTCCGAATCCCGCGCAGGCCGTTATGTTCTGACCGTTGAACAGCTTGAAAAGGATTTTAAATATCTAAAAGAAAAAGGATACAGCACAGTTACCGTACAGCAGCTTTTGGACTTTTCACAGGGCAAAGCGGATATACCCGAAAAAGCGGTTATGATAACCTTTGATGACGGCTGTGAAACTCTCTATGAATATGCCTTGCCTCTGCTTGAAAAATACGGATTCACCGCTGTTGGCTTTGTTGTGGGAGCTCTTACGGATTATTATACAGAGCTTGATGACCATAACCTTAATTATTCTAACCTGAACTGGTCACAAATAAAAGAGATGTCATCGGGAAAAATAATTGATATACAAAGCCATTCTTATGATTTGCATAAAAACACGGGTAACCGTTCGGGCATGAAAAAGAAAAAAAGTGAAACTTTTGAGCAATACAGTGAATTTTTAACTGCCGACATGTTAAAAATGAAAGAGAGAATGGAAGCGAACACGGGCAAAGCACCGGTTGCGGTTGCATATCCTTTCGGAAGCTACAGCAAGGAAAGCGCCGAAATATTAAAAAAATGCGGCATTAATATGGCGTTCACCTGCGAAGAAAGGATAAACATAATTAAAAAAGCCGAACCCGATTGGTTGTTCGGGCTCGGCAGATATAACAGACCTGACGGTATAAGCTCCGAGAGCTTTTTTGAAAAAATGGGAATTTAACCGAGAATCTTTTCGATTGCGGAAATTTCAACGCAAAGGCAAAGAATCTCAACCGCCTTGCAGAGTTCGTCCCTTGACGGGAAGGTGGGGGCAATGCGGATGTTTTTATCCTCGGGGTCTTTGCCGTAGGGATAGGTTGCGCCTGCGCCTGTGAGCGTTACGCCCGCTTCCTTGCAGAGAGCAACTGTCCTTTTTGCGCAGCCTTCATAAACATCAAGGCTGATAAAGTAGCCGCCGTTGGGTGCTGTCCATGAAGCGATTCCCTTTCCCGCAAGCTTGCTTTCAAATGCGGAAAGAACTGCATCAAACTTGGGCTTTAAAATTGCGGCATGCTTTTGCATGTGAGCCTCAACGCCCGCCTTATCTTTAAGATAATTCACATGGCGGAGCTGGTTTATTTTGTCATAGCCGATTGTCTGTATTGTCATGCGGCTTTTAATTGCTTTGATGTTATTATCCGAAGCGGCAAGAACGGAAATGCCTGCGCCGGGGAAGGTAACCTTTGATGTTGAGGTAACTTCAATAAAGAAATCTTCCGTGCCGTTTTCTTTTGCGGCATCAAAAATGTTGTGAAGCTTGTCGTGAGTATCGTTAATGTGGTGAATACAATAAGCATTGTCCCAGATAACTCTGAAATCCTTTGCTGCGGGCTTGAGAGCAGCAAAACGGCGAACGGTTCCGTCGGAATAGGTAATGCCCGAGGGGTTTGAATACATAGGCACGCAGATTACGCCCTTAACCTTTTCATCCTTCACAAGCTCCTCAACCATGCCCATATCGGGACCGTTTTCGTTTGAGGGGATGTTAATCATCTCAATGCCGAAATGCTCAAGAATGGCAAAATGTCTGTCATAGCCCGGCACGGGGCAGAGGAATTTGATTCCGCTCTGCTTTGCCCAAGGCTCTGCACCTGCGCCGAAAAGCATGCACTGCGCAATGTAATCATACATAATTGTGAGGCTTGCGTTGCCAAAAACAATAAGATTTTCGGGGGCAACGTCAAGAATTTCCGAAAAGAGCTTTTTGCATTCGGGGATGCCGTCAAGCACGCCGTAGTTGCGCACATCGAAGCCGTTTGAAGCCTTGAAATCACCAAGCACGGCGGTGTCAAGCATGTCGTTTGTCAGCTCAAGTTGGTCTGCACCGGGCTTGCCTCTGGACATGTCAAGCTTCAGCCCCAGAGCTTTATATGAATTATATTTCTGCGTGAGCAAGCCAAGGCGTTCCTGAAGCTGCTCACGGGATAAATTTTGAATGTTCATTTTCAAAAACCTCCGAATTTTATCGCTCAATGTTTTATATTCTATAATATGCCACGCGATTTTGCAAGTGTTATTTTGAAATCCTGCAAAATTTTGTGGTTTTGCACTATAATTCTATATATTTTTTGCATTTTTGTAATGTATTTACATGCAAAAAACAAGAGCGGATTTTTCTCCGCTTTTTTTGTTGCCTTCTGCTATAATATAAAAAACTTTTTCAATTAAAAAGTTTGTAATTTTACTTGAATTTTTGTCAATAAAATGATAGAATGCTTTTGATTTGTGTTTAAAGAAAGGAAGGATTTTCAAAATGGATATTTTAACAGACATTTTTGGAAATTTACAGTTCATTGACCCCAAGCAGGTCATCATGTGGGCAATCGGCGGTTTGCTGATTTTCCTCGCCATCAAAAAAGAAATGGAGCCCACCTTGCTTCTCCCCATGGGCTTCGGCGCAATTCTTGTTAACCTGCCCATCCCTCCCGTTGCGGAAGGTGAAGCGGCAACAGGTGTCAGAGGCGTTATCGATTTCCTTTTTGAGATTGGTATCGACAGCCACGAGCTTTTCCCGCTTATTCTGTTTATCGGTATCGGCGCAATGATAGACTTTGAGCCCGTTCTGACCAACCCGAAGCTTATGATTTTCGGCGCGGCAGCACAGTTCGGTATTTTCTTCACTCTCTGCCTTTCATCTGTATTCGGCTTTGAACTCAAGGATGCGGCTTCAATCGCAATTATCGGTGCGGCAGACGGCCCCACATCCATATTTGTTGCAAATATGCTTAACTCAAACTACACGGCGGCTATCATGGTTGCGGCATATTCATATATGGCGCTTGTTCCCATTGTTCAGCCTCCCATCATCAAGCTTTGCACAACAAAGAAAGAACGCCTTATCCGCATGAATTACACAGGCAAGAAGGTTTCAAAGCTTACAAAGATTCTTTTCCCCATCGTTGTTACAATCATCGTTGGTATGGTTGCACCCGATGCAACAGCCCTTATCGGCTTCCTTATGTTCGGCAACCTTATCAGAGAATGCGGTGTTCTTAATTCACTTTCAGAAACAGCGCAGAATGTTCTCGCAAACCTTATCACAATTTTCCTCGGCTTCACAATCGCATCAAAGATGGTTGCAGAGGATTTCCTCAAGTTCGAAACACTTCTTATTATGGGTCTCGGTCTTGTTGCGTTTATCGTTGACACCTTCGGCGGCATCATGATTGCAAAGATTATGAACCTCTTCAGCAAGAACAAGATTAACCCCATGATTGGTGCGGCGGGTATTTCCGCATTCCCCATGTCTGCAAGAGTTGTTCATAAGATGGGTCTTGCAGAAGATAACCAGAACTTCCTTCTCATGCATTCAATCGGTGTTAACGTTTCGGGTCAGGTTGCTTCGGTTATCGCAGGCGGTCTTATTCTTACGCTTGTCGGCGGCGCACTCGCTCAGTAATAGGAGGGAATAATAATGGAAATGACAACATTGGCAAATATGGCAGCGGCGGTTGAAACAACAGCGGCTGCAGGCGGAATAGCTTTTACTCCCGAAAACATTATGGAAACAGCTCCTATTATGGGCAAAGGTATGCTCGGCATATTCGTTGTTATGGGCATTATCATCCTTTGCGTAAGCGGACTTAACAAGATTTCTGACCCCAAAAAGAAGGGAAAGAAGCAATAAACCAAATAATAAAAGTGGTTTGCAAAGGAATTATCCATTGCAAGCCACTTGCTTTTTTACCCTAAAAATGTTTTTCTTAAATATGCAACCGAAGCCGCCGCATCTGCATCGAGCATTTCTTCCGTTGCTCCGTGCGACATATCGCGCCAGATTGAAATATCTTTTCCTACCTGACCGCCCATCTGAACAAACGGCTCCATAACAACATAGCCGTCATAGTTGATGTCGCGCAGAGCCTTGCCGATTGCCTCCCAGTCCATTCTGCCGTTCGGATTGGGGCATCTTCTGTTTGCCTCACCAACATGGAATGAGCCCAGATAACCCTCGGTTAGCTTTATGGCATCAATCATGGAATCTTCTTCAATGTTCATGTGGAAGGTGTCAAGCATCGCTTTAACATTCGGCTTGTCAACCGCCTTAACGTATTCAACGTCCTCATAGGCTTCGTTAATCATGTAGCCTTCAAATCTGTTTAGCGATTCCATGCAGAGCGTTATGCCGTGGTCAGCCGCCATGTCGGCAAGCTTTCTCATGCTTTTTATACTGCGCTCGGTATCTGCCTTTTTATCAAAGCCTGATGCAAAATCAACGGGCCAATAGGAATAAAGCGCGCCGCCGATGCGGTCAATTCCTGCTATTTCCATTTTTTTGAAAATATCCGCATAGAACGCGAATGCCTTTTCAACAGCCGCAGAATCGGTTGATGCAAGGTTGTGCTCGGGTCTGGGGCCGTATCCGCCCGAAAGAAGCATGCCGTTATATTCGGCACATTTTTTTAATTCTCTGAAATACTCTTCGTTTTCAAGATGAAATGCGCCGCACGCAACTTCGAGCACGTCAAAGCCGAGCCTTTTGCATTTTTCGATATAGGGCAGGAAATTGCCGCCCCATTC
>JAZSGU010000207.1:0-5922 GCA_045532895.1 Acutalibacteraceae bacterium | reverse complement strand
GAGCCGTTGTGCGGAGCGGAAAGAGTTATGCAGGAATGCACGCAATCGTGTCCGCCCGTGAAAAGCGGGCTTGTTTCTTCGCCCGTTGCGGCAATTTCATCGGCATCGCCGAAAGCAAGCAGAGATGTGAGCAATCTCACCGTTGCGCCGCCGAAAGAATGACCGACAAGGTTAATCTTTTCTTTCAAATCCCAAGGCTCGCCCATGGTTGCCTTGCCCTCATAGCTGAAGCCGTATCTGTCGTGACCGTGAGCCTTTGAGTGCGCTTCGCCGTAGTCAACAACCGTGCCCGTAAGCTGGGCATAGAGCTCGCAGGCTCTGTCCCATGCGCTGCTCAAAGGTCCTACGGACGGGGCATAAGCCTCAATGCCGTTTTCGTTAAGAATGCGTATCATATCGTTATCGGAGCCGGGCAGAAGTCCGCCGCCCCAATACGGTGACAAAGAATAATAGGAATCCGCAGTACCCCAGCCTCCCATGCCGTGAACGAAAATATAGGGGTAGTCAGTTGCGCTGTTTTTATCAATTTCAGCCGCCTGCGCGGGAAGCACAGCAACCGAAAAAATCAAAGCTAATGAAAGAATTATTGCAATTATTTTTTTCATATTTGTTCCTTTCTGCCGCAAATCACGGCATATTTATGCTTTTATTTTATCTTATAATGCGTTTATCTGTCAATGTTTTCCTCACAAATTCATTTTAATCAATTTTTTGAATTTATACGAATTTCTTTATATTATATACTTGAATTATTATAAAAAAATGGTAAAATTATTTTGTATATTATTTTAGGAGGCAAAACAATGGCAAAATTTTTGTTTTCCGCTTTTGCAGACGAGGCATCGCCCGATATTCTTGAGCAGATTTCCGCCTGCAAGGCAAACGGCATTGAATACACTGAGCTGCGCAACGTTAACGGCAAAAATATCTCAAATTTCACCGTAGAAGAGGCAAAAGATCTCAAAAAGCTCCTTGATGAGCACGGAATGAAAGTTTCTTCGATAGGCTCTCACTACGGCAAGATTGAAATTGACGACGACTTTGCTCCCCATTTTGAGGCATTCAAACAGACTGTTGAGGTTGCGAAAGTTCTTGACACGAAATATATCAGAATGTTCAGCTTTTTCTTTACAAAGGGTCAGAGCATTGAGGAATATAAAGATGAGGTTTACGCAAGACTGACCGCAATGGTTGACTACGCTTGTGAGCACGGTATTCTCTGCTGCCATGAAAACGAAAAGGGCATCTACGGCGATATTCACGAAAGATGCTTTGAGCTTGCAGAGCATTTCGGCAACAGAATGGGCTGCATCTTTGACCCCTCCAACTACATTCAGTGCGGCTGTGACACAGCCGAGGGCTTTAAGCTTTTGAAAGACCGCATTACATATATGCACATCAAGGATTGCATTGCTGAAATTGATACCGTTGTTCCCGCAGGCGAAGGCGACGGCCACCTTGAAGAAATCCTCAAGGCTCTTGACCAGGAGGAAAAGGTATATTTTCTTTCGGTTGAGCCGCATTTAAGAGTTTTTGAGGGTCTTGACGACCTTGAGCCCGACGATGCAACAGCATCCAAAATGAATCAGAAATATGTTTATCCCGACAATCAGACCTCTTTTGCGGCTGCTTGCTCGGCTATCCACAATATAGTTGAAACAAAGGTTCAGCCCGTGCGATTCGGCATTATCGGCGTCGGCAACATGGGCAGGTCACATATCAACATGCATCTTCAGGGCCGCCACAAGGAACTTCGCTTCACCGCATGTGCGGATATCGAACCCAAACGGCTTGCCGAAGCAAAGGCACTTATGCCCTCTCTCAAAACATTCGACAGCGCAGAAGCCCTTATCGACAGCGGTGAGGTTGACGCTGTTATCATCGCAACCCCGCACTACGACCACTCCCCCATCGCACAGTATGCATTCTCCAAGGGCGTTCATGTTCTGACCGAAAAGCCCGCAGGCGTTTACACAAAGCAGGTAAGGGAAATGAACGAGGCGGCTGCAAAGACCGACCTTGTTTTCGGCATCATGTATAATCAGCGTACAAACTGCGTTTACAGAAAAATGCGTGAGCTTGTTCAGAGCGGCGAGCTTGGCGAAATCAGAAGAGTAAGCTGGATTATCACCGACTGGTACCGCACCCAGGCTTATTATAATTCAGGCGGATGGCGCGCAACCTGGAAAGGTGAGGGCGGCGGCGTGCTTCTTAACCAGTGCCCCCATAACCTTGACCTTTGGCAGTGGATTTGCGGTCTGCCCGTAAAAGTTAAGGCATTTGTTCACGAGGGCAAGTGGCACAACATCGAGGTTGAGGACGACGTTACAATTTATGTTGAATACGCCAACGGCGCAACCGGCACATTCATAACAACCACGGGCGACTGCCCCGGCACAAACCGCTTTGAGATTACCCTTGACGGCGGCAAGCTCGTTTGCGAAAACAATAAGCTCATGCTTTATAAGCTTGACGGCAGAGTTTCGGAGCATTGCGCAACCGCAGAGGAAGGCTTCGGCTGGATTGAGGGCGAGTGGATTGAGGTTGAAACCGACGGCAGAAATAAGCAGCACTCCGAGGTATGCAACAAATTTGCTGCCGCAATTCTCCGCGGCGAAGAGCTTGTTGCCAAGGGCGAGGAAGGCATCAGAGGTCTTTCAATCTCCAATGCAGCTCACCTTTCCGCATGGCTCGGCAAGGAAATTGAGCTTCCCGTTGACGAGGATGTTTACTATGCAGAGCTTCAAAAGAAAATTGCCGCAGGCTCAGCCGACAAAAAGGTTGTTGTTGAGCAGGTGCAGGCAGACATGTCCTCAACATTCTGATAAACTGAAAGGAACAGTATCATGAAGGTTGCAGTTATTGGCTGCGGCAGCGTTTCAAAAATGCATTTCAAGGCTTTATCTGAAATCGAAGGCGTTGAAATAACGGCCGTTGCCGACATAAAGCCCGAAAGAGCCGATAAAAAAGCTCTTGAATACGGTGCAAAGGCATATTATGATTTTGACACACTGCTTGAAAACGAAAAAATTGATGCAATCCACATATGCACACCCCATTATCTCCACACGCAAATGGCGATAAAAGCGCTTGAAAAGGGCATAAACGTTTTGCTCGAAAAACCCTGCTCAGTTTCTGTAAATGAGGTTGAGTTGCTTCGTGCGGCGCAAGCCAAAAGCGGAAAGCAGCTCGGCATATGCTTCCAAAACCGCTATAACACCTGCGTTTGTGAGGCAAAAAAACTCATCGATTCAGGCGAAATGGGCAAGGTTAAATCCGCAAGGGCTTTTGTCACATGGGACAGAGATGAGGGATATTACAGCGATGACTGGCACGGCACTCTCGATAAGGAATGCGGCGGCGTGCTGATTAACCAATCCATTCACACAATGGATTTGGTGCAATATCTCTGCGGCAAATGCCGAAGGGTTACGGCTCATGTTTCAACAGACCGCTTAAAGGGCATAATTGAAGTGGAGGATACGGCAAGCGTTCTTTTAGAGCTTGAAAACGGCGTTACTGCAGTTTTTTATGCCACGCTCGCCTATGCGGAAAATTCCGAAGTGTTTGTTGAAATCGTTCTTGAAAAGGGCAAACTTCGCATTGAGGGCGAAAAGCTGTTTGTTATAGGGTCAACCGGACAGTTTGACCAAATCACGGGCAAACCCGATGCTATTTACCACGGCAGGCATTATTGGGGCTCCGGTCATTCCGCTTTAATAAAAGACTTTTATTATTGCCTTGAAAAAGGCGAAAAATTCGATATTGACGCCTTTGAGGGCGGTCACGCGGCAAAAATTGTTGCCACATGCTACCAATCCTCAAAAACAGGCGAAGCAGTTATAATTAAGGGAGGAGCTAACTGATATGTTTCACGAAAATTTAAAGGGCAGAGTTGCCGTTATTACGGGCGGCGGCGGTGTGCTTTGCAGCGGCTTTGCAAAAGACCTTGCAAGGCTCGGCGTTAAAGTTGCCGTTCTTGATTTAAGAGAAGAGGCGGCTCAAAAGGTTGTTGACGAAATTACCGCAGAGGGCGGCACTGCTCTCGCAGTCGGCTGCAATGTGCTTGAAGCAGAAAGCCTTGAGGCGGCAAAAGCAAAAATCACCGCGGAGCTCGGCGTTTGCGATATTCTTATCAACGGCGCGGGCGGAAATTCACCCCTCGGCACAACCACCAAGGACACCCTTGAGCTTAAGGATATGGCAGAAAAGGCAGAGGGCGTTAAAACATTCTTTGACCTTGATGCAAAGGGAATTGAATTTGTTTTCAACCTCAACTTCCTCGGCACGCTCCTCACAACACAGTGCTTTGCAAAGGATATGGTCGGCAGAGAAAACGCAACAATTCTCAACGTTTCCTCAATGAACTCGTTCAAGCCCCTCACAAGAATCCCCGCATATTCTGCGGCAAAGGCAGCTATCTCTAACTTCACGCAGTGGATGGCGGTTCACTTTGCGGATGTCGGCATTCGCGTTAACGCAATCGCCCCCGGATTTTTCTCAACAATCCAGAACGCAAAGCTTCTTTATAACGAGGACGGCTCACTCACGGAGCGTTCAAACAAAATCATCACCCACACACCCATGCGCCGTTTCGGCGTTCCCGAGGATTTGACGGGCGCGCTTGTTTTCCTCTGCGACGAACAGTATTCCGGCTTTATCACCGGCGTTGTTCTTGCGGTTGACGGCGGTTTCTCGGCATATTCAGGCGTATAAAAAACAAACCGGCAGATACAACACCTGCCGGTTTTTTTAGTAAAATTGTAATAATTTGTGCACCGTTTTGTAACTTTAGAGATTTAGAATAAAATCAAGGGGAGATATTTATGAAAAGCGAATTTGTAAAAAAGCTTCCGACGAACAGCCCGTTTATCAAAAAGCCTTTCGGCGGATTAACCTCAAACATGCTCCGCATTCTTGCAATGGCATTCATGATTTGCGACCACTTGTGGGCAAAGGTTGTGCCGGGCAATGACTGGATGACCTATGTGGGCAGAATGACCTTCCCGATATTTGCATTTATGATTTCCGAAGGCTTTGTCCATACATCAAACCTGAAAAAATACATATTCCGCCTGCTCGGTTTTGCTCTCATAAGCGAAATCCCGTTTAATCTTTTCTATGGCGGAAACTGGTTTTATCCCTACCACCAGAATGTGCTCTTCACCCTGCTTCTCGGTCTTCTTGCAATCACCCTTATCGACAAAGCAAGAAAAGATAAAACCGCAAAGACAATCACCAAAACAGTTCTGCTGTTGATACCCATTTGCCTCGGTGCATTCATCGGCTTCCCCGACTACGGCTTCTGGGGATTTTTGACTGTTGTTATGTTTTATCTTTTCCGCGACTTTCCTTTTGCCTGGCTTGCACAGCTTGTTGCAATGATTCTGATGAATATCGTTCTCTTCGAAGGCCAGCAAATTCTTGTTGAAATATCAGGAAAAACATGCGAAATCGCAACGCAGGGATTTGCCGTATTTGCGCTCATTCCCATCTGGCTTTACGGCGGCAGAAAAGGCAAATCAAGCAAAATCATGCAATACGGCTTCTATGCTTTCTATCCATTGCACATGCTGATTATCTATCTTCTTGTGACATACGCTTAGGAGTGATTTTATGAAAAACAAGACTGCAGTTATTTCTGTTTCTGCCGTTATATTGGAATTTATCGTGTTTCTTGTCTGGGGCCTTCTTCTGCCCGGCGGCGATGAAATGGGCTATTCTCTGATTGCGCTTTACATCGTTTTTCCGTTGACCGCTCTTATCGCTTCTGCCGTACTTGTTTCCAAAAAATCGGCATGGTTTTTCCTTTTTGCCGCGGTTATGCTTTTGGCACAAACCCTTTTACCGTTCTTTATTTTCAGCACTTTTGAATTTCTTTTCAGCTTTTTGGCAACTTTAATCCCCTGCGCCGTCGGCTCA